>NZJM01000059.1 GCA_002692205.1 Legionellales bacterium | reverse complement strand
GACTATCATGTTTTCGTTATCTATTTAATCAAGGTTTAAATCTAGCTATTACCGATAGTCGCGAAAGTCCACCTGAACTCGAGAAGCTTAATGCTGAATTTAATGATGTGACAACCTATCTTGGCGAGATTAGCAAAAAAGTATTACTCGCGTCCGATCAAATTATTGTTAGTCCAGGAATTTCTTTAAATAATGAAGGCATTCAATCAGCAATTGAGGAGAATATACCTGTAATCGGCGATATCGAATTATTTAGTCAAAAAGCATTAGCACCGATAATAGCCATATCAGGATCAAATGGTAAAAGCACGGTCACAACTATAGTAAAAGAAATGGCCAGACAGGCAGGGCTTAATACTTATATGGGTGGGAATATAGGCACACCTGTTCTTGATTTATTAAATGATAAAAAACCAGACCTATATGTTCTTGAATTATCAAGTTTTCAATTAGAGACAACTTTTTCATTAAATGCACATGCGAGCGTGGTTTTGAATATTTCCCCTGACCATATGGATCGTTATTCATGCATAAAAGATTATGCTGAAGCCAAGAGTAGAATTTATTCAGGGCATGGTTTGATGATCTTAAATAAGGATGATGAATATTGTAAATCTATGATTGATTTAGATCGAAAAATTAATTACTTCACATTAGATAAGCCAGATAAAAATAGTTTTGGATTATTGAAAAGTAATAATAAAGTTTGGTTATGTCATGGTAATAAAAAGATTATTAGCAAAGATCAGTTGAAGATAAAGGGAGATCATAATATTAGTAATGCTCTTGCCGCGATGGCTTTAGCAAATTCTGTTGATGTCCCATATAAGATAATGACTAATGTTCTTAAGAATTTTTCGGGCCTTGAACATCGATGCCAATTGATTAAATCGTTTAATAATATTGATTGGTATAATGACTCAAAAGCAACAAATGTTGGCGCATGTATTGCCTCTATCAAGGGACTCTGTGAATTTGGAAAAATAATTTTAATCGCAGGAGGAGATAGCAAAGGTTCAGATCTATCTAGCCTTAATGAAATTATAGAAAAGTATGTGAAGAAAGTATTTTTGTTTGGTATTGATGCAGACAAATTATCAAGTGTACTAAGCTCCAAAGTAGACAAAGAGTTTGTTAGAAGTGTCGATGAAGCAGTTCATTTTGCAAATAAGGTAGCTTTGCCTGGAGATTTAGTATTACTAGCGCCAGCTTGCTCAAGTCTCGACATGTATCAAAATTTTAAGCAACGGGGAGATGCATTTATTTCATCTGTAAATGCATTACAAAAAAATTGATGTTAAGCCAAAATAAAAAATCAGTAACCACTATAGTAGGCTATGATTTTTGGTTGATAGTTCTGTTTCTAATTATGATATCTGTTGGTTTGATTATGGTTGCATCAGCATCAATATCAAATGCTGCCGAAGTTTTTGGCAATCCATTATATTATTTCTTTAATCAAGGGCTCTCAGTTTTTCTAGGTTTAATTTTTCTATTAATTTTTTTAAATGTACCAACTTTATATTTGCAGACATCAAGTAGGGTATTTTTAATTTTGTCAATTGCACTATTAATTTTTACACTCATACCCGGTGTTGGTAAAGAAGTAAATGGCAGCACCCGCTGGATAGAATTAGGAGGTAAATCATTTCAAGCTGCAGAATTAATAAAATTTTTTATCATTACCTACTTTGCGGGATACCTAGTGCATCATCGTGAATCTGTACAAAGTGAATTAAAAGGATTTCTAAAGCCAATACTTATTCTTTCTATTATTTCAATACTATTATTAAAACAACCTGATTATGGTTCATTCGCAGTTTTATCCATTACAGTTCTCGGGATGCTTTTTTTAGCAGGGGTCCCAATAGGACGTTTTATTGCGTGGTTTTTTCCTTTTATAGCTGCATTAGGTGTATTGATTCTTTTATCACCATATCGTATGAAGCGTTTAATAAGTTTTTTGGACCCATGGAAAGATTGTAGTGATGCTGGATATCAATTATGCATGGCATTGATCGGATTTGGTCGTGGAGACTGGACAGGTGTTGGCTTGGGATCGGGAGTGCAGAAATTATTTTATTTACCAGAAAATCATACAGATTTTATTCTATCAGTGCTTGCTGAGGAGCTTGGTTTAATAGGGACAGTTTCAATTATTTTTTTGTATTTACTAATAGTATGGCGTGCATTTGTAATTGGCAGAGTAGCTGAAATAGCTAAAAATTATTTCTCTGCTTATTTAGCATATGGTATTGGGCTAACCATTGGCTTACAGGCTTTTATTAATATAGGCGTCAATATGGGTGTGCTCCCAACTAAAGGATTAACTTTACCGCTTATTAGTTACGGCGGTAATAGCATGCTTGTTTATTGCATATTATTTGGTGTTTTACTAAGAATTGAATATGAGAACCGAAAGGACATTAAAACCAATAACAGAAGATCGGTATCTGCCTATGCAAAATAAAAATATTCTTATTATGGCGGGAGGAACAGGTGGACATGTGTATCCAGCACTAGCCGTTGCTGATACTTTAAAGCTTGAAGGTTTCAAATTATTTTGGCTGGGTTCGAATAACGGACTTGAAAAAAATATTGTACCAAAACATGGCTATACTTTACTAAAAATCAATGTTAAAGGAATTAGAGGCAAAGGCATTTTCCATTTATTATCGGCACCTTTTTTTATTGTAGCTTCAATATTTCAAGCATTATTAGTAATGGTTAAGATTCGTCCAGTAATTGTATTAGGCATGGGTGGGTTTGCAAGTGGTCCGGGAGGAATTGCTGCTTGGTTAATGCGAATTCCTCTACTAATACATGAACAAAATTCTATAGCCGGACTAACAAATAGATTGCTTAGTCCATTTGCAGTTTCTGTCATGACTGCTTTCCCTGAGGTTTTTAAAAATTCAGATAAAACGATTATTACCGGTAACCCTATAAGATATGAAATAGAAAAAATTTCTAAGCCAGAGAATAGATATATTAATCTTAAATCTAAAGAATTAAGAATACTTGTCTTAGGCGGGAGTCTTGGCGCTGAAAAACTTAATAAAATAGTTCCAGCCACAATAAGCAGTCTTGGTAATGAGTATGTGTTAAAAGTTAAGCATCAATGCGGCGAGAAAAATTTTTCCAAAACACAGAGTATATATAAGGACTACAATCTAAACATAGATCTAACTCCTTACATAGATGATATGGTACATGCTTACACTTGGGCTGATTTAGTAATCTGTCGCGCAGGAGCATCGACAATTTCAGAAATAACTGCTTGCGGAATTGCTTCAATACTTATTCCATATCCTTTTGCAGTTGATAATCATCAAATGAGTAACGCTAAGTATCTTTCAGATCAAGGTGCTGCAATTCTTATAGAAGAAGAAAAATGTAATATTGATAAATTAAAAAATATTTTATTAGATTTCATAAACACACCAGATCTGCTTTTAGGTATGGCAAAAAAAGCAAAAAATTTATCAAAACCAGAGGCAACTAATAATGTTGCAAAATTATGTATAGAGGTATTTTATGCATAATTTAGAAACATATTTTTCTCCACACATAAAAGGCAGAATAAAACGAATACATTTCATAGGCATTGGCGGTGCTGGTATGGGCGGTATAGCTGAGGTCTTAAAAAATTTAAATTATGAAATAAGTGGCTCGGATATAAAGGAAACTGCCATTACAAAAAGACTTCAGTCAATAGGTATAAAAGTTTTAATTGGACATAATATTGAAAATATAATTAATGCCGATGTTGTTGTATATACAAGCGCTATTAACAAAGACAATAAAGAATTAATTGCAGCTAGAAAGAATAGAATACCTGTTGTACGTCGTGCTGAGATGCTAGCTGAATTAATGCGTTTTAGTCAAGGCATTGCTATAGCTGGAACACACGGAAAAACAACAACAACAAGTCTTGTTACAAGTGTATTAACTGAAGGTGGATTAGATCCAACTTATGTAATTGGAGGATTATTAAATAGTTCCGGTACTCATGCTCACTTAGGCAAAGGTAAATATATTGTCGCAGAAGCTGACGAAAGCGACGCATCTTTTTTGCATCTTCATCCAATTATAGCTGCAGTAACAAATATTGATGCAGATCATCTTGAAAATTATTCTGGCGATTATTCTTCCTTAAGGAATAATTTTGTTGAATTTCTACATCAATTGCCATTTTATGGATTAGCAGTGTTATGTATTGATGATGAAGGTGTACGAAAAATATTATCCGAGGTAACTAAGCCTATAGTTACTTATGGTGTCGATTTTCAAGCTGACTATAACGCTCAAATTATCAGTCAAGAACAAACAAAAACATGGTTTAAAGTATCAAATAAAGAAAAAAAGGATTGGTTAGAAATTGAGCTTAATTTACCTGGAAAGCACAACGTATTAAATGCATTAGCATCAATCGCTTTAGCTCATGAATTAGGTGTTAATGATAATCATATTATCGAGGCTTTACGAAATTTTCAGGGCATATCTCGTCGTTTTCAAATACGAGGCGAAGTAGATATTAATGGAGCTAATTTAACATTAATCGATGATTATGCGCATCATCCAACGGAGATAAGATCAACTTTTGAGGCAATAAGAACTGGCTGGCCTAATAGACGTTTAGTTGTAGTCTATCAACCACATCGTTACACAAGGATGCGAGATCTCTTTGAGGACTTTACCGAGATTTTATCAAAAACAGATAGATTACTAGTTTTAGATGTGTACCCGGCAGGAGAGAAAAGTATTTCAGGTTCAGATAGTCGTTCTTTATGTCGAGCAATAAGGTCGAGAGGCGAAGTTGATCCTATTTTTCTCGAAGATAAAGAATCGGTATTTGAAATTCTTCCGAATATTGTTAAAGAAAATGACTTACTTTTGACATTAGGAGCAGGCGACATTGGTTCTTTGTCAGCTAAGTTATATAAGAACTTTTCTACTACTTATCATTAAATATAAAAATATTATATAAAAATGTTACTAAATTTAGACAAGATAAATGTAAAAGGTGATTTAAGAGTACAGGAACCGATGTCTCGTCATACCTCATGGAAAACTGGCGGCAATGCCGACTATTATTATGTCGCTTCAGATAGAGATGATTTAGCAAAATTTATATCAAAGCTTCCAAGTAGTACACCTGTAACTTGGGTTGGTTTAGGTAGTAACTTATTAGTTCGTGATGGCGGTATATCTGGAGTCGTCATATCTGTAGTTGGTATTTTTAATGAATTGAAAAAATTTAGTGATAATGAAATTTATATAGGCGCGGGTGTTCCGTGCGCTAAAGCAGCCAATTTTTCAGCAAAACACGGACTAGAAGGTATTGAATTTTTAGCAGGTATACCAGGAACAATTGGTGGAGCTTTGGCAATGAATGCTGGAGCTTACGGTGGAGAGATCTGGTCCTATGTTAATGAAGTTGAAGTAATAAATAGAAAAGGCACGTCGAAAGTTTATGAAAAAAATGAATTTGATATTAGTTATCGTACTGTATCTATATCAAATGATGAGTGGTTTATTTCTTGCAAAATGAAATTAGAGATTTCTAATCGAACAATCGTTAATGACCGTATAAAAAAAATGTTAAATCAACGTGCTAGTCAGCAACCACTTGGTAAATTGAGTTGTGGCTCAGTATTTAGGAATCCTCCTAATCAGCATGCTGCAAAATTAATTGATTTATGTGGGCTCAAAGGTAAAAAAGTTGGTGGTGCAATGATTTCAGATAAACATAGTAACTTTATTATTAATACAGGCAATGCTACATCATTAGATATCGAAAAATTAATAGAATTTGTTCAGGAAGTTGTATATGAAAAACACTCTATTAAATTAATTCCAGAAGTCAGAATAATTGGTGAAAATCATAACAAGGTGAAAGATGCGATTATCTGAGTATTCAGTAGAAGAATATGGAAAAGTTGCCGTATTAATGGGTGGCGAATCTGCTGAGAGAGAGATCTCCCTAGAAAGTGGTAAAGCGATATATGCGGCATTACTTCAATCAGGTATCAATGCTCATATTATCGATTATAAGTCTAATTCGTTTAATCAATTATTGAATAATGACTTTGATCGTGTTTTTTTAGCATTACATGGTAGAGGCGGTGAAGACGGGACTGTGCAGAAAAAATTAGAAGCAGCCGGTCTACCTTATACAGGAAGCAATGCTTCAGCTTCTGCACTTGCGATGGATAAAATAAAAAGTAAGTCAATTTGGCATAAGGCTGGAATATCAACACCCAAATCTATAGAGGTTAACCAAAATACAAATTGGCAAGATGTAGCAGAAAAAATTGGCTTACCCATCATGATTAAACCTGTGAGAGAAGGCTCAAGTTTTGGTGCAGCAAAAATTAATCGGATGGAAGATTTATGCTCAGCATGGATGAATGCAAGTCAATTTGATGACAGAGTCATGGCTGAGTCATGGGTTACAGGAAATGAATATACGGTACCAATTCTAGGTGAAAAAGTTTTACCAATGATTAAATTAGAAACTAAAAATACATTTTATGATTATGATGCGAAATATAATGATATTAATACAAAATATATTTGTCCTTGTGGTTTAGATGAGTCATTTGAATCTTCCTTAGGAAAAATTTCTAAAAAGGCATGTAAATTATTGGGTGTTAGCGGGTGGGCTAGAGTTGATTTATTAATCGATTCAAGCAACCAGGAGTGGTTAATAGAAGTAAATACAATACCCGGAATGACAAGTCACAGCCTTGTTCCTATGTCAGCAAAAAAGGCAGGCATATCATTTGAAAAATTAGTTAAAAAAATTCTAGCAACAAGCTTCAAAGAAGATAATTTATAATTACGGGCGATAAAAAATTGAGTAAAACAAAACAAATAACAAAAAAATCTAACTTTTCAGATTCGTTCGGCATTTGTTTTTTAATGATATTCATTATTATTTGTATATATTCTGGAGAGTACCTATCTAACCCAAATGTATTACCTATCAAGTATATCAAGGTTGAGGGAGAGTTTAGTAATTTATCAAATACAGAATTAAAAGATACAGTAGAAAAAAATATAAGAGGCGGTTTTTTTCATCTCAATGTAAATGAAGTTCGTATGGCGCTTTTAGATATACCATGGGTAAGGGAGGTATCTATTAAAAGGATCTGGCCAGACTCTTTAAAGGTTATTGTATCCGAACAAGATGCATCTGCTCGATGGGGAGATTTTGGACTACTTAATCATTCAGGCGAATATTTTTCTCCAAATATCGAAAGTATACCAAATGACCTACCAATATTATTTGGGCCAGATAATTCGGAAGTTAAATTACTAGAAAAATTTAGGACAATTCAGAATGCACTTCAGTCATTGCCATTTAGATTAGGCATCGTTTCCGTTACTTTAAATAATAGGCGGTCATGGTCTTTTGTTTTAAAAAATGGCGTCACAGTTATTATAGGGCGGTATGCTTTTGAAGATAGATTCAACAGATTTTTAAAAATAATCCCCACATTTTTTCCAGACCAAATTAATGAAATTAAGTCCATCGACTTACGCTATTCAAACGGTCTTTCTGTTTTTTGGAAAAATAAATTTAACATTTCTTCAAATTAATTTTGGATGACGAATATGGCAAAAAAAGAAGATAGAAATATTATTGTAGCTTTAGATATAGGAACATCAAAGATAGTTGCGATTGTTGGTGAGTTCTCAAATGATGATGATGTAGTTGAAATTATTGGCATGGGGTCATGCCAATCACGCGGTTTAGTCAAAGGGGTTGTTAATGATATAGAGTCTACAACGCAGTCGATTCAACGAGCAATTGAAGAAGCAGAATTAATGTCAGGTCTTGACATTCATGATTGTTTCACAGGTATTGCTGGTAGCCATATACATAGTTTAAATTCCCATGGAATAGTTGCAATTAGAGATAAAGAGGTTACTCAATTTGATATTGAGCATGTTACCGATTCGGCAAAGGCTGTCTCAATACCACACAACCAAAAACTTATCCATGTTCTACCACAAGAATT
>NZJM01000058.1 GCA_002692205.1 Legionellales bacterium | reverse complement strand
GATTAAGCTTTTTAAATTTTCCTAATTTTTTAAGGAAAAAAAGGTGGTTTTTCTAAACCAGTTGTTTCTTCAAGTCCAAACATAATATTCATACACTGCAATGCATTTCCACTTTGCCCCTTAAGCAAATTATCAATAGCAGAGAAAATTACAGCATGTTTGCCTGATTGGTCAATTTTTAAAGATATATCACAATAATTTGAACCTCGAACATTTTTGATTGTTGGCAAGTCATCAATAATTCTTACAAATGGCGCTATAGCATAATATTCTTTAAAAATATTTAATAATTTATCTTCTGAATTTTTTTCTGTTAAGCTTACGTGAATTGTAGACATAATTCCTCTAGTTGCTGGAATTAAATGAGGCACAAAATGTAACGATTCAATTGGATTACCGATATCTGAAACTACTTTTTTCACTTCAGTTACATGCTGATGATCCAATGCTCTATAAGGGATATAATTATTTTCCATATTTGAGAAATGTAATACTTCACTAAGAGTTTTGCCTGCACCAGATGTTCCAGTAACAGCATCGATTGTTATATTTTTTGCATCAATCATTTTATTACTGTTAAGTGGTGCAAGTCCCAAAATCATCGAGACTGCAAAGCATCCTGGGTTGCCAATAATTGAAGCATCTGCTATTTTGCTTTTAAATAATTCAGGCAATCCATACACCGATTCATTTAATAAAGTAGAAATTTTATGATTTGGTTCATTTATTTTAGGATGTTTTTCAGCATATTCATTATAACGTTCTTCTGTAGAAAATCTAAAATCTCCAGAAAAATCAATTATTTTTATTTTTTCCTGTATTTTATCTTTGTAGATTGAACTTAATGTATTGGCTGCAACTGTGTCTGGAGTTGCAAAAATGATGATGTCACAGTTTTCTCCAATTGTGCCTTCAGAGGTTTCCTCAATTGGTAAAGAAGATAATTTTTTTAAATGTGGATAATATTTATCAATAGTAATACCGACAGTGTCTTTTGCAAGCAGACTTGTAATTTCAAAATTTGGGTGATTGATTAATAATTCAATAATACCAACACCACCATAACCAGTGGCTCCAATTACTTGAACTCGTTTTTTATCTTTCATGTTATCCTCATCGCATAAACCATTTTCAATATAATTAGTAATTAATTTACGTCCGTTTTAAAGTATTATATAAGCAATTATGGATAAAATTGAATTATTAAAACAAAAAAACTGGATATCATTATTTCTTCTGAGTGAAAAAGAATTACTTCAACAATGTATAATTGGCAATTTTTTATCTTCAAAACCAGGCGGTCAACATCGAGATAAGAAAGCTTCTTCAGTGAGGATTAGTTTATTTGATGGCGATATCGCTGTTACTTCATCAAGAAGCAGATCTTTGCAGGCTAATCAAAAAGATGCATTAAATAAATTAAAAATAGGAATAGTCTGTAAATATCGATCGGATTTTTCTTTAAAAAGATGTATTGCATTATTTCAATTAGAAAAATATTTTAATGATAAATTGTTAGTGAGAAATAGTAAAATTAATTTATCTTCTAACAATCCTAACTATCTTATTGTTGCTGGTATTATCTTAGATATACTTTTTATGCATAGTTGGCAAATTCAATCAACTAGTAAAAAATTAGGCGTTAGCTCATCACACTTAGTTAATTTTTTTTCTAAGGAAAAGAAACTTTTAATATTTATTAATGCTGAGAGAGAGAAACTTGGCATGCGTTCATTGAAATAGTTTATGATTTGCCAATATCCCAACTAATAATTTTTTTAACTTTAACTTTAACATTTACTCTTTTATTTGCTTGTTTAGCAATATCTTGCTTATCTCTTTTAGTTTTATATTTCGCTGTTATTTGATTCATTATTTTTATGATCAATTCTTTATCTGTACTTATTTCTGCTTCACCTTCCAGAACCAACCCATGTAATTCTTCATAGTGCGTACCACTCTCTAACATAATAACAATTCTGTTGTCACGTTGAAGATTGATAATTTTTTGTGATTTGTGGTAACTAGTAAAATTGATATCATTATTTGCATCAAGGATAAACCACATAGGTACTAGGTGAGGCAATCCATTTTTGTTAATTGTGGCTAAATTTATTATTCTGCTTTCCTGAAGGAGTTTTATCTTTTTTTCATCATCTAATATATATTTTTTCTTATCCCGAGGCATTTTTTTCCTAAATATCAATTTTAGTTCTATTATGTTATATTGACATAACATAATGCGGTGGTAAATATGACTCAACCATTAAATGGAATGTGTGTAGTTGAAATAGGTGATTCTATTGCTGGCTCAGCATGCACAAAAACTTTTTCTGATTATGGTGCTCGCGTTATTAAAGTTGAACCATTTTCTGGTAATAAAATTCGAAGAATGCCGCCATTTAAAGGAGATATTCCAGATATTAATGGGGGGGCGTATCATCTAGCATTTGACACAGGGAAAGAATCAATCATTGTGGATTATTCTAGTAACTCAGGGCTTGAAGTACTAGATAGATTATATCAATTATCCGATCTAGTAATTTTTGACACTACAGTAGAAAAAACTAAAAAATTACGAAGTATGATAAATGGGGTTAAATATCCTAGTACGGTATCAATTACTCCACATGGGATGTCTGGGCCATTTCAAGATAGGCGAGAAAATGATATGTCGATTCTTGCATGGACAACTAGAATGTATAGAAACTCAATGGAAAATATGTCACCTTTACGTAATGCTCCAGGTTCTACACTTGTTCAGATAGGTCATACTGCTGCTGCTGTTGCAGTAGGTATTTATTGGGGGCACCAACATGATCAAATAAGAAGAGATGCTGAAGTTGCTGGCGTAGAAGCAATTCTAGGTAATGTTGACACTGGTTTTGTTAGTTGGATATTTACAGGTAATTTACCTGAGAGAATTGGTGGGCAATTAAAAACTAGATACCCCACAGGTATTTATCCTTGCAAAGATGGATATGTCATATTATCTGCAAATGAAGAACCATGGTTCTCTAGGCTTTGTCATGCAATAGGACATCCAGAAATTTTGGAAGACGAGCGATTTACTAAAGATAGAGAAAATAATTGGCATGCATTCATGGAATATTTAGGACCTTATTTAGATCAGCATGATAAGAATTATATTTTTACGCATTTGCAAGAGCATGGTGTTATGGTTGCTCCAGTTTTGAATGCATCAGATCTTTTAGATGATCCTCAAGCAAAAGCAAGGAAATCATTTGTGAAAATAGATTCTGCGATTGGCGAGCATTTTCTAGCAGGGGCTCCTTTCCATTTAAATAAAATGAATGATAAAAGTTTTAAATTAGAATCTGCACCAAAGTTGGGTGAACACACAAATACACTTCTTAAAGAACTTGACTACTCTAAAGAAGAAATCATTGCACTATTTCGTGCAAAAATTATAGGTTAAAGATATGGGCAATGCATCGCTTGAAGGATTAAAAATTATAGAAATGACTGAAGCATGGGCTGGTCCCGTCTGTGCATCATTAATGGGTGATATGGGTGCTGATGTCATTAAAGTAGAATCTTTCCCTAGGCATTCATTAACAAGGCCTACTTCTCCAAGATATGCAACGATGCCTGGTGATGGTCCAGTATATGAGAGGGATGCACTACATCATCAAGGAAATCGTAATAAACGTAATATAGCAATTGATATTAGAACAGAGTCTGGTAATCAGATATTAAAAAAATTGCTCTCAGATGCAGATGTTTTTATTGAAGGATATGCTGCTGGCAAAATAGAAAAATTAGGATTTGGATGGAAGGATGTTCAAAAAATTAATCCAAATATTACAATGATTTCTATCGCAGGGTGGGGCTTGGAAGGGCCTTATAAAAAAATGGTTACTTTGGGTGCAGGCTTGGATGCTACTACAGGTCATTTGTCTTTAAGAGGTTATCCAGAAGGAGATTTTGTTGATACTCATCCAAATTTTCATTCTGACGCAACAGGATCCTCAACAATCTTTTTTGCTGCGTTGACTGCGTTATTGCAACGTCAGAAGTCAAAAACAGGAACATTTATCGACCTTTCACAGTGGGAAGGGTTAGTTTGGCAATTCCCAACTATTTTAGCAGAATGGACGATGAACCAAAGAATACCTGAAAGATTAGGTAATGATGACCCGCACATTGTTCCTCACGGTGTATATCGGACAATTGATGATGATAAATGGATAGTTGTTGCAGCTGAAGATGATCAACAATGGGAAGGGTTATGTAAGATAATTGATAGAATCGAATGGTCAGAAATTTCTCATAAATATTCTAGTATTGTAGGTAGAATAAAAGGAAGAGAAGAGATTGATAATGCGATCGAATCATTTACAAAGCAATATGAAGGGTTTAACGCAGCTGAAATACTACAAAATAACAATGTTATTGCATCACCAGTAGTCACTCCTCCAGATGTTCTTCTTTCCAGTCAGCTACATGATCGTTCTTGGCATCAAACCATTACTCATAAATGGACTGGACCAGTTATGGTGGGAGGTTTTTTATGGGATGTAGAGCCAGACTCGCTTAGCTGGGATATACCGACTGCATTAGTCGGGCAACATAATGAAGAGATTTTAATTGAATTAGGATATGATGAAAAGAAGATTTCTGAGTTCTACACAAATGGATCAATTGGAAATCATTATGAAAATTAATTTCTATTAGACAATAACACTTTTTCCTTTTAATTCTCCTATAATTACTATAGTATTGATTCTTAGTATTTCATTTTCACGAGAAAATTATGACACAACCTTTAGATGGATTAAAAGTTATTGAAATAGGCGGGACTGTAAGTGTATCCGCAGCAGGAAAAAAGTTTGCTGACTTTGGTGCTGATGTGATTAAAATTGAACCCCCTCAAATAAGCGAAGTAAGAAAAATTGCTCCGTTTCCTGATGATATCTTCCATATTGATAAAGGGGCAGTCCACTTAGCATTTGATACAAGCAAAAGATCAATTGTTGTTGATCACTTAACTAATTCTGGTAAAGAGATTATTCAACGACTTGGAAGCAAAGCCAATCTTATAATTATGGATATTCCTGCCAAAGAAGCATTAGATTTAATAAATATCTTCAAAGACGGAGATAGCCTTTTAACAAATATTGTAACTATCACTCCCCATGGTATGACAGGTCCTTATAAGGATAGAATTGAAAATGACCTTACTTTATT
Source organism: Legionellales bacterium (assembly GCA_002692205.1). Lineage (GTDB taxonomy): Bacteria > Pseudomonadota > Gammaproteobacteria > Eutrophobiales > Eutrophobiaceae > UBA11869. Next base: position 3,097 of record NZJM01000058.1, on the reverse strand, counting down.
TGGCTGGTCTACTAGGTCGCATAGACATTCAATCACAGGCAGAGAACCTCTTCGGTATGGTCCTTATGCTGGAGTTGTACAAATTGGTTCCACTGCTGCAGCTGTTGGTATGGCGGCTATTTGGGGTAGTCGAAGTGAAGGTATGTCTCGTCTTGTTGATGTAGCAGGAGTTGAGGCCTTAATGGGTAATGTTGATAGTGGTTTTTTTCTATGGGCAGTAAATGGTGCTTTACAACCACGTTCAGCAGGTCAATCTACAGGCCTGTATCCAATGGGAGCTTACAAATGTAAAGATGGATATATGCTTTTTTCTGCTGGCAGGGACCCTGTTTATTCAAGACTATGCAATGCAATTGGTAGACCTGATTTGTCTACAGACAAGCGATTTACAGATCCAGTAGAGAAACCAAAACATTTTGAGGCATTCAAAGAAATACTTGAAGAATGGCTTTCTACAAGAACAAAATATGAAGCCTTTGATGAATTACAAGAAAAAGGTGTAATGTGCTGTCCTGTCCTTGATGCATCTGAGTTAGAGAACGATCGGCAATCAGTGCATAGGAAATCTTATATTACTAGAAACCAAGATGGCATTGGTGATATAACCATTGCAGGGCCTCCCTTTAGAATGAATGGATTACATTCAGATGCATGGCAGTCAAAACCTGCTCCAAGTTTTTCTCAACATACCAATGAAATTTTAGAAGAATACGGTTACAGCAAACAAGAAACCATAGCTTTATTTCGTGCTGGAGTTACAACATAGTGAAGGACTTAAATGACTAGTAATTTATTACAAGGGATCAATGTACTTGAGATTTCTGAAGTATGGGCTGGTCCATTTGGCTGCTCACTCATGGGGGATTTAGGTGCTGATGTCATTAAAGTTGAAAGCTATCCTCGCAAATCAGAAACTAGAAATGCTGGAGATCCTAGGCTTGATCCAAGAGTAGCTGAAGGAGATGGCCCAATTTATGAAAGAATTAATACACATCATCATGGAAATAGGAATAAAAGAAATATTGCTTTAGATATTAGAACCTCAGAGGGAAGAGAAGTACTGACACGACTAATTAGGTGGGGAGATATACTTGTTGAAAGTTTTTCTGCAGGTACAATCGATAGGCTTGGGTATGGTTGGGATACCATTAAAGAGATTAATGAAAAAATCACTATGTTGTCCTTGGCAGGCTGGGGTCAAGAAGGACCGTATCTAGGCAGAATTATGTTTGGGGTAGGGTTTGATGCAATGGCTGGACATTCCTTAATACGAGGTTATCAAGATGGTACCCCTGAAGAAATAATACCAATTTTACATTCTGATGCCACGGTACCATTAACTTGGATTGTAGCTGTACTTGGCTCATTAATGGAAAGGGATAGAACTGGGAAAGGCAGTTATATTGATTTAGCTCAAATTGAAGATTTAGCCTGGCAGTTTCCTGGTATAATTTCTGATTGGAAAATGAATAATCGAGTTGCAAAACCTGTTGCTAATTCAGATCCTAGTATTGTTCCGCATGGCTGTTATCAATCTGCAGGTGAAGATAGCTGGATTAATATAGTAGCTGAAAATGATTCACAATGGCAAAATCTTGCTGCAATGATGGATCATTCGGAATGGGCAGAAATTGGACATTCATGGTCTTCTATTGTGGGTAGAATTGATAGTAGAGACGAGATTGATTCTCATATCAATCAATTTACTAAACAATACGATGCTTTTGATTTAGCAGATAAATTACAAGCTCAAGGAATTATTGCAGCTCCTGTTTTGTCACCTCCTGATCCTCTTATGAGTCCACAATTACATGATAGGAATTGGTTCCAAATTGTCGATCATCCATATATCCCTGAAAGACTCCTAGGTGGTTTTTTATGGAAAATAGAACCAGATGCACCCTCTTGGGATAAACGAGCAGCTTTAGTTGGAGAAAACAATGACGAAATTCTTATGCAGCTAGGTTTTTCATCCGATGATATTGCACAGATGCGAAGTAAAGAAATAATTGGTGATGCTTATGATGAGGCAACACGCTGAAGGAGCTTAGTCTAAATGGCAAGTAAGTATGATTTTTTTGAAGATTTTTTTGACCTGATTAATTTCAGAGGGCAAGCAAAAAGAAAAGCGACATTAAAACGTTTTACACAGCCTGCTCAAAATTTTATTAATACTGAGATATCAAGTGGCATAATTATTATAGTTGCCGTATTGATAGCATTAGTAATAGCTAATTCTCCTTTAGACAACCTTTATTATGATTTTGTTCATTTAAAAATTAAACTTGCAATTGGTGATAATATTCTGTCAGGCGATTTGCATTATTGGATTAATGATGCAGCTATGGTGATTTTTTTCTTTTTGGTAGGAACGGAAATAAAGAGAGAGGTATTAGTAGGCGAACTTGCTGATAAAAAAAGCTTGCCTGTTCCATTACTAGGCGCTTTAGGGGGCATGATTGTTCCAGTATTAATTTTTTTACTTATTCTTGATGATCCTGCTGCTCGATCTGGCTGGGGAATTCCGATGGCAACGGATATTGCAATAGCTTTAGGTGCAATTGCTCTGTTGGGAAAACGAGTCCCTTCAGGATTAAAAGTGATCTTGCTTGCAGTTGCTATAGTTGATGACATTGGTTCTATTCTAGTGATTGCGTTGTTTTATACAGATACAATTTCTTTTGCTTATCTGGTTGCTGTTGGTTTCATTCTAACTTTAATTGCCCTTAGTAATTACGTGGGAATTCGTTCAATATTTCTTTATAGTTTTATGGGATTTATTGCATGGATTTGTGCAAGTCAATCAGGCGTTCATCCGACAATATTAGGTGTTATACTAGGATTTATGACCCCATGGAAATCTTGGTATCCGACAAAAGCTTTTCCAGAAATAGCAAATAAATTACTTCTAAGAATTAATAAAAATTTAGCAGATTCAGAGGAAGACATTGATGTTGAAAAAGCTGAACAAGATTTATTAGCAATGAGTGATATTGCAACAGAGTCGGTTTCACCTTTGCATAGGATTGAAGTTATTTTGTTGCCTTGGTCAGCTTTCCTCATAGTCCCAATTTTTGCATTTGTTAATGCAGGCATC
>NZJM01000057.1 GCA_002692205.1 Legionellales bacterium | reverse complement strand
AATAGTATATTTGTATTAATTACTCTAACTTTTGATGTGATAAAAAAAATAAGTAAAGTTTCCGACTATGCAACGTAAGATAAGAATTCTTATGGCAAAGCCAGGTCTCGACGGTCATGACCGCGGGATAAAAGTACTAGCGGCAGCCTATAGAGATGCTGGAATGGATGTTATCTATCTAGGATTACGTCAGACCCCTGAAATGATAGTTTCTGCTGCATTACAAGAAGATGCTGATGTGATTGCTTTATCTAGTTTAAACAACGCCCATAACACAATTTTTAACAATGTGCTTAACCTCATGAATGAAAAAGGTTTAAATGATGTTTTACTAGTTGGAGGTGGAATCATCCCAAAAAATGATATAGAAGAGCTAGAGCAAAAAGGTGTTGGCAAACTATTTGGTCCCGGTACACCAGTACAAACAACGGTAGATTATATTATAGAATGGGTTAATAAAAACCGACGTTGATATGAATTTAAATAATCAAATCGAGCTAGAATTATATTTTGCCGACCATTTTGATACGATTTTATTTCCTGTATTGGCAGATATGTATCTAGAACAAAATGATTTAAGGCGCGCAAGAAAAGTTTGTGATATTGGCTTAAAACATCATTCAAATGATAGTGCCGGTCTGTTTATTTTAGCACAAGTAGAGCGGACAGAAGGTGCTCTTAAAGAGGCAGAAAAGATTTTAGAGAAATTACTTCTTCATGACCGTGGTCATTTAGCCGCTATTGAAATGCTTTGTGAGATACAGACTGTGCTCGGACGCGCACAAAATCGGCTATTAAGGTCATGGAAGCATGTTTTACTATTAGATCCGAACCATAAAACAGCCCAAGATTTTGTAAAAAAAGTTTCGGGAAAAGATGATAGCCAAAAGCCTAAAACAAATACTAAAACACCTAGGCCTCTGAAAGCAAAGCCGGCAATATCCAAGGAGCCTCCAAAAGAAGATCCACCTCCTGTTATTCCAGTTAATGAAGTAAGCGACCCCTTAAAGGTGAGTTCACGTTTAGCAACTTTTACGTTGGTCTCAGTCCTAAAAAATCAGGGATTGTTTTCCCAGGCTCTTGAAGTATTAGATGCATTAGAAGAGAAGGGTGAAAATCTAGAATCTATTTCATTAGAAAGAGATACAATTCAAACATTAATTGATAGATCAAAGAAGGATTAAATAAATGAATGAATCTATTTATGTAAATCGCCAAACAAAACTTAATGATGTTTTACAAAATAAAGGTTTGGATGGAATTTTAATTACTAATCTTACAAATATAAAATATATATGCGGGTTCTCTGGTTCCGCTGCTTCTTGTCTGCTAACTCCAAAGGGGCAATATTTTATTACTGATGGGCGCTACATTGAACAATCTAAAGCCCAAGTAAAAGGATTCCAGATATATATAGATATGAGTTCACATTTTGCACAGATCAAAAAAAATAGTTTAATTACTAATGGTCTACGGTTAGCCTTTGAAGGCGATCATATGAGTTATGCACAATATGAAAATATGAAAAAGATGTTTCCCGATACAAATTGGGAGAACATGTCAATGATACTTGAAGATCTTGCCTCAGTAAAAGATGACCATGAACTAGATTGTTTTAGAACCGCAGTTGAGGTTACTGATAAAGTATATGAAGAAATCCTTCCAATGCTTCGACCAGGGTTTTCCGAAAAAGATGTGGCAAATGCTATGGTCTCTAAATATCGTGAATATGCAGAAGGTGAAGCGTATTCTCCAATCGTAGCTACAGGTCCAAATGGCGCTCTCCCGCATGCTATTCCTACAGATAGGGAGTTTCAAAATGGAGATTTTGTTGTGATTGATGCAGCTGCAAAATATGGAGGCTATCATGCTGATATGACAAGAACACCTGTTGTCGGCGCTTCGACATCTAAACATGAAGAGATCTATTCCATAGTAAAAGAAGCACAACAGCGAGGTTGTGATATTGCAAAAGCTGGGGTCCCATGTAAAGAAGTAGATGCGGCGACACGTGATTATATTACAGAAATGGGATACGGTGAATATTATACTCATGGGACTGGGCATGGTCTAGGCTTGGAGATTCATACTTCTCCAAGATTTAGCCCTCAAAGTGAACAGATATTAGAAAAGAATAATGTTATGACCATCGAACCAGGTATTTACCTTGCTGGATGGGGAGGGGTTCGAATTGAGGATGATGTGATTATCGGGAATGAAGGCTGTGAGATCCTTAATAAAACGACAAAGGACCTTGTTGTTGTAAATTAGTTTTTTTGTTTTCCAGTTTTTTATAATCTCATCTATAATAGTCTTTGATTTATAATTAAATGAATATTTATTCTAATCCAGAACTGTACGATGCGATTCATAAAGATAGTAGTTTTGATATTGAGCTACTTAAAACAGTTGCAAGTAATATAAGCGGCTCAGTGCTAGAGCTTGCATCAGGTACGGGACGGCTTACGAAGTGTATTTTAGATTTAGGTTTAGACTATAATGGATTAGAACAAAGCAAACAATTTCTAGAAGTGGCCAATAAGAAGTATAGCGACCAAGCTCAGTATTTTTTAGGGGATATGTGTGATTTCAAATTGAAAAATGAATTCCATTTTATTTTTATTGGGTTCAATTCTTTTTTACACAACCTTACAAAAACTGATGCAAAAAATTGTCTTAAATGTGTCAATCAGCATCTTGAGAAAAATGGAAAATTTTTAGTATCAATATTTGTTCCAGATCCCTCTTTTCTTTATAGAGACCAAAACACACTTTATCCAGCCACATCTTTTTTCAATTATGAAAATAGTCAGTGTAGGATTATGGAAATCAATGAATACGATGAGGAATCACAGATCAATAGATTGACGTGGTCTTTGGAGAAGAATAATCAGATCATGGCAGACAAGTATTTCTTCAGCATGCGAATGTACTATCCCCATGAAATGGATATATTATTAGCTGATTCAGGCTTTAGGATAGAAGAAAAAATTGGTGACTATGATGGTTCACCGATGGATTCTGATAGTGAAATGCAAATATATATATGCGGAAAAAATTGAGATTGTGAATATCCAATATTCTATAAAAAAGTTAAAAGAAATAGATCCCGACCTCATAAGACTCATGGATGCATTTAAGATCGAAGAACTCAAACCTGAGAAAAATTACTTTAAGTCACTGGCCCGTTCTATTATTTATCAACAGCTATCAGGTGCGTCTGCCAAAGCAATTCACGATAGGTTTATTTCTATTTATGATCCCGAAATTTATCCCTCACCTGAAAAAGTAATGTCAACTGAACTCGATGTTCTGCGATCAGTCGGTCTATCATTTCCTAAAGCAAAATATATTAAAAATATTGCTACAGCTTTTTTAGAAGACCCTATCAGATATAATACCCTTGATAAAAAGTCAGACGAAGATATAATAAAGATCTTAACAGAGATAAAAGGCGTAGGACCTTGGACAGCGCAAATGTTTTTAATGTTTACGCTTAATCGTCCTGATGTTTTTCCTGTTACCGACCTAGCACTTCAAAAAGGATTTCAACACTATTTTGAACTCAATGATCTACCTAAAGCAAATGAAATGCTAGAAAGATCTCAAAAGTGGATGCCGTACAGAACGACAGTGAGCCTATTTTTTTGGAGAATCCTAGAAGGGCCGTTTGAGTGGTAGGATGATCAAAACTATTTTTTTTGATATTGGTGGGGTATTGATTGATATACATCCAGAAAGGACATATCAATACTTAAGTGATTCTGCAGATATAGATATTAGCACTATAGAAAAAAAATTCCCATGGGGAGCTCATGATAAATATGAAAGAGGAATGCTTAGTAATGAAGAGTGGTTTCAGGCTTATAAAGAATCTCTCCCGCAACCATGTTGTTTGAAAAGTTCTGATTTTTGGAATGCCTGGAAAATTCTTTTGGGCAAAGAAAAGAATACTGTACAGATTTTGGATTCATTAAAACAAAAATACTTTATATGGTTACTATCAAACACTAACTCAAAACATATTCAAGATGAGATAGAAAAAAGATATTTATTCCCAAAACTAGTTGATGGTACTGTATATTCATTTGATGTAGGCCAGAGAAAACCAGAGAAAAAAATCTATAAAATAGCGGTACATCTAGCAAGTGCTAAACCCCAAGAATGCCTTTTTATTGATGATCTTGTAGAAAATATCCAGGCCGCAGAATCAGTTGGAATAAAAGGGATTCATTTTAAATCCTCCAGACAATTAAAAAATGAATTACTACGTATAGGAATAATTAATAATACATAAATATGAAAAAAATAATACCTATTTGCCTCATTAGTTTTTCAATATTAAATGCTACAGGTGCCTGGATGATGAGCCAAAGATCCCACGGCGAATTAAAATGGAATACAATCTCAACGGACCATTTTGATGTTCATTATCATCAGGGTATTCGTGATATTGCTATAAAAGGGGCATCCATTGCAGAACAGATAAGACCCACTCTAATTGAGCAAATGGATTTAGATACCTTACCAAGATTAGACATTACATTTACTACGGAAGATGAGGTCTTAAATGGATTTGCTACGCCGGGTAATTATACAATTATATGGGTTGATCAGAATGATGCAGCCCTTTGGAATGGTGATGAAAAATGGATCAGAACGGTTCTAGCGCATGAATTACAACACCTTGTTTATTTTAATACGGTAAAAGGACCATGGTGGTTACCTGAGCCTATGAATCAAGGTTTAGCTGGCGTACCTGCCTGGATTGTTGAAGGTATTGCTGAATATTACACAGAAAAATGGCGACCATTCAGATATGACATATCCCATAAAGGTCACGTAATTCGCAACACGGTACACAAAATCAGAGACCCACATAATGATGGATTCTCTAAGAGTTTATATCTCGCTGACAGATTTGGGGACAGCACTATTTCTAAAATATTAAATCATCGAAATAAGGCCGGTTATTTAGACTTTAAGGAATCATTCAAAAAACATACGGGTATCAGTATCAAGCAATTCAATGAAGATTGGCGTCGGCAGATGAATACATTTTTTTATGGTCATAGATCGCAAAAAGAAAAGCTTGAAGATGTTGGCAAGGTGCACAAATTGCCAATGAAGCGTGTTTCAGCTTTTGATTATTTTGCTGATACAACGAGGATCGCAATGATCGGTCGCTTATCAAAAGGACAGAGAGATCTTTCTTTAGTGGTTGCCACACGAGATACGGCTAAAGAGAAAAAGCTTTGGGAAAAACGCGTTAAAAAAGCAGAAGAAAAAAATGAAAAACCTAAAAAAGTTAGACCAAAGTGGAAACTAAAGGAATTAGACCATGGTGTTTTTGGTGAAATGAATATGAATCTTGATGTTTCACCAGATAATACGTTTATTGTTTATCCTAAATATCGCTATGGTAAAGATCAGTCTTTATTATATGACATATGGAAAATAAATGTGGAGACAAAGAAAAAAACACTACTGACAAATTCAATGAGAGCAAATTACCCCAAATTTTCCCCTGATGGTCGCTCAATCCTTTTTGTGGCTCATGAGCGATCTACAACACAATTATATACAATGGATATCAATGGGCAGAATATAAAACAGATAACATCCAATACGGGTGATACCCAGATCATAACACCGGTATGGAGTCCTGATGGTAAATCTATTGCTTATGCGGAATCAGGCCCTGATGGAGAAATGGATATTCATACACTTGAGCTCGATTCTGGTGAATCAAAACAAATAACTAACTCAGCAGAAGCTGATCTCCTTCCTATCTGGCATCCAGATGGAAGCAAGATATCTTTTACCGGTCTTTACGATTATACACCAAATCTTTATACAAGTGATCTCACTTCTGGCAATACAGTTCAGAATACTGATATTGGTGATATGGTTATGGGACTGCAATGGGATGAACAAACCTCAACTATTACAGCAAAGACATTACCAACTGTAGATTCATCTAGAGTGGTTGCAGTTGATCCAGAGAGAGTTGCAAATAAAACAAAGGTTAATATGAACCCAGCATTCTCATCATGGCGCACTAAGTCTCCCGATAAACCTATTAATGAGATTGACCCTAATTATGAACTAAATATTAATAGTGAGGGCAAGTATAGGTTTCATAAAAAAATGAGACATGTTGGATCAATATTTTTCCCTGATGTTGAAGGCCTTTTATATAACGGCGCATTTACTGATGCGTTGGGAAGGCATACTATCGCTGGTGCGTTTTATACAGATTATGATTCGAATCATAATCTGTATCTCCAATATCAAAATAGTACGGGATTCCCAACTGGTGGGTTTTGGGGGTTTGATATTTTCAATAAAAGTAATTTCCAATTACAGCTTTATGATGAGGGTGAAACCTTACTAGAATTTTTTAATGGTTTCTCCTTTTGGGGAAGAACTCTACATAATTTTGGAAATTCATTATCTGCGAACCACTATTTAATATATTCCTTACAACTTGTTGAAAGAGATATCCATGTCCATGATAATGAAATGCAATTTTCATCCAGAGTCTTTCCTAACCCTGATGAGGGAAACGAAGGAAGTTTAAATCTAACATATATATTTCGTAACAAACGTCCTCACGCTCGCAATATGTTATTCCCAAATCAAGGCTATGGTCTGGAAGTAACATTGAAGAATGCAAATAGTTCTATATGGGGGATCTTCGATTATACTAAAATGGAGTTTGATTGTTTTGTGAATAAAAAGCTCGGACCTTTTTCTCTTTATGGAAGAGGTAGGTACGAAATGATGGCAGGGAGTCCTCCATCTCAAGAAACTCTTGGTATAGTTGACCTTCGAAACTATTATTTTGCAGGGGTCACAACACCTGGTCGTGAATATATGTCCCCTAGAGGTTTTAGTGGTCCACCCAGATTGGGCGAACAAGCTTTTATGAGCACCATTGAGTTAAGGGCGCCCGTACTTCCAGTAAGTATTTTTGAGTTTCTAAAGAGTATAAAAATAGGGATGCCAACAATCGCGTTGATCTCTGATATGGGGAATGCGTGGAATAAGGATAATGCATCACAAGAAATGATTATTACTACAGGGTATGAATGGAGAGCCTCCATAAATATTGGTAATGAACCTTTATTGATATTTAGTTATGGGTGGGCACAGGAGCAAGAAAAGTGGTCGGAAGGTATCCAGCCTGAACCTTATTTCCAAACAACACTGATAAACCCCTTTTAGATCAATTTCTAAAATCTTATTTTTCTGATTGTAAAAGAAAAATAAAGCCCCTGTGGTTTAAACTCCGGGCTGATACCATCGTTCCACACTGCAGGCTCTGTTTCAGTAATGTTTTTACCATCATCATTAATGTTCCCCGTATCCTTCTGCCACTGCCAAGGGCCATGCATACTTGTGAATACATAACTGGCAGACAGGATGATATCTCGTTCCTTGCTGATCTGTATTGATAGATTTGCATCTATTGACGGGTCAGAAAATAGTGATATTACATTGTGTCCATCATCATCGCCCCGCCCAGAAAATAACATAGGGATATTTAATGATAGATAGCCGCTAGTCCCAAACTCAGAGAAAAAGCCATATTTTAGATCGGTACCAAAACCAATGTATCCGTCCATATCATCCCTAGTGTCCTTTATAATTCCTAAGTGGTAATTGAGGCTTGCAGAAAACTCAGTGAATGAATTGAGCCATGCCTTGCCTGACATTTCATATCGATTACCATTTAAAATTGTAAAGTTAAGATCAGTGGTCACAGGAGGAGCATTT
>NZJM01000056.1 GCA_002692205.1 Legionellales bacterium | reverse complement strand
TCTTAAAAGAAAATGAGCTCAAAAAATTAAAGAAAGAAATTTATACAAAACTTTCTGAAATCGATTCAGAGATTAAAAATTCTCCAGAAAAAGAAAAAAGAGCGCGTTCAGATATTGATAAACGGACAGAAAAAAGACTAATTATGATTTCTGGTAAACAGACAAAATTGAAAGATGAAATGAATGACGCTCTTTTTGCAGTTGATGATTCTTTACGTAATGAGGATTTAATATTAAAGATCAATGGGATTGAGGAAAAAATGTTATCATTTTTCTCTGAAATAGAGAAAAGTAAAGAACAGATAAAGTCACTTGAAAAAGAATTGGAAAAGCTAGAAAAGAATCAAAGGTCATCTGAATCTAGACTCGAGCAAGCTTTTAAAAAACATGACAAGGCCCAACAGTCAATTGGTATCAAAGAAGATCAATTCAAGGTCAAAGAGGATGTCCTTAAAAAACAAATAGGTTCAAATAAAAAAGAATTATTTAGCTTGCAGGAACATCTTCTTTCTTTAGATCAACAGAAAGATGAATTGATATCTCAAAAAGAAAATATTGATAAAGATTTCAATAGATCAAATACTATCGTTAAAGAATTAAAGAAGAAGATTTTGGTGCCTAGCCTCATACCTAAATCGATTAATAGTTCTCAGAAGAATTCAATGAGTTCGAAGAAGACGTCAAATAGAAAAGAACAGCTTCGTTATCTAGATCAGATAGAAAAAGATGTCAACATAAGCATAGAGCGTTCAGAATTAAGCATAAAAGAATTAAATATTTTGATCGATAAAATGCGGAATGAAGAATCTGGCTTAGAAAGTTCAATTAGTTTAATTGAAAGTGACCTTGAATACTTCCATACAGATCTTTCAAGGATAGAAACACTTATAAGAAATAATAAAGAACACCTTGAAAAGATCTCTTCTGACCATAGGACATCGCTTAATGGAATATCAAATATAAAAGAATTATATCCCGAGTGTAAGATCATGTTAAATGAAAGAATAGCCAACCTCTTTACTCTTGTTGAGCTTAGGTCCAAAGATAAGGACGAACTCAATAATTCACTCGATGAGATGAAGCATGAATTAAAAGAAAAAAGAGTCGAAGCAGCAATGTTAGGACAACAACTCTCAAAGATCAATGATGATATGAAAAAAGCTCTTGAAAATTCATTTTATGAGCAAGAACAAGAACCAGAGGAGCAGAAATGGAAATGGGAGATAGCGGAACATAAAATGAAGAGCTACATGGATCTTGCTCAACTAAAAATAAATACGAAAGATCTATTTGATGAAATTGTAAAGATTGAAAAACGAATCGCACAGTTAAAAACAAAAGAATCATCCGTTAAAGATTTGATATCAGATAATGAAAAGGTTAGTCACAAAAAATTTAAACGCATGGAAGATACTTGTACAACTTTAGAACTCCGGATAACAAAAGAAAAAAATGAATTAGAGGGAATTGAAAATGAGGTCCAGGAACTTAAGAGCTTTGCTTTTAACTATGGAGATAGGATAGAGGTTTTAGAAAAAGAGCTAGCAGACTTTAGAGAGAAAGAAGTGGACTATGAACTGATCCTTAACGACCTTGATCGTTCTATAGAATCTGTCCAGGAAAGGGCGGACAACATTATAAGGAGTAAAGGAACTATCAAGGAGAATTCTATAGATATTGATTACATAGCAAACCTTGGGCTATTAATGGATCCTAATTCAAGTCTCAATTTGTTACCAAATGAACATATAAAAGAATTCAGTTACTTCAAGCCAAATCGAATTCTTCAAAATGGTGTGCTTGCCTTAATCCTGACTTTCTCTTTAAGTGCTTTTCTTCAGAGATCTAGTATTAAGCCCCTAGAAGAACGCTTACCTATCAAACAATCTGAACTAAGTCTACTCAGTATGCGCCAACAAATGAAAAATGTTGTAGAAAGTAGAAATGAAGTTGCTAATACTTTTGGACAATTAATTAAGGATGATAAAAATATATCTGATGACATGGTATCATTATTGAAATATCTAAGTAAGAATATTCCTGAAAATTTCCATGTTACTAAGATAACTGTTGATAAGCAAAGGTCAGAAACATCACTAGCTGCTGATAGGACAGAATTCTATGATCTACTGGTCAAAGTTGATGGTTTCTATAATAATAACATGGAAAAATCATCGAAACTTTCTAAAAAATTGCATGAATCATTTATCAATAAAGGGCAGTTCAAAAAAGTTGAAATAAGTGAAGGTAAAAAACTTAAAAAGTCTATGACTGGTTATAAAATAACAATTTTGCTTTAAATGAATATGAATCAAAAAACAAAATATTATCTCAATCTAAGTTTGATCATTTTTCTTCTCATTATTTACATATATGATGCAAAATATGTAAGGCGTGATATAGAAATATTTGAAACAGCTATTTCGGATATTGATATGCAATTAGAGGCTGGGTCAGAGGTAATTAATGATATGAATCAGGTCCGACAGGATTTCATTAAGAATAAGAATACCTTGACTTCTTACCAGATATCCGGTGGTGAATTAATGGAAGAGATCCAGAACCTGAATCTGTTGGCAGATGAGGTGGGCATTGTTCTGGATGATCTAGAAATTGACCCGAGGAATACATTTCCGGATATTGATCAAAATCAAGGCGGTGACCAGATAGCGCTTGAACGACAATCATTAAGTTTTAATCTGTCTGGAAACTTTTTAGATATTGGAACTTTTATTGATGCTGTCCAGGATAATTCGCCAGCACTCAAGATGCAATATTGTTCAATCATTTTAGATAGTTTAGACCCAAGAGGTGTTATCGCAGAATTAGAATATTTGACCTATGGTGGCCGGGAATGATGTTTAGAGAAAAAATGATCCTTTTCTCAATTGGGGTAATGATCTTAGCGGTATTTATAGAAGCAATACCATATATATATCCAGAATTAGATATTATGACCAATCGCAATGAAGAGAAGAATGATTCATTTATAAATGGATCAAATATCCCCATTGGAGGATCCATAGAGCCTCCATCTCTTGCAATAAATGAATGGAATAAAGATATTTTTCATGATAGAAGTAACATTTATAACAGTTGGTTCAAACTAACGGGTATTACTGAATTCAAAAATGGTTATAAAGCTATCGTAAATGGTGAGATAGTACATGAAATGAATCGTGTTAGAGGTTTTACAGTGACCAGTATCACTGAGACACAGGTGGTATTACAAAGGAACGAATACCGCGTAACCCTTAAAATGGAAAAATAAATGAAATACTTATTAAAAATACAAAAGATACTATTTTGCTGTTTTATCTTATCTCTGGGTATAGTTCAGGGCCAGGGATTAAAGTATGACCTTTTCCCTCCAACACCCGTTTTAAATGATATTTACATTACAGACCAACAAGACTCTTATACCCTTGTTTTAGAATTTAGTGGAGCAAATTTTGACTATCTTAAAAATGAGACATTTGCTCCGCCTAGCCTTACATTATTATTTAAAAATGTAGAATGGGCGAAAGGTAATTTCACAAAAAAATGTGAAGAAAATCCCCTATACCAATATTCTTTAAGTGTCCCAAGAAATGTGAATCAGAAAGAGATAGATAAAAGAATTACCTTAAAGCTAGACTTTACAAGAGTGCCCGAATACAGTATCAAGATTGAACCCGCTAAAGGAAAAAAGAAAAAACATTCTTTAAAGATCAACTGGAATAAAAATAATGTTAAAAAGGCCCAACAAAAATATGCATCTGTAACAAGAAGACTTCCCCCTTCAAGAGTAAGCCTCAGCTTTCAAGATGCAAAATTAGTAAACGTTGTCCGCATGTTGGTATCTCAGGATAATCTAAATCTGATTATGGGAGAAGACGTCTCAGGGAAAGTCACAGTAAGCCTAGATGATGTATCATTAGAGACTGCGCTAGATGCTATTCTTCACGTGAATAATTATGAATGGTTCATACAAGATAATATTATAATTGTTCAACCAATGACTTCTAAAAAGGTTATGCCTGGTGAGTTACTGACAAGAATGTTCAGGCTTAATTATATATCTGGTGCTATTGCATCTGAAGCTGTAAAAGAAGTGTTGAGCACAAGGGGTAAAATAAGGGCCCTTTCATCTACCGCCTCAACAAACCTTGAGCCTGGTGAAAAGGATATCCTTTTAGTTACAGACTTACCAAATAATTTTTCACTCATTGAAGGTGTAGTAAAATCTCTCGATGTAAAAAGTGCACAGATAAATATCGCAGTGAAATTTGTTGAAACTGCACTTAAGCATGATGAGATCATTGGTATCAATTGGGATATGAGAGAGCAAATGAGTATCGTTGGGAAATTAGACGCAGATACTTCATCAACCTTTGACCTTGGTTATTTAACGATAGGGGATCAGACAATGAACTTTGCGACCCTCAGCCGACCAGTTGTTTCTGCAATGCTATCACTTTTGGCTAATGATGGAAGTACAAGGCTACTCCAAGAACCTCAGGTAACTACCACTAACAATTCTCCAGCAAATATTGTAGTGGGGACAACCATACCAGTCCTTGTACCGCAGGGTGAGGGTAGTGTCTTTGGCACAAATCCATACACCTATGAAAATCAGCATGTAAATATATCTCTTGAAGTTTTACCAAGAGTTAATGATGAAAAGATCATTAGTATGAAAATTGATGCGATTGTTCAAGACATCATCGGGTTCATTGGCAAAGATCAACGTCCAATGATATCAACAAGATCTACGAATACAAATGTAAGAGTCAATAATGGTGAAACATTATTAATAGGTGGATTGATCTTTGATACTGCAGATGAAATGAATAATAAGGTTCCATTTTTAGGGGATATCCCTATCATAAAAAGATTATTTAATTATAACAACAAGACCAAAGAACAAAGGGAGTTATTGATATTTATAACTCCTACAGTTGTATTGAGTGATGCTTAAGAGGATACTGATATGAATACCTATTATCGACTAAACCAGCGCTATATAAAACTGCTTATCTTTACAATCTTATTTGTAACAATTGTACAGGCGCAAACTGATATGTTCATTTTTGGTAGTAGTCGACCGGTAGCAGATGCGGGTGGCGATATAAAGACCCTGACAAAAGGTTCCATATTTCTGGATGGATCCCGTTCATATATTGGTGATGGATCAAAAATAAAATACCAATGGATCTTTGCCCCTGGATTGGCTTTACAGAGCGATAATGATTTTCAATCAGAAATATCCTCAGAGACCTATAGCGGGAAATTTTTAAAGAGTGTTTCGACATATAAAACAGTTTTAAATGTAAAGATTGCAGATAATGTACCGGGCACCAAATTAGAGGTTATACTTAAAATCAATGACCGTATTGGTTTTGAGGATTCAGATACATTGGTTGTAACATATTATGACCCCTCTGTACCAGTTCAGACCGTTGTAGATACGCTGGAGGCTGTTGAAGATACAATAGCTTTTGGGTCAGATAAGGTTGATACATCTAGTACAGGTGAAATGATCTCGGGGTTGCTCATTCAAGAACTCGTGGACACAAAAATATCAGATGTGGATGTTCAGATCATTAATAGCATAATTAAAGACCAGATCCGGTCACTAGGTTTTGATTATAAAATAATCCTAACAAAGGATCTAAATAGCAAAACTAGACCCAAAAAATATAAAGCTAATTGCAAAACAGACCTTTGTATTGCAAATAATGCTCAGCTTTTAAATGCGCAATATGCACTAACATGGGATTTCGCAGATTCAGAAGACCTCTTCTCAATAAGAGCTTTTAAATCCCAAAATTATAGTGACGATCTTAATGATGCCTTAATAGAAGACCCATATGTGATCATGAATGAGAGTGGTGTTTACGGTCTGGAAAAAGAATTAAGACAAGCAGTCACTAATGTCATGGGATCTAACATCTTTAAAAAGGATATCTCCAGATTAGATCGCTTAATGATGAAAAATGAACAATGGATCTCATTAGGGAAATATCCACTTATGCTTGGTGCAGCATACCTATTTATAGACGCGGCATTTTCACAGGACTCAGAAGAGTCTGAACCAGAACTACCACCAGGGTTCCCTCATGAACCATAAAATTTTTATTCAAATTAAAATGAGTGTGTACATACACAACAGGAGATCAACATGAAGAAATTCATTCTTATCCTATTATTATTAACTACTGTCTATGCTCAGAACAGGTCCAAAAAAAAGGCAACCCAACCTAGCGTATCTAAAACAGTAGTTAATAAGATCAAACAGACAAATACTGAGTCGGTCCCAAGACGCATATCTTACCAGGGTCTTATTACTAAGGCTGATGGAAGTCCTACAGATGATGGGAGCTATGAAGTAACATTTAGGGTATACAGTACTGTGGATGGTGGTAGCCCAATCTGGACTGAGAATCAAGAGGTGACGGTTAATAACGGTATAATAAGTACTGTTCTTGGTAATACCAATCCTTTCACGGTCATACCTCAAGAAGCGTACCTTGAACTAACTGTAGATGGTTCTATTCTATCCCCAAGGCAAATTCTAACATCTGTTTTTTATTCAGTGCTATCAGACACGTCAGCTTATGCAAGAACAGCAGATTATGATGACCTCATAGATCTCCCAGATCTAGATGTATATGTATTGAAAGATTCTTTGGATAGTTACACCACTAGCTCTGACCTGTTTGACACTCTATCAACCTATCAGCAAATCGATTCTAATCTAACAGACCTGGTTGAAGATGGAATACTTTCATCTAGCAAGGTAGAGTTTGGCATTACTTCTGATGGAGTTACAGGACAGTCGTGGATATCTGATGGCGATGGTTCTGGTGAATGGGGAATTCCAACTGCAATTGCAGCCGATGATATAATTATTGGTGATACTGCGATAGTTTTGGAAACAACAAATGGTGGAATAAATATTACACCTGGTGATAATGCTGTGGTTGTGATAGATAGCACTGTCACTATTGATGGTGGTACAGTTGGGATTGTAGAAGATAGTGACCTTATTACGTTATCCCCAGATACGTTAACTGTAAGGGGTGGTATTGTTGCTGCTACATTATCAGGGGCTGCTGTATTAGATGAAGATGATATGGTTTCTGATTCTGATACCCGTCTTGCAACTCAACAATCGATAAAGGCATATATAGATACTAAACAAGATGCTGATGAGAATCTCGAGACTATAGCCAGCTTAGAACAGACAGATGGGGCATTTATTGTATCAGATGGTACAGAGTGGACTGTTGAGAGTGATTCCATTGCCAGGGCATCTTTGGGCTTAGGAAGTATAGCAACTCAGAACATTAATAATATCAATATTGATGGAGGTGTTATCGATGGAACTACTATTGGAGCAGCTTCTCCTGCAGAAGGAAATTTTACAAATTTAAATGCAAGTACAAGAGCCGAGTTTGGTACTATGACAATCCAAAGTGGAAGTATTCTTGATGGAAATGGATCTATATCGTTTGGCACCAATAACCTTGCAACAACAGGGACAATAAGCGCTGGTACAGGCTTTACTCCAGACGAAGCTGATGGAGCACATATTGGAACTAGTTCTTCAGAATTTTCTGATATTTTTCTTGCTGATGGTTCAGTTATCAATCTAGGTGATGATCAGGATGTGACGTTAACTCATGTTCCGGATGATGGTTTGAAATTAAATGGTTCAAGTCAATTTCAATTTGGAGATTCAGGAACGCAGATATCTCAAAGTGCCGATGGAGTCCTCGATCTGGTATCTGATAATGTGGTTGAAATAAATGGTGCCACGATAGATATAAATGGTGATACTGAGATCACTGGGAATACAACTTTAGATAATGCTACAATAGATTATGTAAAGATCGATGGTCCATACATTGGACATATAGATGACACGGATCTTGTTACTTTGTCAAACGGTTTAGCCACAGTAGATGGAGAGGTATCATTAACAACTCTCGATATAGGAGGGACTGATGTAACCTCTACAGCCGAAGAGCTAAATATATTGGATGGTGTGACAGCTACTGCGACTGAGCTTAATTACAATGATGTAACTACTTTGGGGACATCAGAACCATCAAAAGCTATTACGGTAGATGCAAATGGAGATCTCATTGTCCCAGATAGTGATAAGTATATGTTTGGAACTGGCTCAGATATGGAATTATATCATGATGGTAGCAACTCTTTTATTGCCAACAAGACTGGAGATTTAAATGTTGGAACCGAGACCAATGGAATCGCAGTAAATATTGGTCATAGTACATCTGAGGTAACGGTTGGTGATAATTTTACAGTTGCCGGGGATGCAGCAGTAACTGGTGATGTTACAATCACAGGATCAATTACAGCAAACTCATTTAGTGGAGACGGTTCTAGCATAACTGGCGTTCAAGCTACTTCGATAGGAACTCTTTCTGGGACTTCCCCTATCATAATAGAAGGGAATTCACCTGATGATTTTGAGACCACTTTGGCTGTTGAAGAGCCAACAAGTGATCGCACTATTACTTTTCCAAATAATACCGGTACTATAATTACCACAGCAAATGATTCTGATATAGACCAGGTTGGTACAATCACGAGTGGTGTCTGGAATGGTACAGCGATTGCAGATGCATATGTTCCAGATGATATCACGCTATCAGGAGCAACTATAGATAATTCAGTTATTGGAGGAACAACCCCCGCAGCAGCTACAGCAACAACAATAACAGCGAATACAGGGATAATTCCAGATGAGTCTGATGGTGCTTATCTTGGAACAAGTTCTGCACAATTCTCAGATGTTTTTCTTGCGGATGGAGCAGTGATCAATTTAGGAGATGAACAAGACGTGACCTTGACCCATGTAGAAGATACAGGTGTAAAACTAAATAGTTCGAACCAATTACAGTTTGGAGATTCAGGGACACAGATATCTCAAAGTGCGGATGGCGTACTAGACCTAGTATCGGATAATGAAGTTGAGATCAATGGTACAACGATCGATATAAATGGTGCTGTTGATATATCAGGTGCTATCGCAAATGCCTCTACGATCACGACCGCAGGTTCCGTATTGCCTGCTTCTGTAGATGGAGCTGCTTTGGGTTCATCATCAGCAGAGTTCTCAGATGTTTTTCTTGCGGATGGAGCAGTAATGAACCTTGGTAATAATCAAGATGTCACCTTAACTCATATAGAAGATGAAGGAATAAGATTAAACAGTCTAAATCAATTGCAATTTGGTGATTCAGGAACAAAAATATCCCAAAGTGCGGATGGCGTACTGGACCTAGTATCGGATAATGAAGTTGAGATCAATGGTACAACGATCGATATAAATGGTAACACAGAATTAGAAAATGCAACAATCGACTATGTAAAGATCGATGGCACTTACATCGGTCACGCAGACGACACAGATCTAATGACCTTGGCAAATGGAACCCTTACGGTCTCGGGAACTCTTGCAGCAACAACCTTAACTGGCGATGGCTCAAATCTAACCGGTATATCTGCATCATCTATTCTGGCAGATGACATTAGTCAGGGTAATGCAGCAGTGACAATAGGGACGTCTTTAGGTGCGGTCAATATCAATCCAGCATCAGGTTCACCAATACTATTAGATAATACGATCAACATTGATGGTAGCTTAATAGGGCACACAGATGATACAGATCTTATAACATTGGAAAATGGTAGTGTGACCTTTACCGGTTCCACGGTGATTCCGACAGCTGATGTGAATGGAGGCGCGATCGATGCAGTAACATTGGGGACGAACAGTGCAGTGACCCAGGCGGTAATCGATAATGTGAATATCGATGGAGCTGTAATAGGCCACACCTCTGATACAGATCTAATGACCCTGGCAGATGGCAGTGTTACTTTTACTGGTTCTACCGTGATCCCAACAGCGGATGTAAATGGAGGAGCTATTGATGCGGTGACATTAGGAACCAACAGTGCAGTGACCCAGGCGGTGATTGATAATGTAAATATTGATGGAGCTG
>NZJM01000055.1 GCA_002692205.1 Legionellales bacterium | reverse complement strand
ACTAAGTTAATACTAGTCTAGATTTTTTGTTTGGTTTTTTTCATTTATAGTTATACCTTGAAAATAATTGATAACTCCGTGTCTATAGACACGAAGAAAACTAACTTATAATAAATAAAAAGAGGTATAAATAATGAAACTTAATAAAGCAAGTTTTCAATATATGTTTGCCCTGCTTTTTTCTGTTGCATCACTTTTTGCTCAGAGTATTACTGGTACCGTAAATGGTGAAAATGGTAATTCTCTAGCTGGAGCAAATGTAGCAGTTGAAGGCACTGATTCTGGTGCTTCATCTAACCAAGATGGATCATTTAGCATTTCAGGACTAAGCGATGGTACGTATACTGTTACTGCATCTTATATTGGATATGAAGATGCTAGCGCAGTTGTTACTATTAGCGGCGGGAAGGCTAGCAGTGTAAATCTAATTCTTGATCAAGGCGATATTAGACTTAATCAAGTTGTAGTTTCTGCATCTTTGAAAAAAGAATTAGTTACTGAAGCACCTGCAAGTGTTACAGTTTTTAGCGGAGATGAACTTGAAGCTAGAGGCGCAACTACTATTGCAGATGTAATCGGTAATCAAGCAGGTGTTGAGTACATGAAAACAGGTTTAGAATCTTCTAATGTTACACTTAGAGGTTTTAACGGAGTATTTTCAGGTGCGATTCATGCTGTTGTTGACAATAGATGGACAAGAGCTCCTGTTGTAAATGCACAATTATTACAATTCTTCGCTCCTGATGATTCAGATATCGACAGAGTTGAATTAGTGCGTGGTCCAGCATCACCAATGTATGGTCCTGATACACAACAAGGAGTTATTTCTCTATTTACTAAATCACCATTTAATCAAGGCAACAGAGTTGCTGTTACTGTTGGTGATAGAAATTTCATGAAAATCTACGGACGTGTAGCTCACCAATGGGGAGCGAAAGCGGCAACTAGAATATCATTCAGTCATAGATCTTTTGATGACTGGGAATCTAATATGCCAAGATCTTTAGCTGAAGCTAATCTTGATGGCCATGACTACTTTGAGCCAGAATATATTAGAAGAGGTCTTCAAACAACTTCATATCCTTTTATTGACTATGATGCTGTTAAATACAATGACCCTGAAGGCGGTTCTTTAAATGCAGCCACTGCAAGTGAGCCATTTTCACCTGAAGCGACTGTATTTGAGACTAAAACAGAAATTCGTCCTGATCTAAAATCTAATCTGACTATCAATACCAGATATGCAAATTTATCTGCAATTGAAATGACAGGTGTTGGAAGACAATTTGCTGACGATGTTGATTTATATCAATTTCAAATGTCATACTTCAGACAAGATGTTTTAGGTGGGGATCTTTTTTTGAATTTCTTTACAAACGTAAATGATCAAAAAACAACATACAGTTTAGTTAACGGTAATGTTGTTTATGATGAATCATCAAATCGTGCTTTCCAATTACAACACACTGTACCAATGAATAATGGTCAGACTGTTATTTGGGGACTTGATTACCTAGATAGAACTCCTGAAACTAAAGGAACTATTAATGGTAAAAATGAAGAGGTTGATGATTTTAATAATCTTGGTGTTTACTATTCCTATGAAAAGAAATTCAGCGATGAATTTAAATTTGTTGGTACTGGAAGACTGGATACTAATAACTATCTGAAAGATATTGGAACAGATAATGTTTTTGCTCCAAAACTTGCTTTCGTATGGTCTCCAGAAGATGTTAGAGGTTCTTTCCGTCTAACATATGGAGAAAATATTGATCTTCCAGGTAACTTCACTAAAAACTTAGATATTGCTGTGTATAGAGATTTTGTATACAAGCAAGGGTTAGGACTTGACTTTACTTCTGCAGGCCCATGGGGTCCAGCTTTAGGTTACAATCCTGATATTCAAGTTAAAGCAATGGGTTCAACAACAACTGGTTGGACATATCACAGAGATGAGAATGGAGTTCCTACTTATCGTTCAAATTGGACACCTGGATACGAAGCTGCTGTTTTAGCGCAGTTAACTGCTGCTTATGGAGTTGATCAAGCAACAGCAATGGTTGCCGAGATGTTCGCGGATGGAATCAACACTAACTATGCAATGAATAATAGCAGTATGAATGCTGCGGCTTATGGAATATGGGCTCCTCTTATGATGGGTTCTATTCTTCAATCTGCTGAAGGTGCTGGTTATAACGCTGCATTTGCTGGACAGGTTGCTGCAGGTTATGCTGCTGCTACTGGTGACGTAGCTGGCGCTGCTGCTTATGGTGCCGCTCAAGCTGCTGCTGCTTCAAACGCAGTACTAGCTATGGTACAAAGTGTTACTCCAGATTCTTATAGCAACGTTACGATTAACGAGAACTTTGAAGTTGTTAATCCTGTAACACAATATCCTAATTTCCCTGTAACTAAAGAAACTACTTGGGCTCAAACTGAGTTTGGTTATAAAGGTCAGGTTAGTGATAACATGACACTATCTGTAGATGTTTATGATATGACTATTTCAGACTATGTAACAAACTTACAAAATATCTCAGGTATGGTTACTGTACTTGGTGATGGTGGAAGTTACGTAAGTAATGTTCTTACTCATTTAGCAACTGCTGGCGATGCTAACCTTGTTAATTGGATTAACGGTTGGGACGCTGCTGCTGCTGGTGGTAATGGAAATGGTACCGGTGCAGATGAGTTTGCTGGTCTTTTATTAGGCACAGTAGCTCAAGCTCCTATTGGTATGATTGCTCCTGAACAATCACCGTATGGTGGTAATTTAATTTATGGTTATAAACAGCTTACTGAAGATTTAAATCTTCAAGGGCTTGAAGTAGCTATGAATTATTTTCCAAATGCAGACTGGACTTTCTCAATGAATATGTCTCTATTAAGTGATAGCTCACTAACAGTAGACTTTGAAGGTGTTGAGCAATTTGTAAACATGAATACGCCTAAATTTAAGTTAGGTTCAAGTATGCAATATGCTAACGGAGAAGGATCAGCTTATGGTATGACTTTACGTTATCAAGATTCATATTTTGCTGATGGTTTCTCTGGAACTTCAGGAAATATTGATTCATTCTATACATTAGGCTTCAATGCGAAATGGAGTTTAGAAGCTATTGACGGAATGTCAGTTGGTTTATCAATTGACAACATCACAGATGTTGTTCACAAAGAAACTTTCTTAGGACCAGAAATGGGCAGATTTACATCAATTACACTTGGTTACGATCTGTAAGAAACATAGTTTCATGATTAATAAAAAAGCCCTCAAAATTGAGGGCTTTTTTATTATCCATTCTTATTTAAATCAGTTTAATCTTTACCAACTTTTAACCAAGGTAAAGAAACAAGATCAACATTGCCGCCAGTTATAACCAGTACAATTTTTTGTCCACTAAACTTTTCTTTATTTTTAATTAATGCAGCAAGCGTTAGAGCGCAAGATGGCTCAATAATAATTTTCATTCTTTCCCAAACTAGACGCGTAGTATCAATAATTTCTTTCTCAGTAGCTAAAATAATATCATCTACATTCTCTTGAATTATCGGTAGCGTAAGCTGCCCTACAATAGCCATTAATCCATCAGCAATTGATTCTCTATGTTTCATTTGAATGCGTTTATCAGCTTTATACATCTGATATGTATCATCAACACTCTCTGGTTCGCATCCTATAATTTTAGCTGATGAATTAATTCCTTTTAATGCAATAGATATTCCACTAATTAATCCTCCGCCTCCAATTGGGACTAGAATTGAATCAAATTCAGGTACTTGATCAACTATTTCTAGTGCTATAGTACCTTGCCCAGCCATAACATCAAAATTATCATATGGATGAATAGATATTCTATTTTTTTCTTCTACTATTTTTAAAAATAATTTATCTCTTTCTGCCATAGTATCGCAAAAAATCATATTTCCTTTATAAGTCTTAACATTATGAATTTTAGCTTTAGAAACACTTTTAGCCATAACAATATCAGCATGAACACCTTTTAAATGAGCTGCGCATGCAATTGCACCGCCATGATTACCCGACGATTGACATGCAACGCCTTGAGCTTTTTCTGATTCTGTTAAAGAAAAGACAGCATTAGTTGCACCTCTAATTTTAAAAGATCCAGTTTTTTGAAAATTTTCACACTTAAAGAATAGTTCCATTCCTAGCAGTTGATTGAAATATTCTGATGTTAAAATAGGCGTTTTTCGGACAATCAAATTTGTACGTTTTTGCGCACTTTTGATATCAGATAGTGTAGGTCTTTTAGTTAGCATTTTAAATTAACTTACTTTACAAATACAAGTTTACCAGCTTCATTAAAATTGCCAGATCGAATCTGATAAAAGTAAACGCCGCTACTAACTTGTTCACCGTCGTCATTTTTCGCATCCCACACCACAGATTGAAATCCAAAACGTACTTCATTCTGAATTAAATTTCTTACTACTCTTCCTCTAATATCTATAATCACCATGCTCATAGTAGTTATAGATGGTAAATCAAATTCAATAGTAGTTCCTCCTGAACTAAATGGATTTGGATAGCTTTGTGCTAAACGATAATTTTTTGGAGCAGTAAGCTCATCTTTGTAACCAGTAAGCAGTGCTTCTCCATTTTTATTATAACCAGCATATGTCATTCTCATATATTCATAAGTTCCACTTAAATTTTCAAAATCAAATGAAAGCTGAATTGGAGTTGTTCTTGCCATTGAAGTATTAGCAACTTCTAATTGAACTATTCCTAATTCTTTATCATTGGCACTTAATACTATGTCATCAGTAAGATTACTAGTGAGATAATTCACGTTATATTTTTCAGGATCATACTCAAAATAAAATTGAGTAGTTGAAACCTCTAATGGAAACTTAACTGTCAACTGACCATTAAGAATCTTTAAAAATGAGTTTGGAGTAGTTCCAATTTGTGTATAAACAGGAAGACCATCATAGAAAGGGTCTGGTTCACCATTTTCAAGATATTTCAACTGATCAATAGACCAATTCCACATTTCTTCAAACTTTGCTAAATCTTGCTGATCCGTAATGCCATCAAAGTTTGGAAATAGATATGGTTTACTACCGGTAGTTGGAGCAATATCAACTTCAGGTGAAGGATAATTTTTAATTAAATGAATATAATCTTCAAAATCAACCTTCCAATCGTCGTTGAAATCTCCTAATAAGTTTCCAAAATAAAAGAAGCCTTTACTCACAGACGCTGAATTGAGTCCAACTAAATCCTGAGCATAAACAGTAACAAAGTACTGCTGATAATTAGCTAAACTACTTAAGTTATCTAATTGGAAATATGCACTTTCCTCAGCCTGCAAAGGAACAATTTCTTGCCCTCCTGGAGATAGACCAACAGAAACATAGTAAGTTTGCACACCTGTTAACTCGTCAGAAAAATCTTGTAATACGAGATTTAGACAATTTGTACCTTGAGTACAAATATTGCCTCCTGTTGTAGCTGGAAGATCTGGAATAATATACTGCGTATCTTGAATGTTGCCAATTGTTAAAGTTCCTGCAGTAGGAGCTTGAGTATCAACAATGACCACATATTCATTGGATGGTAGATTATATTCGCCTGATGCAACTCCGGTGCAACTATTTGGAGCTATTGATACTCTCACTTCTCCATCTTGAACTGCTTGAATATCAAAACTATATGTTGTACCATCTCCACCATTAAAGTTTGAAATAGTAGCATTTTCTAAAACAATATCATCTTGTGTAAAACCGGTAACCTGCTCTTCAAAAGTAACATTAATTGTAAATTCTGACTGTGAAGTAGCTTGTGTTACATCTGAATCGATTTGAGTTGAAACTCCATTAACCACCTGGGCCCAACTTCTACCTGCTGCCCATGCATAGCCATCAAGAGCCTGTTCTTCAGAAAACATTCTCATTTGATCATCATAAACATAGTCCATATAATTCATAAACTGATCACCTTTACCAGATGTTGAGATACAGCTATTTTCACCATCTCTTCCATAAAAATTTCCACTTCCAGCTGGCCATTCATAAATATTTGCACCTCTGTTATTTACATATTGTGCTGGAACATCGCTCCATAATTGATTACCACAATTACTGGAATTAAAAACGTGGTTATAGGTAAAGTTATGACCTAATTCATGGGTTAAAGTTCGACCTCTATTATAGCCCCCTGCCGTTCCAGGGCTTTCAACTGAACCGACAGATTCATCTAAAACAACTGATTCAGGAAATCCTAAATAAGCCTGTCCTAACAACCCTCCAGTTAATGGAGCTATATAAATATTTAAATATCCATCTTGGTAACCGCTTGCTACACCGCTATCAGTTGCAGTAGAGCTGGCTAAAGTACTAGCTTCACCAACTCCGCTAACAGTAGACTGACTAATACTATATCTTCTTATAGTAATTCCTTCAATGAGCTGATCTCCTGTAGTTTCTCCTTGCGCACCAACAAATACAATATTATGAGTACCTCTAACAGCTTGATGACTATAATCAACACCTGGATCATATGGTGCATTGCTAGGATTTGGTGATGATGGAATTTCATCTCCATCAGGATTTAAGTTTTGAAAATCTAAATTAATTTGGTCAAAATTAGCTCCAATTTGAACAGCAGATACATTATCTCCAGCATTTGCGTATAAAACATGAAAAATCACAGGAACATAAATTGTATTTTGAGAATTTAAATCTGTTCTCCATTGAGGATTTTGTTGTAATAAATTTTTTCCTTTAAGAATTTGAGCATCTCTTTCAGCTATAAATTCAGGATGTAAAAGTTGTAATTCCTGTTCGAGCTCATCAGCAGCACACCTTATCCAATCTCTATAATCGTCATGAACATGTTGTGAAAATGATAAGCTAAAAAGTGCTATAAATACTAATAATTTTTTATACATATATGTTCCTATCTTAAAAATTTTTGGTTTTACAAATATAATCGGTATTACTAGAAATAAAAATAGATTTCTATGAGTTAAAAATATTATCAGATTTTTGATAATATTCTTCCATTGTTTCAAGTCTGACTTCCTCATATCCTCTGATAATATCAGGTAAAGTTGAAAAATCTTTTAACGATTGGTATTCTCCATTTCCAATTTTATCAATATTTTCTGTAATTGTAGTCTTATAATGATTTAAAGCTTTTTGATCTGCTTTTCTAACATCGTTGCTAAACCATGCCATAAAATCAAAAGCTGTTCCTCTTAGGAATTTCATATTCTTCAATATTACGTAGAAAATCTTAAACCAAGAGCCCAAAGCAAGTTTAGACTTTACTCCAGGTAAAAGATTTAAAATTGGGATATTTTGCATTGCCTTTAAAAATGGCGGATGCAACATATAGCTTACTTTTGCAGACTTACCAAACTCCTGACTAATTGCTGAATCAAGTTCTGCTTTCAAAGAAAGTCTAGCTACTTCATATTCATCTTTTGTTGCCATTAGTTTGAATAAATATCTAGCAACATTTTGAGATAATTCAGAGCTTGATCTTAAGTCTTTTTCTTTGATGTATATTGTATTAACAAAACCAATATATTCTTTTGCAAAAGCTAGATTTTGATAATCAATAAGTTCTTGAGTTCGAAATTCTAGAATATTTCTCAATTCTTCATCAGGAGATATTGAATCTATTAATTTGATAGCTTCTGAAGATAAATTTGGTTCTGATGTCAAACTTCCAGAACGATATAAATCAATAGTATCTATCCAATGAGGATCGGATACTATTTTTCTACCAATATTAAATGCTTCAGTATTCTGCTTAACAGCAACTCCATTGATTTTGATAGCTTTTTCGATCGACTCATTAGATAAAGGAATACTTCCTGCTTGGTAAGCGGCTCCAATAACAATAAAATTAGCTTGCATATTACTTCCAAAAAAATGCTCTGAAAGTTCAGTAGCATTTAATAGCTCACTATCTTTAGAATACTCTTTGATGAGATCTATCATAAAAGATGCTTCAGGATACTCTTCAGCAGTAGATCTAACCATATCTCCTGTAGGTATTTCCGATGTTGAAATAATAGAAGTAGAATTTTTTGTGCTAAGCTTAGCCATGTTTTTAGGATTCGCTCCGGTTAATAAATCAAATACTAAGTAAGCATCTGATTCTCCATTAGCAACCCTACTTGAATACTCTTTATTATTGTCTACAATTTTTAAATGAGAAACAACAGATCCGCCTTTTTGACTCAAACCTGTTTGGTCCAAAGCAATCACCTTTTTATTTTCAATAAATGCAGCTGTTGAAATAATTTGATTAACAGTAACTACACCAGTTCCTCCAATTCCAAGCATAAAAATGTTTGCTACATCCTTTTGAATCTTTTTAGGATTTGGGATAATTGATGGATCAAAATTTATCTCAGGCAATATTCTTTTATCATTTTTTTCAGAAGGAATGACTTGAATAAAGGAAGGACAATTACCTTCAACACATGAATAGTCCTTATTACATGAAGGTTGGTCAATTTGAGTTTTTCTTCCATACTCTGTTTTAATTGGCTGAACGCTTAAACAGTTGGATTTAACTCCACAATCACCGCACCCTTCACAAACTGCCTCGTTAATAAAAATTCTTTTCTTTGGCTCATGCGCTAAACCACGTTTTCTTAGTCTTCTCAGATTTGCTGCACATGACTGATCGTGAACCAATACAGTAACGCCTTTTGTAGCTTTTAATTTCTTTTGAGCATCTACAATATCATCTCTATGCATGATCTCAATATCTTTATCCCATCGTGATTTTTCAATGGTATCATATGCAGATGTATCATCTGTAGTTATAATAACCTTTTCAACGCCTTGAGATTTTAAATATTTAGTTAGCTCAGGTAAATCTAATCCTCCATCTGGATCTTGCGCTCCAGTCATTGCGACTGCTCTGTTATATAAAATCTTGTATGTTATATGAGATTTAGCTGCTACGGCTTGTCTTAAAGCCAAAGAACCTGAATGAAAAAAAGTTCCATCTCCTATATTTTGGAACATATGCTCTTTTTCAACAAATGGCTCCATTCCAGCCCATTGAGCACCCTCTCCACCCATATGAGTAGTACCAAAAGCTTTACCATCATCAACAAACATCGCCATTAAGTGACACCCAATACCGCCAAAAGCTGAATCGCCTTCTGGAAGTTTAACCGTTGATGTATTATGAGGACATCCTGAGCAAAAATACATAGACCTTGAGCTCAAGGATTGACCATAAATCCTTTTATCAACTTCTGTAATTATATTAATTTTTTTATTATCTGAGTCAACACCAAGTCTTGAAGAATATCTTTTAAATAAAATCTTTGATAAATCATCGGCAGTTAATTCTCCGTACCCCGGAATTAAAGGCTTATTGTTTTCATCATTTTTACCAACAATAATAGGTTTATTATTATAATTATAAATTTCTTCCTTGATTAACATTTCAATAAAAGATCTTTTTTCTTCTATAATAAAGATCTCATCTAAATTTTCAGAAAAGCGCTTAACAATGTTACTATCTACAGGAAAAGTTGCACCCAGCTTTAGAACTCTAATACCCTTATTATTAAGGAATTCTTTATCCCATCCTAGAGATTCAAAAGCTTCTAGTACATCATAATATGTTTTACCAGCTGTAATAATACCTATAGAATCCTTATCAGAACTAAATGTAATTTTATTTATTTCATTAGATGCCAGAAAGTGCTTTGCTGCTTCAATTCTACCCAAGTGGATTTCTTTTTCAGTTGGTAAACTATGATGCCCAACAAGTTTAGCGTTTTGTGTATGCTTCCATGGCTGTCCATTGTATTGAAAGTCTGGAATATTAATATTGATTCTTTCTGGGTGAACGA
Organism: Legionellales bacterium; assembly: GCA_002692205.1. Lineage (GTDB taxonomy): Bacteria > Pseudomonadota > Gammaproteobacteria > Eutrophobiales > Eutrophobiaceae > UBA11869. The sequence goes on along the minus strand of NZJM01000055.1, from coordinate 6,461 downwards.
TAACGCTACTAAAAGCATCTGCTATATCAGTTACAATTTTGAAACCAGACCATAGGCCTGAATACCTTGACATTTCATATGCATACCTACCTAAGTCTAGCACCTCCTGAATATTACCTGGATAAAAAATTGGCATCATTGCATCAAACAATGCTGGCTCAGATTGAGATGGTAAGGTAGAAGATTTGCAAGAAGGGTCATCGCCAGCTACTGCTAGCACACCTCCATTTTTACCAACGCCCAAAAAATTTGCATGTCTAAAAATATCCCCTGAACGATCCACTCCAGGAGCTTTTCCATACCACATACCAAGCACTCCATCATACTTGACATTAGATACCATTCCTGCCATTTGGCTACCATATATAAGCGTTGCTCCAAGATCCTCGTTGACACCTGGAATAAAGTTAATATTATGCTGATCTAGTAATTTTTTATTTCTAACAAGATTGATATCTAAAACACCTACAGGAGATCCCCTATAACCCGATACAAGAGTTCCAGTATTTAATCCTTTAATTAAATCAGCTCTATTTTGATCAAGCAGAAGTCTTACAAGAGCTTGGATTCCGGACAAAACTATCCTGCCTTCTAAAAGAGTATATTTATCTTCAAGCGAGAATTTATCGTTTAAATGTATGTCTGTCATATGCGTTAATTGCATCAAATATTAACAAAGAAATATATGCAAAACAAGTAGGCAAAATAATGTGACTATAGCTTAATTTTTCATATCAAAAATTCCTTTTATCTTTTTTTTGAAAAAAATAATAGATATTTGCATTTTTAATCTTGACTAAAATATATAAAAATAGATAAGTTGGAATGCCAGCCAAACAAGCTTTTCGAAAGCTTAGTATTTGCAAAAAATTAATAATCTCATTTAGAGATTTGTCTGCGGACAAAATAAATATTAACACAAACCGAGGGTTAGAATTATAGAATTATGGCGGAAGCAATAGAAATAAACTTTCCAACAGAAAACGAAAAAAATCCAAAAATTGATTCAGAATTAAAGAATCAAATCCTAGGCTTTAATGTCAAAGAAAATATGGATAGTAGCGATGTTGAAAGTTGTCCAGAAGAATACAAAGTAGAAAATTATTATAAAGAAGACGAATTAGGTCGAAGCGTTCTTGAAATGAAATACCTTGCTCCAGGAGAGAAACACCCATGGAATTTATGGAAACGACAAGCCAAAGCATTGGCAAGCGTTGAAAAAACTCCTGAATTGCAAGAGAAATGGGAAGCAGCTTTCTTTCAGGCGCTTAAAAATTTCAAATTTGTTCCTGGTGGAAGAATTATGCATGGAGCAGGTCGTGAAGATATTACAACAACGTTAAATAATTGCTACGTAGTTGGCATAAAAGATGACTCCATCAAATCTATATATGACTGTGTAATCCAAGAAGCAATGACCTACAAATACGGTGGAGGCTGTGGACACGATTTATCTGTTTTAAGACCTGGAGGCGATGAAATCCAGGGTACAGGAGGAAATTCTTGCGGTCCTGTTGGTTTTATGAATTTATTTAGTGAGAATACAAATACAATTGCTCAGCATGGAAGAAGGGGTGCTAATATGCAAACCTTAAGGGTTGATCATCCGGATATTGAAAAATTTATCGAAATAAAAACTGGTGATGTAGATATGGTTAAATATTCAAATATATCAGTATTGTTAACAGATGAATTTATGGATTCAGTCCAAAAAGAAACTGATTTTGATCTGCAATGGGGCGGTAAAGTATATACTACTGTTAAAGCAAAAGACCTTTGGATGAAAATTATTAAACATGCTCATGCAAGTGCAGAGCCAGGACTACTTTTCTGGGATACAATGACCAAATATCATAATGCTGAATATTGTAGTCCGTTAGTATCAACAAATCCTTGTGCGGAACAACCTCTACCAGATGGCGGATGTTGTAATCTTGGAGCACTAAACTTAGAAAGGTTTGTTGATGAGAATGGTAATTTTGATTTTGATGGTTTCAAAGAAACAACAGCTATTGGTGCAAGATTTTTAGATAATGTTATAGATTATAATCTTGACCGCCATGCTCTTGAAGAACAAAAACAAAATGCTATCAATGATCGTCGTGTAGGTCTTGGAATTCTTGGTCTTGGAGATATGCTTGTCAAAATGGGTATCAAATATGATTCAGATGAGGCTCTAGATACTATTTCCAAAGTAATGGAAATTCATAGAGATACTGCATATGAAACTAGTGCAGATCTAGCAAAAGAAAAAGGACAGTTCCCTAATTTTGATTGGGACGGTTATTCAAAAAGCCTTTTTGTACAAGATTTACCAGAAGATCTTCAAACTAAAATTAAGAACCATGGAGTAAGAAATTCTACTCTTACAACAGTTGCTCCTACTGGAAGTGGAGCTATTGTTGCTCGAGTTACTTCAGGGGTCGAACCAATTTTTGCGACTTCTTACAAGCGCAAGGTTAAAAAGAACGATAGTTTAGGTAAAGAATTTGATACTTTTAAAGTCTATCATCCAGTTGTAAAGGAAATGTTTGGTACAGATGAAAGCTTACCAGACTATGTAGTCACAGCTCATAACGTTGATCCATTTTTCAGGGTAAAAATGCAAGGAATTGTTCAGAAATATATTGATAGCTCAATTTCTTCAACAGTTAATTTAGCTGAAGAAACTACAGTTGATACAGTGGCTGATATTTATATGACAGCCTATAAAGCTGATCTAAAAGGAATCACTGTATACAGAGAAGGTTCTCGAGAAGGAATTCTTATTACTGATGAAAAATCTTCTGAAAATATATCAACCAATGCTAGCACATCTGAAAAGAAAACGGCACGAAATCGTCCGTCTATTACAGAAGGAAGAACAAGACGTATGAGAACTGGCGATGGGACTTTATACGTTACCGTTAATGAGGATGAAAATGGTCTTTGTGAGGTATTTACAGCCATTGGTAAAGCCGGTGGAACTGTTGCTGCGCAAACCGAAGCAATTAGTAGACTAATCTCTCTATCTCTTCGTTCAGGAGTAGATCCAAATAGCATTATTAATCAACTTAAAGGTATTAGTGGACCAAACCCTACATGGGAAGATGGTCAGTTAATTTTATCGACACCTGACGCTATCGGTAGAGCTCTAGAATCTTTCGTTAATGGAGATACACTTCCACAAGATAGCAAAACACAATTTGAATTAGCTGATGATGACACTGCTACTGCAAAAGAATACGGTCAAGACTGTAGCGAATGCGATGGTAGAGGAATAGTTAATGAAGGCGGATGTTTGGTTTGTAAAGATTGCGGTTGGTCTAAATGTGAATAATATTAGATATATGTGATTTTTAATCGCAGTTTTTGTATCAATATTTTCAGCAATCTATGTAAATTTACTTATCTAAAATTTCGACTTCTTTTTCTTTCTGAGCTGAATTCAGTCTTTTTATAAAAGAGTCCGTGACTTCTTGCATATCATCCATAAATTTTTTCATGTCATCTTCTGGAATTTTTTGCTCTTCCTCAACTCTTTTAGCTGCTTGAATCATTTCTCTACGAATATTTCTGACAGAAATTCTACCGTCTTCAATAATCTTGGATGCTACCTTAACCAGTTCCTGCCTTCTTTCAACAGACAAGGGAGGAAAAGTAATCATTATACTATTACCATTATTAGACGGATTAAAACCCAAATCAGATTCTAGTATTGCTTTTTCAATATCATCAATAGAGGTTTTATCAAAAGGTTGAATGCTTATTGTAATAGCATCCATTGTAGATATATTAGCAATTTGATTTAAAGGGGTATCATTATCGTAGTACTTTACTAAAATTTTATTGAACATTTCAGGGTTTGCTCTTCCTGTTCTAATCTTATTCAATTCACTTGAAACAAAATTTATCGTTTGTTCCATTTTTGATTTTGCTGAATCTAAACTTTGAATTAACATTCTACTCTACACTTGTACCTATTTCGCTATTTCCATCTAAGAAATTAAATAGATTATCTTCCTTAGTAATGTCTAAAACACGTATAGGCATCTTATTCTCTTTACACAAAGTTATTGCTGTTAGGTCCATTATTGCTAATTCTTTTTCAAGAACTTGAGAAAAACTTAATGATTTGAATTTTTTTGCATCAGGATTAGTATTAGGATCTGAATCAAATATTCCATCAACCTTAGTGCCTTTAATCAATAGGTCGCAATTTAATTCAGCTGCTCTTAAAGCTGCTGCACTATCAGTGCTAAAAAAAGGATTACCTGTACCGCCGGCTATTATAACAATACGCTCTTTATCTAAATGTCTAATTGCTCTTCTTCTAATATATGGCTCAGCAATTTTTGGGATATCAATACCAGATAATGTGCGAGTTTGACAACCAAATTGTTCTAGAGAGTCCTGGAGTGTTACCGAGTTTATTATTGTTCCAACCATTCCTATGTAATCTGCAGTAACCCTATCCATACCCTTTTCAGAAGCATCTCTACCTCTAAAAATATTACCTGCACCTAAAACAATACCAATGTCAATATTGAGTTCTTTTAGTCTAGCAACTTCTCTCGCAAGCTGTTGAGCAATTTTAGGGTCTACTCCTTGAGGTTGGCTTCCTGAAAGAATTTCTCCACTTAATTTAAGCAATACTCTTCTTCTTTTATTTTGAGACATTAACTTGACTGTTCACCAAGAGCAAATCTTACAAATCTGTTGATTGTAATATTTTCTCCTAATTTGGCCACTGCTTCTTGTACTAACTGAGAAATAGTCATATCAGGATTTTTAACAAAAGATTGGTGCATTAGACAGTTATCTTGCACAAATTTATTCAACTTTCCTTCAACAATTTTTTCAACAACATTTTCAGGCTTACCAGAAGATTTTGCCTGATCAATAAAAATTTCTTTCTCTCTATCCAAAATTTCTTTTGCAATTCCAGATTCATCTACAGCTAATGGATTAGAGGCAGCAACTTGCATTGCAATACTGTTTGCTAAGTCATTAAAACCTTCAGTTTTTGCTACAAAATCAGTTTCACATCCAACTTCAACTAATACACCTAACTTATTACCATGATGAATATATGAAAAAACAACACCTTCATTAGCAGCTCTAGAGGATTTCTTTTCTGCTTTAGCTATACCAGATTTTCTCAACTGATCTACAGCTAAATCAAGGTCTCCATTAACTTCCATTAACGCCTTTTTGCAGTCCATCATTCCTGCTCCAGTTCTTTCTCTTAAAGTTTTAACTAGTTTAGCGTCAACGCTCATGTATTTACCCTTTGCTATTTTCTTCGTTTGAATCTTTGTTGACAGTTTTTTCTGCCTTATCTTCATCTTTTTTTCTAGATGAAACAATTGTATTAACTATCTCACTAATTAAAAGCTGAATAGTTCTAATTGAGTCATCATTTGCTGGTATTGGATACTCACAAAGCGTTGGGTCAGTATTTGAATCAACGATACAAATGATTGGAATTTCAAGTTTTTTAGCTTCCTGGATTGCAATAGATTCAGTTTTACCATCAACAATAACAATAGCATTAGGAAGTCTTTTCATATCTTTAATTCCTCTGTGCTGGTCAGAAAGTTTTATTTTTTCTCTACTTAGTTGCAAAAGCTCTTTTTTTGTCAAATCTTCAAAAATTGAAGAGCCTTCTTTTTCAAGGGAATGCAATCTTTTAATGCTTTTTTTAATCGTTGAAAAATTAGTCAATGTTCCGCCCAGCCATCTTTCTACAATATAAAACATACCACATCTATCGGCTTCTTGCTGTATAATATCTTTAGCATGTTTTTTTGTACCAACAAAGAGGATCTCGCCATTTCTTTGAACAATATTTGCAATAAAATTTAAAGCTTTATCTAAATTGCTAAGAGTATCATCTAAATTGATGATATCTATACCATTCTTCTGTGAAACTACGAAATCTTTAAAGTTTGGATCTGTTTTACTACTAACATGACCAAAATGCGCCCCTGAGCTGAGTAAATCTTCTTTAGTAATTTTTTGCATAATATTATCTTTTTGAAAATTGGAACTTCTTTCTTGCTCCAGGTTGTCCATATTTTTTTCTTTCTACTTCTCTAGCGTCTCTTGTTAACAAACCATGAGACTTAAGCTGAGATCTAAATTCATTATCAATTTTTAATAATGCTCTAGCAATTCCTAATTGGATTGCACCTGCTTGACCTGTTAGTCCTCCGCCTTTAACATTAATCTTAATGTCATATTTTCCTTTAAGATTAAGCACCTCTAAAGGTTTAACGGCGTGAATAACTAAAGATTCTCTTTTTAAATATTTGTTGATATCATCTGAAACATTATTGATTGAAAAGCTTCCTTTTCCATCTGAAAGATAAACTCTGGCAGTTGAATTCTTTCTTCTTCCAACGCCATTATAAAATTCTTTCTTCATTACTTAGAACTCCATTCTTTTGGTTGCTGTGCATCATGACCATGATTATTGT
>NZJM01000054.1 GCA_002692205.1 Legionellales bacterium | reverse complement strand
TATCAAAATATAATTGAAATAGTTCATTGTGATCAAGCTCAATTTTAATATCAAGTTATCCGGAGCCGATGAAGGGAGTTGAACCCTTGACCTACGGTTTACGAAACCGCCGCTCTACCACTGAGCTACACCGGCCCGTGAAACAATTTTAGCACAGGAATAAGAAGAATATATATAACATGATGAGCTTGCATTGTAGAATATATACAGTTATAATTTCGTCTGTACAAATAGTATAATAACAAATGCAGTAATATAAAAATGACCCAAATTGACTTAATAAATCTGCCGAAAGAGAACACAATTGACATTTATAACTAAACTGGCTCTAGAAAAACGGTCAGTATCGCTGTTGATAATAGTACTCGTAGCAGCACTGGGAATATATTCATACCTAACATTGGAACAAGAATTATTCCCTGACATTGAGTTTCCCAACATAACTGTTATAACTTTCTATCCTGACTCAAACCCCGAAACTATCGACCGGGAAATCACCGTGCCTCTAGAAGACGCTATCAAATCAATCGATGGCATAAGAACGATCCAGTCTACGTCATCGGAATCGAACTCGGTAATACTTGCAACTTTTGAGTTTGGTGAAGACATGAAAGAAGCAGAACGAACCGTTGAAAGTAGCATTTCTAGCGTAAATCTACCTGAGTTTTCCACCAATCCTCAAGTTAATAGGATCAACAATAACCAATTTCCTGTAATGAGGCTCACGATTGCTGGAAATAGAGACATTCCTTCACTACAAACAGTCGTAGACGAAATGATCATTCCTCAAATTGAATCTGTCGGAGGTGTATTCAGAGTAGATGTCTCCGGTCAAACAGATGAAAGAATCGAAATACAAATTGATGACCAAAAACTGGAAGACGCCGGGCTCACAAGGTCAGATATCACCGCAGCTGTTCAAAGCAGTAACATAGATACTTCTGCGGGTAGTTTAACTGATCAAGGATTACAGTACCCCATCAAAACTTCGAACAAAATAACTTCTCTCAAACAACTCAAAGAATTAATCATAGGACATGAAAGACATATCGATCCAGTTACTCGTTCCATGCGGACATACACGGATCGCCCAGTATATCTGTCTGATGTTTCAAATGTCATTATAGACACAGATGATGCGACAACTATATCCAGAACTAACGGAAAACCCAGTCTCACACTATTTATACTTAAAGATCCAGATGCAAACACTGTGGATGTAACTGATGGAATTTCTGCAATTACACAGGACATACCCAACTTACCGGAAGATATTAGCATTTTGGTTCTCCAAAATGACGGTCCTGAAGTAGAAAAATCTTTAGCACAATTATTTGGTGAAGGATCAGTAGGATTCTTGTTCGCCATTTCCGTGGTATTCATATTTTTACTAAATTTCAGACCTAGTATTTGGAAAGGTGCTCAAACAGCCCTTAGACCCACATTCATAATAGCCTGCTCAATTCCGTTAAGTGTTTTAACTGGGGTAATATTTGTGAATTTATACGGTATATCTCTGAATTTCATGAGTTTAGCTGGGCTAGCAATCGCAGTTGGGAGAGTCGTTGATGACAGCATTGTGGTATTGGAAAATATTTATAGACACATCCAGATGGGAGAATCAAAATACCAGGCCGCTATTGATGCAACTAAAGAAGTTGGGGCTGCAATCGTATCTTCCACATTGACTACTGTAGCTGTTTTCATACCCCTAACATTCATTGAAGGCTTGGTAGGACAATTTTTTACCCCCTTTGCAATATCAGTCAGTTTTGCTCTATTGGCATCAACTGTCGTAGCATTAACCGTTGTTCCTGTATTAAGTATATTTGTTTTAAATACAGAACAGATCCGGTCTTCTAACAATCTAACCTCCGATAGTTCCACTTATGCCCAGAACGTCTACATACCTATTCTGAGCTGGGCTATAAATCACAAACTCCTTGTTATAGTTTTTGCTGTAGTGATTTCTGGATCAAGTCTCGGACTGTTGCGTTTTATTCCTGCCACATTATTCCCTCCAACAGAATCTGAATATGTGACGCTTGACCTAAAACTCCCCACTAGCAGTTCTATCGGCCAAACATTCCAAGAAGTTCTTAAAACTGAGGCCATGCTTTCTGAGCTTGAAGAAGAAGGGATAGTCCGAACCTACCAGGTAACCATGGGAGCGTCCTCAAACCTGCAGGGCATCGACGCAGCAAGCGCAGGGTATAACCTTGCAGGGTTCTTCCTGACAGTAGATAAAACCCGCCAAACTGAAGCTGTGGATTACTTAAATGATAATTTGATACTTGATAGTACTACTGAAATAAACATTGAAGGCATCGGCAGTGGCCCACCCGCAGAAGATCTACAAGTAATACTAACTGGTACCAATTTCACTGAAATCAACCAAGCCGCTAATACACTTGTAGCAGGAATATCAACTATAACTGGTGTGAAAAATGTAACCAGTGATGTAAAAGATTCAAAACCTCAAATAGTTATTAAACCAAACCTAGAAGAAATAACAGCTCAGCAAACTTCCGTTAGCTCTATAGCATCACAAACTAACCAGATGTTAGTAGGTAGGAAAATATCTGAAATTGATATTAATGATACAACTTTGGACGTCCTGATCATTGCAGACATACCTGATATAGACAATATAAATATCATCAAGGGACTAAATATCGAAACACCCAACGGACAAACAAAATTAGGTAGTCTAGCAGATATAATTATAGAAGATGGACCTACTTCCATCACACGATATGATAACGAACGGTCTATTAGTATCAGTGGAAATATCACTGCCAAAGACACCCAAGGAGTAGGGAGGAAAGTTGATGCAGTAATAGACTCTGCGGAACTACCTCCTAGCGTTACTGTGCAAACAGGAGGAGTGTTTGACCAAATCAGCGAAGGATTCCAGGACCTGTATTTTGCAATGTTCGTAGGAGTAATTCTGGTATATCTAGTAATGGTTATTTGCTTAGGATCACTTAAAAACCCTTTCATAATTGTGCTCAGCTTACCTCTAGCTATCGTTGGTGCCTTGGTAGCACTAACAATCACGGATAGAAGCCTAAGTCTCTCTGCTTTGACGGGCTTCTTATTACTAATAGGAGTGGTCGTAACCAACGCCTTAGTCCTATTAACATTCGTAGAGCAGTTAAAAGAACAAGGCTTGAACTCTTACGATGCCATACTGGAAGCCGGAAGAATCCGTTTACGCCCCATCTTAATGACCGCATTCACAACTACTTTCGCTTTGCTACCATTAGCTTTGTCCTCCACAGGGGATGGAGGAATAATAGGAGCAGAATTAGCTACTGTAGTAATTGGAGGACTTGTAAGTAACACTTTCTTAACCCTTCTAGTAATTCCAGCGATTTATCTATTATTTCAAAATAACGGACCAAGCATATTAACAAGAGTAAAAAATGCCACATCTAAGGTTTTCTCAAGATAAAGGAGATTCTCAATAACAAATGAAATTAATAAACAGTTTTAAGCAATTAACAAAATTACAGTCAAAACTCATTCTTTACCCAGGAGTGTTATTGGCGATTGTTATCGTGTCGGGGTGTTCCTCAGACCCAGTATCCACCGAATCCGAACAAGAGAACGAAGTCGTAACAAATCAAACCGTAACTATTCAGGGCAATCTTTACTTCCCCTCTCGCCATATCCTATCTTTCGATACCAATGGTGATATAGGAGAGATCCCAGTGGCAGTGGGAGACCAAGTAGCATTTGGGCAGCATCTGATGTCATTGGATGCAACTACCAAAATGACTTTAGAACAAAAAGCCAGACAAGCTCAAGTTAACTTAGATTCTGAATTGGAAAAACTGAATTTATACGAAGCCACCTTAAAAAACAAAATAGCTGCGAAAAGACTTTCTCTAGATACCGCAACAACTACATACAACAAGCTAATCAATGACCATAATAAAAAAGTGGTGGATAATGAAAAACTTTTAGCTACAGCCAATTCCACCTTGGATACTGCTGAAAAAAACCTAAACAATTTTGAACATTCCCAAGAAGCTAAAATTACCAAAGCCCAGCAGACAGTCAGTAAAGCTCAACAATCCATCTCTGCTGCAAAGCTAAAGATTGAAACTGCAGAAGATAATCTGACAAACATAGACATCACGAAAGCACAAAAAATTGTTGTTGCTCAAAAGACGCAAGAAGCAGCTGTACTAACACTACAGAATGCTACAGACGCGATGCAAACTCTTAAAGTTGGCTGGTTGCAAACTCAAGCGCCATTTCGGAACGGAAAATTTGACTTTGACAAAGTGGACAGATACCAAGCTGATATCGATGTAGCCGAAAAAGCTTTAGACAAAGCTGATTCTGATCTAGCGAACTTGTTGGATGACCCAGAAGACTTAGACAAAATTGACCTACAGAACAAATTAACAGTCGCAGAAAACGACCTTGAAACAGCCAATGATGACTTAATTACAGCAAAACAAAATCTTCAAAATATTACCGATGGTTCAGAAAGCTTGACTTACCAAGAACTAATGGTCGCAGTCAAAGTAGCTGAAGAGCAAGTTTCAAAATATATACGTGACATAGCAGATCTTGGCACTAACCCTAATGAACTAGCTGTTAATGACTCTCAAACTAATCTTGAAAAACTAAAACTTGAATTAAAAGAGCTTATCGAAGACCCTTATAATAGCGAATATGAACTCCACATGGCATCTGTAAGGCTCGCAAAACAGAACCTAGCAGATGCTGTGGCAGATGTATCTAAAGCAACTCTAACGTCACCAGCGGACGCCACAGTATACACAGTTAATGCAGACTTAGATGATTCCATAAACCAAAACTCTATTGTCATGAAGCTTGTTGAACCTAAATCCTTAATATTCAACGGATCACTAGAAGGAGATTATCTAGATGATATCCGGGTGAATCAAAAAGTAGAAGTACACATACCTAAATTACAAACAAACCCATTTACTGGTGTCATTCAGGAAATAAAAGATCAGCCTCTCACCAAAAGGGGAATTATTACTTTCCCTGTGATCGTAAGAATTGATATGGATACAAATATTGTTCCCAACCTAGAAAACTACAATGCGTTTGTCGTAGTAAAAAACACTCCTTAATTCTCAAAAACATGTATAGTTAACGGATGCGTATAGGAATCATTGGAGCCGGGATGACCGGTTTGACAGCAGCATATCATTTAAGTAATCAAGGGCATGAGGTAACAATTTTTGAGCATGCTCCTTTCGCAGGAGGTCATGCATCCACCTTTGAGGTACAAGGCGGAATATTAGAACGTGGTTACCATCATTTGTTTACTAGCGATACCGATATACAAGAACTTGTTGCATCTTTAGGTTTACCAAGTCTAATTGAATGGATGCCATCATCAGTCGGTATCTATGCTAAAGGTGCTATCTATAAGTTAAATTCTCCGTTAGATCTGCTTAAATTATCCCCTTTGAAATTTATAAACAGGTTACGGTTAGGATTCGTGCTTAAGTATCTCCAATTACAAAAAAATTGGAGAAAATACGAACAGGTGACCGCTGCGAGATGGTTAAGAAATAAATTAGGCAAGCAGGCTTATGAAATGCTATGGGAACCTCTTCTATTGGGGAAATTTGGGGCTACCCTTTATGACAAAGTCCCTATGTCTTGGATCTGGGGTAAATTAAATACTCGGGTTAAATCTCGGGAAACTGGAGCTAGTGGGGAATTACTAGGATACCCATCCGGTAGCTTTGCCGTGATATTAGATAAACTGCTAGAAATTCTAGATAAAAACCAAGTCAAAATTCACCTTAGCACACCAGTACATAAGATCGAAAATCATAACAATACCATGACTATAACTCTACAGGACACACAGCAACAATTTGATAAGATATTGTCTACCGTGAGCAATGATATTCTACTGAACTTAGTCCCTCAGTTACAAAACCACCCTAAATATATAGAGAAGTTAAACAGCATTTCATACCTATCAGCTGTCGTAGAAATTCTGATACTTGAGAAGCCAATATCTGACGTATATTGGCTTAATATTGCCGATGCTAAATTCCCGTTCTTAGGAGTAATTGAACATACTAATTTAATATCTGCAGAGAACTACAATGGGAAGCATATAGTCTACATAACTAACTATGTATCAACAGATCATCCTATTTTTAAGATGGATGAAAGAAAATTACTGGAAACTTATATCCCGTTCGTAAAGCTTATTAACCCAGACTTCAATGAATCTTGGATAATAGAAACTTTCAATTTCAAAATAGGGAGAGCACAGCCAGTTATGGGAGTAAATTACTCTCATAATATTCCTGAGCATGCATCTCCGTTGAAGAATCTGTACGTAGCAAATACTGCCCAGATTTATCCGGAAGATCGAGGAACAAATTACGCTGTACGCATGGGGAAATATGTTGCTGAACAATTAATGAGGACTTAATATTGTGATACATACACCACTATCCTTTCTGGGCTTATGATACGAACATCCAACAACTCTATTGGCACTCCGGTCCTTAGATTTGCATGGTCCTTATATGACTGGGCAAATTCTGCCTGGTCAGCCATCATAATTACATTTATATTCTCTCGGTATTTCGTAGACGTTCTAGCCACAGACCCTAATACAGGAACATTGGTATGGACTTGGACCATCGGTCTGTCCAGTTTTGTAGCAGCTTTGATTAGCCCCATCATTGGTAGTATGTCTGATCATTCAAATAACTCTAAGAAAGGACTATTTATCACTACCTGTCTCTACTCCATCATATCCATCGGATTATGGTTCGCTGTACCCGGAAATTCACCGTTAATTATTTTCGCTACAATTATATTTTTAGGGAATATCGCTTATGAAATCTCTCAGATTTTGTATAACGGGCAATTAAAAACTATAACAATACCAGATAATTACGCCAAACTATCTGGATTAGCCTGGGCATTAGGATATGCTGGCACTGTAATCATTTTTGGTGCTTACTATGTACTGTTTTTCTTGCCTCAAGAATCTCTATTCAATTTGAATCATGAAACATTCCAAAACATTCGAATCAGTTTTGTAATCACTGGTTTGTGGATAATTATTTTTTCCATACCGCTATTCCTATGTTTAAAACACCAACCTTCAAAACTACGGACTGAATTCAACATTAAAGCACCATTCATAAACCTATTATCAACGTGCCAAGAAATCCGTAAACATAAAAATCTAGCAATATTCCTATTATCCCGTCTGTTTTACACTGATGGAATTAATGCTATTTTTGCGGTAGCAGCCATATACGCCACTCTGGTATTTGACATGAATACTGAGCAAATAATTATTTTAGCAATCGGTACTAATATTGCTGCAGGTGTAGGAGCTAGTACACTATGTTTTCTGGAGCATTATATAGGTTCTAGAAAGATCATTTTAGTTTCTTTGATAAGCATGACTGGGATCAGTTTAGCGATTCTAGCTATCTCAGACGCAACGCTATTTATCATTCTGGCCATGTCACTGAGTGTATTCTTTGGTCCTGTCCAATCTGCTAGCCGGGTCTACTTCGCCAAAGCGATACCTGATACAAAAACATATGAATTCTTTGGCTTTTACTCATTCGCAGGAAAGGTCAGTGCTTTCATAGGCCCTATTTTATTTGGGACGGTATCATTTGCTTTTTCATCACCTCAAGCAGGTATGGCATCAGTCCTAATTCTTTTTGTAATTGGGTTTTTTATAATGCTTAAGGTGCAACCAGACCAAGTTCTGTAATTTATTGGAAATTAGGCATCACTTTTTCGGCAAACAACTTCAAACTATTTTCCGTAGTTTCCCAAGACATAGCTCCTAACCTGAAATGAATGATCATTCCTCCGATACCAGTATTGTTAATCGCTTGCAGTTTCTCTGATACCGTATCAGGGGACCCCACGATTAGCCCATGCT
>NZJM01000053.1 GCA_002692205.1 Legionellales bacterium | reverse complement strand
TTGTATGTCATTTTTTATTTCATCACTGGAATAATATAATTCATTGCGATCATGATCATCAATAATACCAAGTGGCATTTCCTCGATAAAGCTAATATCCATATTTTTTTTAATTGCAAAAGAAACTAGATCTATTATTTCATCATGATTTCTATTTTTTAAAATAACAGAATTAATTTTCAATTTCTTAAATCCAACAGATATTGCTTTATCAATACCTTTAAGCACATTATCAAGTTTTCCAGTTCGCGTTATATTCTCAAATCTTTTTGTATTGAGTGAATCTAAGCTAATATTTATTCTACTAACACCCGCCTTTTTTAGTGGTTCAGCAAGTTTTATGAGTTGCGAGCCATTAGTTGTTGTAGTTAATTCCTCTAATTCAGAAAGATTACCAAGATTCTCAAACAAGGTAATAATATTTTGTCGAACAAGAGGTTCACCACCAGTTATTCGAATTTTTTTAACACCCAACTGGGTGAAGACATCAGCAATTGTAGTAATCTCTTCAAGCGTAAGTAATTGGGCTCTAGGAACAAATTTCATTTTCTCTGACATGCAATATACACAGCGAAAATCACAGCGATCTGTAACAGATATACGAACATAATTAATATGACGATTAAAATTATCAATTAAAGTATTCGCTTCATTCATTTCTGTAATAGCCATAGATTTTAATATTAACTAAATTTTAAATACTTATTTGTAAAATATATTACTAATAATACAGGTATGCCTAATATGGATGCAATTAGGAAAAAATTCGTATATCCAATGCTTTCAACTATAGAGCCTGAATATCCTGCTGAAATCTTAGGAATAAGGGTCATAAGAGAACTAAAAATCGCATATTGCATAGCTGTAAAGGATATATTTGTCAGTCTAGATAAAAAAGCAACAAAAGCTGCGCTTGCGATACCAGCAGTTAAATTGTCCGCTGAAATTACAAAATATAACAGCGAAATATTGTAGCCATATGTTGATAACAGCATAAATAAGAGATTAGTCAGCACTGTTAGAAAAGCACCGATGTATAAAATCTTCATTAAACCAAATCTTATTGATAAAACACCACCAATAAAACCACCGAGTATCGTCATAAATAAGCCATAACTTTTTACAATTGACGCGATCTCAATTTTACTAAAACCCATGTCCTGATAAAAAATATTTGAAATTACACCAAGCATAATATCTGAAATTCGATATAAAGATATTAGTATTATTAGTAATAATGCGAGTTTCAATTCATATCTTTGAAAAAAATCACTGATTGGCGCTAGATAGCATTTGCTAAATATTTCTCTATTAACTAAATGCAATTTAATCGAAAATATTATAATTATTACTGCGGATATTAATGCTAAAGTTAGTCTCAAAAATTCAATGATAAAATTAGATAGATTCCGGTTATTGATTATATGCTCAAGATTATTCTTTAAGTAAATTGAGATTTCTGAACTTAATAGGAATACTCCAATAAAACTTAAGATTGCAACTACAAAAATAAAAAAGAAACTTAAATATGTATTAGCAGAATATTTTCTTTCAAAAATTTTATTATTTTTCGGCTCTTCTATAAGAAGGGTTGTCATGATTCCAATAAGCATAAAAAATGCCATAAAAAAATATGTGTATCTCCAGGCCTCATAATTGTAAGAGTTGATTTCAGAACCAAAAAAGCTTGCTAACAATAGACTACCTGCACCAGATACTAACATTCCAATTCTATAACCAGCTATATATGTAGATGACATTAACGCTTGTAACCTAATTGGTGCAGATTCAATTCTGTATGCGTCAATTAAAATATCTTGTGTTGCGGAAGAAAATCCTAAGAAAACTGCCGAGAGGGCCATTAACCTTAATTGATTATTTCCTAATGCCGGATCTGTCATGGCCATCATCAAGATCGATATTATTACTGTAATTTGTGAAATAAATATCCATGATCGTCTTCGGCCAAATTGTTTATGTAAAAATGGTATTGGAATAAAATCAACGATCGGAGCCCACACAAATTTAAATGAATAACCTAGTGCAGCCCAACTAAAAAATGTTACAGCCGATCTATCTAATCCTGCTTCACGAAGCCATAGGCCTAAGGATGAAAATATTAGCAAAAGAGGTATTCCGGCTGAAAAACCAAAAAATAACATTGTTATCACACGAGGGTGCAAGAATGAGTGAAAAGTATGTTTCCAATTAGTCATATTTGTTACTTAATTAAGTAAATTATATTTGTATAATTACAGTTTACAGAATATAAGGTTTAATATCCGCTAAAATAATTTTTAGGAAATCTCATTATGAAAATTGAATATCATACACCTAGAATTGAAATACATTACTGCACTGAATGCCGTTTTATTTTACGTGCAAATTGGTTAGCACAAGAAATACTAATGACCTTTGCTAATCGTATCGGTGAACTCGTCTTAATACCTAGTACTAGCGGTGAATTTCGAATTAATTTTGATGGAAAAAATATTTTTTCACGAAAAGATACGGGAAGATTTCCAGACTCAAAAGAATTAAAGCAAATGATAAGAGATAATATAGATCCTATGATGTCTTTAGGACATAGTGATAATTAGATTTTAATATTAATATTACTTTTATGGCAGATCTCTCGCAACTCGTATTCCAATTCTACTAAGTTTTACATTAGCTTTATATTTCTCTCTTTTTGTATTTCTTAATGATTGCTGAGGAGATGCATACGAACCACCTCTAGCTATTCTTATTTCGCAGTTTCCTCCTTCCCAAATTTGACCATCTGTTGGTGCATTCTTATAGGTTTCATGCCAACAATCGGCAACCCATTCACTGATATTTCCTGCCGTATCATTGATACCAAATAAATTTGAGTCAAAGCTGCCTACGTTCACAGGCTTACTGGTATCGAATGGTGATCCGCAGGTTTGGCAATGTGCTTTTTTTGGTTGTTCATCATAACCCCACCAGAATGTTGATTTTTTTCCCGTTGATGCAATATATTCCCATTCCGCTTCACTAAGCAATCTATAGGTAGCTTCAGTTTGTTTGGAGAGCCATATTGCATAATCATTAGCATCTTTCCATGAAACAAAATTTACCGGATATTTGTTTCTATCTTTTTGTGTGGGATTTGGTATTTCTTTGTTTGATGCTCTAGCAAAAAGGTCATATTCAGCTAATGTTATTTCATTTTTACTTACAGCAAATCTATTAATTTTTACTTTATGACGAGGACCTTCATCTTTTTGTACAGAACTAGTTATTCCCATTTGGAACTCGCCAGACTTGATAATAATCATGAGAGGCCCATTATTACCTCCGATAAGTTTATCTTGTATTGTGACGATTTTTTCTTTTTGAGAGAGGATAGGTTCATCTGTTAATACTTCAATTTTTTCTTCAACAATAGCTTCTTTCTCACTCTCATTATTATTTAAGAATTGGAATAAAACTAAAGTGATAGCTAGCAACACAATAACAGAGCCAATATATATACTTATTTTTGGTTTAGTATTTTTAATATATTTAGGTTTAGGTAAAAGCTCCTTTCCTTCAAGTTCTTTTATAAAATGCTCAACAGTCGGACTTCTATCAGCACGAAAAAATGCAATAGCATTCCTTAATGCAATATTTTGTATTTTATTTAATGACTTTATGTGGGGAGGGGTAAGACGATTTTCTCTAGCTTTATTTGCAGGAACTTTTTTAAATGGATGCTCACCAGTTAATAATTCATAGGCTACACAACCTAGAGCATAAATGTCATCGCGAATATCAGGCTTTTCTCCATCTAGTTGTTCGTGACTCGCGTATGCCGGAGTAAGCGCTCCGAGTTTTCCAGGATCGAATAATGTTTTTGTTAGATCACCAGTGATTGGATTTTCAACCGCGCGAGCTATACCAAAATCGAGTGTTTTAACTTTTCCATTATTACAAAGAAATGCATTTGATGGTTTAAAATCAGAATGCACTAAATTATGTTCATGCGCATATGTTAATCCATTAGCTATTTGTTTGATAATTTCGTATGCTTCCTCAAAAGACAATCCTTTTTTGGGCCGAACTTTTTTCTTAATAAATTCTTTGATTTCGATACCTTCCATTAACTCCATAGTGATGTAGACTGCAGTTCCTGGGCCACCGACTCGATCAAAATCATATACGGTTGCAATATTTGGGTGTGATAATTTTTGCTGTCGACTTGCTTCGCGTTGTAGTGATATAAATGCCTCAGGATGATCCCTGAAACTATCATTTAATAGCTTAACTGCCACATAGGGTTTTCTGTCTTTTGCTTCCGCTTTCAAAAGATCTAAAGCTTTAAAAACTTTACCCATTCCGCCCACGCCAAGGACTTTTTCAAGTTTAAAGCGCCCTCTAATGACGGAACCTACATCGTAATCATCGGAACCATTAGAATTACTCAATTTTTACTATCCTTATTAATTTTATTTTGAGAATACTTTTATAAACCATTGATTATAGTATAATTTATACCTATTCAATTGTTATTCATTTATTTTTTCATTAAACATGTACCATTCATGATACCAGTGGAAAAAAAATTTCACTAGAATGTTCGAGCTTACATATACCCTTAAATAATTATAGAGTTAAATAAAATGGCTCTAATAGTTAGTATAGGCACCAAATTTTAATTGTATGATATAGATATTATGGGCGCACACTCAATAGAATTTTCGATATTCATTATATTTACAAGTGCTGCAGTTTTCGCAACTATTGCGTTATATGCAAGGCAAGCAATGATTGTTGCTTATATTCTTCTCGGGCTTCTGTTAGGACCCTGGGGGGTAGGCTTAATTTCTGATTCAAAAGTCATTTCTGAGATATCAAATATTGGAATAATATTTCTTCTATATTTATTGGGCCTAGATTTATTACCTCAGCAATTATGGAAAATGTTTCGAGAGGCGGTAATTGTGACGTTATCTAGTTCATTTATTTTTTTCTTACTAGGTTTTCTCGTCGGTATTATTTTTAGCTATAGTTTTTTAAATTCTATTTTGATTGGTGCCGTTATGATGTTCTCCAGTACAATTATCGGTTTAAAATTACTTCCCACATCAATACTTCACCATAAACATACAGGTCAAATAATTATAAGTGTGTTACTAATTCAAGATTTATTAGCCATTATAGTGCTACTTTTATTGCAGGGGTATGATAAAGGCGGAAACCTTATATTCGATATTATAAATCAATTGTTATATTTGCCTTTATTAGTAACGATTGTCTATCTATTTGAACGATTTATTTTATTTAAATTAATTGTCCGTTTTGAACAAATTCACGAGTATATTTTTTTATTAGCAATAGCTTGGTGTCTTGGTGTAGCAGAGTTTGCAAACTATATCGGCTTATCACATGAAATAGGAGCATTTATAGCAGGTGTAACACTTGCATCAAGTCCAATTGCACTATTCATAACAGAAAGACTAAAGCCTCTTAGAGATTTTTTTCTCATTATATTTTTCTTCTCTCTTGGCGCAAGCTTCGATGTAACACTTATTAATGAAATTTATCTTCCTGCTATAATACTTGCACTTATCGCAGTTATTATAAAACCGTTAGTTTTTTCCTTCCTACTTACTTTTGAAGGGGAGAAAAATAAAATTTCTAATGAAACTGGAATTAGATTAGGACAAATTAGTGAATTTTCATTACTTATATCTGTGCTAGCACTTAATTCAGGATTTATTCGTGAGGATATAGCTTCATTGATACAGTTGTCAGTATTAATATCATTTATATTGTCTTCATATATAATTGTACTAAAGTACCCAACACCTATTTCTTCTAATGATTCATTAAGGCGCGACTAAACTATCTAAAATAATATTTATTCGGAGGATAAAGAAAAATGTTCAATAAGAAAATTGATATAAATGCACCTATACATGAATTAATAGCAACTAGGTGGAGTGGTCGCGCATATGATCCATCTAAGTTAATTGAAAGGAAAGAAGTAATTTCATTATTAGAAGCTGCTCGATGGGCGCCATCATGCTTTGGATATCAGCCATGGAGATATATTATCTGCGATAAAGCTCTTAATGGAGCGTGTTGGACAAAATTACTTGAATGCTTGTCTGAAGGCAATCAAAGCTGGGCCAAAAATGCACCTTTATTGCTGCTAGCTACTGCTGATTTAAAAAATTCAAATAATGATCTAAATAAATGGAGCGAATATGATACTGGGGCCGCATCACAAAATTTAAGTATTCAGGCTACAGCCCTGGGACTCATGGTGCATCAAATGGGTGGTTTTGATGTAGACAAGAGCAGAAATAATTTTAAAATACCCAATCGTTACATGCCAATGGCCATAATTAGCGTTGGTTATCAGCTACCAGAAGATAAAATCCCAGAAGAAATGAAAGAAAGAGAGTATAGCCATAGAGTGCGTAACTCAATTAGTGAAAATTTTTTTGAAGGGGAATGGGAAAATCCTATTCAAGTTTCCTGATAATCTTTATGGAAATAATTCATACGTATAATAGCTATGTTTTTTTTGAATATAAATATATTATAAGCCTTTAATTATATTAGTATTAGAATTTAATGAGTAAAATTAACCAAGAAAGAAAATTTATTCCTCTAAACATAGCCGTTTTAACAATTTCAGACACGAGAACAGAAGAATCTGATATTTCAGGCAAACGTTTAGTTGAGATGCTAGAAGGCTGTCAACATTTACTTTTTGAAAAAAAAATTGTACCTGATGATATAGAAATAATTCGTCAATATGTAGCTAAATGGATTTCAGATGAAAAGGTTGATGTTATTCTTACTACAGGGGGCACTGGTATTACTGGACGTGACGGTACACCTGAAGCTATTGCGCCGTTATTAGATAAAGTTATAGATGGTTTTGGCGAGATATTTCGTGCAATTTCATACCAAAAAATAAAATCATCATCCTTACAGTCACGCGCAATTGCGGGCGTTGCAAATGGAAAATTTTTATTTTGCTTACCAGGATCTGTAAACGCATGCATTACAGCTTGGGAGGAATTAATAAAGTTTCAATTAGATTTTCGCACACGTCCATGTAATCTAGTTGAATTAATACCTAGATTAAAAGAAAAATAACATTCACTTTTTAAATTAATATCAATGATGAAAAATAAATTAATAATAATATTTGTATTTGAATTTTTATTATTTTTTACTAATAGTTTTGCTAATGATAATAGCCCTCATGCGCTCGTTAAGGTTGATAGTGTAATTGATATTGAACTTTCGCCTATAGCATGGGTGTCCGGAAATATAATAAGCAAATATGATTCTAAAATTTCTTCCGAAGTTGAAGGTAGAATAGTTGATATATTGGATGTGGGTGATTTTGTAAGAAAAGGTGATGTAATTGCAAAAATTGAAAACACAAGATACAAGCTTAACTATAGTGAAATTGAATCTGAAATTAAACCAATTGAGTCACAACTTAAATTTTATACAAGTGAGGTCGATAGACTCAAAAAACTCGCCGATAATAATAATGCTGCAAAAAATAAGCTTGAGGAATTTGAATCGAATAAAGATGAGGCAATCGCAAAAATAAAATTAATTAAATCTAGATTATCATCCGCTAATGATTTATTACTAAGAACAACAATTCGTTCCCCTTTTGACGGAATAATAACTGAAAGATATAAATCGCTAGGCGAAAGAGTGAGTGATAATGATGTAATTATAAGATTAGTTGATGCTAATAATCCCGAGATTCAGTCTTTCGTTCAACGTAGTTCGCTTGATTATATAAATGTTGGAGATGCGATAGAAATAAAAGTGAATTCGTCAATTATAGAAGGATTTGTAACCAAATTAATACCTGTTGCCGATAATGTTTCAAAACTTTATGAAATAAGAATAGGGTTTCAAAAAAATGAATGGCCAATAGGTGCTTCAGTAAAAATCGCATGCCCAATAAATAAAAAGCAGAATGTTCTTGCTGTTCCACGTGATGCTCTCGTAATTCGAGATTCGAGAGTAGTCGTGTATAGAGTTAGCGCTCTAAATAGAGCAGAAGTAATTCCTGTTGTGACTGGCATTTCAAATCAGACTCATATTCAAATAATTGGTGATATTACCTTAGATGACAAAATAGTTGTCAGAGGAAACGAGCGGCTACGCCCTAATCAGCAGTTAAAAATAATTCACGAACTTAACGACTAGTGTATTTAACAAGAGCTTGTTTAGCAAATCCAAGAGCGCTATTTGTAAGCGCTATTTTATTATTTATTTTTGGAACAATTAGTCTTTTCCGATTACCAATTCAATTAACTCCCGAGCTTGAAGAGCCTGAAATAACGATTACGACGATTTGGCGTTCTGCATCTCCGAATGAAGTCGAAACAGAAATAATTGAGCCACAAGAAGATGTATTAAGAGGGCTACCTGGTCTTACCGAAATTCGTGCGAAAGCATTAGAGAATCGAGGTGAAATTAATTTAACTTTTGCTGTTGATGTTGATATGCGAAGGGCGCTGATTGAGGTAATGAATCGTCTAAATCAGGTTTCAGATTACCCAAGCGATGCTGAAGAACCATCAATAAGTACAGTTGGTGAAGATGCAAATGCGATAGCTTGGTTCATTATTAAAACAAAAAAAGAAAATGATAGATCGATAGAATCATATAAGGATTTTGTTGAGGAAGTTATTCAGTCAAAATTTGAAAGAGTTCCAGGTGTAGCTCGATCAGAGGTTATTGGGGGTAGAGAGAAAGAGTTAAGAATTACATACGATCCATATAAAGTTGCTCATCTCGGTATTGAGATAAATAAAATTATTAATTTAGCTGCAACAAGTAAAGATATCTCAGGTGGTTTTGCAGATGTTGGAAAACGTAAATATAGTATACGTTTTGCGGGCAAGTATGATGCTGATGATTTAGGTCAAATGATATTGATGTGGCGTAATGATCGTCCTATTTATCTGAGAGATGTTGCTAAAATCGAAGAACGACTTGTTGATAAAGATAGCTTCGTACTTACTAAAGGTTCGCTCTCCATTGCAATTAATGCAAAACGTGAAACAGGCGTTAATGTGCTTGATGTTATGGCAGGCCTAAAAAATGTTGTTGATGAATTAAATTCGGGTCCATTAGAAAGAGCAAAATTAACAATTGAGCAAGTATATGATGAGACATTGTATATAGATCGCTCAATTAGGATGTTAGGGAATAATCTTGGCCTAGGAATCATTTTATCA
>NZJM01000052.1 GCA_002692205.1 Legionellales bacterium | reverse complement strand
TTTCGCTGGTTTTCGACGATCAAGATCAACCTGTATATCTGCCTCTGAAAGTGCCATGCCAGGTGGACAACCATCGATAATCGCTAAATAACCTGCTCCATGACTCTCGCCGGATGTGGTTAAAGTGAATAATTTTCCAAAAGTATTGCCAGACATAGTGGTATATTGTATATGAAATGTAGGTTTCTTACATTAAATACAGAATCAAATAAAATCAGTTTATGAAAATTCAGTACTCAAAAAAAATAAAATTAATTCTTATTAGTGTCCTTCTTGGTTTAAATATGGCGTCGTTTGCTGAACCGATAAAATTTTCATTAATTGATATAAATGGCATCGAACAAGCAATGAGCGATTATATTGGTCAGCAAAAATGGGTTCTGGTGAATGTCTGGAGCCCAACCTGCTCTTTTTGCGTTCAGGAGTTACCTAAAATAGGTGAATTTAAAAAAAGTAACCCTGAAATATCAGTGATTGCCGTAACACTTGATTATCCAAGCTTTGAATATGGAAGAATTGAAATTATCAAAAAATTCCTAGAAGGATTTCCACAAGATTATCCGATATTTTTAGCTGATATTGAACAGGTGTCAGCACTAATAGGTATGAGATTAGTTGGTATACCACTAATTGCACTTTTTAATCCTAAAGGTAAACCTGTAGCTCGTTGGCCTGGTGAAATAGAAATTGATGAAATTGAAAATTTTATCGCAAATTATAAAGAAGATAATGACCCACTTTCATCTGGATTTAATTAAAAAATTACTTATCTATCGATGGAATTTTTCCATCTCATGGACGTCGATAAATCCATTTTGATTAGGCATGCTAATTTCTGGTAATGTTATAGAGGTTATTTGTTCATCTTTTTTTATGATATTGTTTAGATATAAAAGATACGCTACTAACGAATAAACTTCATTATCGCCTAGAGAACCAGGTGCATTCATTGGCATCGCCCTCTTAATAAAATCAAATAATGTTGTCGCATAAGGCCAATAACTACCAATCGTCTTCTCAGCATACTCATCTGTTAAAATTGTTTTTGCACCAGCTAACTGATCAGCTGTATGCCCTAGTCCACCCTCGCCGTGACATGCGATACATTTAGCCTGATAAAGTAACTCACCCTGATTAGCATTACCCGACCCGTAAGGTAAGCCTTCACCATTTGGAAAAACACTTATATCGCGCAGCACTATCTCTGAAGATGTTGCTTTTTCACCAAGATATGGTGAATTTTCAGGTTCAGCGATTAGGAAATTAATTCCAGTCGCTATCAATGCTAATATTAGAATTAGTGTTTTCTGTTTCATCTTTATCATAGACATGAGAAACCATACCGTCGCTATCGACATACCAGTTGATTATCGCATTGTAATGAAAAAAACCCTTGCGACCTTTTTCTTTTATTAATTGTTGTCGCTCTGGTTGCACATACTCTGTTTCATCTATTGCTCGACTTTTTAATAAAGCAGGCTTGCCATTCCAGTACCAAGGAATTCGAAAACGAGTGAATGCTCTATCTAGAACAGGCTCCTGGAGTTCTGCTTGAGCCCAACTATTACCTCCATCCGCTGAGACTTCAACTTTTTTAATCTTTCCTCTTCCAGTCCAGGCTAAACCTGTAATTTGATATAAACCAGATTTTTTTAATACCATATGCGCAGACGGTGAGGTGATTAAAGATTTTGCCTTCATAACGAAAGTAAACATTCTGGCTTTACCTGATGGCTGTAATTCGGTGTAACGCGAAGTCTCATTACGCGACATAATAGGTCGATTAGTAAGTTTAATACGGTGTAGCCACTTAACATTAAGCACACCCTCCCATCCAGGTACAATTAATCTTACTGGGTAACCATTTTCAGGTCGTATTCGTTCTCCATTTTGATAAAGTGCTACAAGCACATCATCAAGAGCTTTTTTAATTGGAATTGATACTTGCATAGCAAAAGCATCTGCTCCTTCAGCAATCAACCACTTTGCGTCCTTTCTTACTCCAGCTTCCTTTAGCAATAAAGATAATGGTATACCTGTCCACTCGCTGCATGATGCCATACCATTGAAATAACCAGCCTCAGACATTGATGGTTGACTATTCCAGCCTGCATTACTATTACCTCCGCATTCAATAAAACAAATCTTTGATCGCATTGGATATTTTAAAAGATTATCAATAGAGTAGATTAAATTGTCTCTAACAAGCCCGTGGAGCAATATAGAATGTTCCTTTGGATTAATCTGCGGTACACCATTATGGTGACGTTCGAAGTGCAGTCCATTTGGCGTAATGGTACCTTCCATTAAATGTAAAGGTGTCCAAGATACGCCATTACCTGAGACAGTTTGATTTTGTGTGGGATATCGTAAAACATTATCTTCAAATTTTGAAGGTTGGCCATAGGTCGAAAAAGGGGTGCCGGGCTTATGCATCCAGCTTAAATCAGATAATTTATTTCTAGTAGTTTTATTAGTAGCCGATAAAGGAGTTGTTGAGGCGAGACTAGCAATGGCGCCAAATTGTAACCCTTTTTTTAAAAATAAACGCCTATTTAGTAAACCATTATCAGCAACTTGATTTTCTTTGAGAAAATTATTACTGATATGATCCATTTTACCTCTCAAATGAGTCACTCAAGTAATTCATAACCCGGTATATCTTGGGGATTAATTTCATCGATCTGCTCCTCTAGAAGATGTTTCTTTGCATATTTTAAGTATATCTTCTTATCAATAAAAACATCGAATAAATCAGGATCAATATGTTGCTCTAATTTCATACGACCTAATATTTTCAATGCTTGAGATAACGTCATACCCTTCTTATACGGCCTATCACCGGCTGTGAGTGCCTCAAAAATATCGGCAATCGCAATCATTCTAGCTGGAATCGACATCTGGTTGCCTTTTAACTTATTGGGGTACCCTGTACCATCCATTTTTTCATGATGGCAGCCAGCGTACTCAGGTACATTCTGAAGATGCTTGGGATACGGTAACGACTCGAGCATTTTGATGGTAACAGTAACATGATTATTGATGATCTCACGCTCCGCTTTATTAAGCGTCCCCCGTGATATTTTTAAATTCTCTATTTCTTCACTATTCAATAAGTGAATATCTTTACCAGTTGAATCTTCATAAACTCTTTTTGAAATTTCATGAATACGTTTTTTATCATCATCAATAAGTAATTCACCACCTATATTGAATTTTTCTATATCTTTCTTTTCATTATCAAGTTTAGATAACGTCTCTTGTAAAAGAGTATCTTCACTAAGAGTTTGATCGATATTTTTGTAACTAGAATTTTCCTTTAATATTGACTTTAATGAATTAATCACAGCATCTCTTCTTAAAACTTCAAATCGCATATCAATGAGATTAATACGATCGAATATTGTTTCTAACTTTGTCGCTTTATCAACAACATATTCAGGTGTAGTTATTTTTCCACAATCATGCAACCAAGCAGCAACACTAAGCTCATACATTTCATTGCTAGTCATGAAAAAATCTTTGAAACGCCCTTTATCAATATCATTAACTGCATTAGCCAACATTTCTGTTATCGCGGGAACGCGGCGGCAATGTCCTGCTGTATAGGGTGATTTTTCATCAATCGCTGTCGCTATTAACTGAATAAAAGAATCAAATAATTGTTTCTGAGATTCAATCAATGTCTGATTGGTAATGGTAACGGCTGCTTGTGATGCAAGTGACTCAATTAATTGCTGATCCAAAGGGCTAAAGGTCGTGATTTCATTTGTATTTTCATCCATGCTATTAATCAATTGAAGAACACCAATAATATCATGCTCATGATTTGTCATCGGGACTGTTAAAAAAGAAATAGAGCGGTAGCCCATTTTTTTATCAAATGATCTTGTTCCTGAGAAATCGAAATCCTGGTTAGTATAAGCATCCTTAATATTTACAGTCATTTCGCTATTCACTGCATAGGCAGCGACCATTTTATTATTTTTTTTTCCCTCCTCATCATTAAGCAATATTGGTGGCAATAAGACCTCTTTGCCGCTCATTCCTCCCTGATGAATCGTTAATGAACGGTTATGTAGTATCTCAAACTTTAAGCTATTGCCACTACGAATATATAATGTTCCGGCATCGGAATTTGTTATATCCATTGCTTTCACAAGTATTAGTTCGAGTAAACGGTTATGATCTTTCTCTGATGAAAGCGCTATACCAATCTCATTGAGCTCGCGTAGCATATCGGGAATATTATTTAAGGATTGGTCCATATCAAAAAACATACACTCAAATTTAGAACACTCACTGTGAAGTGTGAAATAAAACGCGTTTAATTTCTAGTCCTATATGCCTAATTTTATATAATTATTTAGACATTGAGACAATCATAGAGTTTAATTTTTTAATAAAATTTACTGGATCGGCTAACTGACCACCTTCGCTGAGTAAGGCTTGATCAAACAATATGTGAGACCAGTCACTAAATAGATCATCATCTTTTTCACTGCTGATTTTTTTTATAATCGGGTGGTCAGGATTAATTTCAAGAATAGGCTTTGAGCCGGGGATGTTTTGACCTGAAGCCTTTAATATTTGCTCAAGATGTCGCCCCATATCATTTGAGTCACTAACAAGACATGCCGGTGATGTTGTCAATCGCTCTGTTATTCGAACATCCTTGACTTTATCATTCACAACATTTTTAATTCGTTCAATAAGGTCGTTATGTACTTCACTATTTTTCTTTTTCTTTTTCTTTTCAGTTTCACTCTGAATATCACCTAAATCAAGCTCGCCCTTATTTGCTGATTGAAGTGTTTTTCCCTCATATTCGGAAAGATGTGTAGTCACCCATTCATCTATAGGTTCAGACAATAACAGGACTTCGATACCTTTCTTTTTAAAAATCTCAATATGAGGGCTACCTTTAGCAGTAACATAAGAATCTGCAATAACATAATAAATTGAATTTTGACCTTCTTGCATACGTCCAACATAGTCTTTTAAAGAGACTTTTTGTTCATCGGTATCCTCATGGGTACTTGAGAATCTAAACAATTGAGACAAGTCGCCTTTAAAGTCTGAGTTATCTACTACACCCTCTTTGAGCACTTTGCCGAATATATTCCAAAATTTCTGATATTCCTCATTTTTTTTTGTCATTGCTTTTAATAGGCTCATGATCTTTTTTGTACAACCTAGACGAATTGAATCAACAATCTTATTTTGTTGAAGTATTTCTCTAGAAACATTTAATGGTAGATCATTTGAATCGATGACACCTCTTATGAATCGTAGCCAGGAAGGTAAAATTTGTTTCGCATCATCCATGATAAAAATACGACGAACATATAGCTTAACGCCATGCTGTTGCTCTTTGTCCCATAAATCAAAAGGAGCGCGAGAGGGTATATACAAAAGAGAGGTGTATTCATGCCTTCCCTCAACTTTATTATGAATATGTGCAATTGGATCATCATAATCATGGCTAATATGTTTATAAAACTCATTATATTCCTCATCCTTTATTTCTTTCTTGTTACGCGCCCATAATGCGGTTGCGCTATTAACAGTCTCCTCTCCAGATTTTTCTTTTTTATTGTCAATATCATCTTCTTCATCCATGACAATAGGAAAAGATATGTGATCAGAATATTTTGTAATGATACTTCTTAACTTGAAACCATCTAGAAACATATCTGCATCATCACGTAGATATAAAATTACTTTGGTTCCCCGTTTTGGTCTATCAACTGTCTCTATAGTGTAGTCATTCTCTCCTTCTGATATCCAGCGCACTCCATTAGCCCTATTTTCTCCGGCTCGTCTAGTTATGACCTCTACTTTTTTAGCGACTATAAAGCATGAATAAAATCCAACACCAAATTGTCCGATTAATTGCGAGTCTTTTGTTTGGTCTCCTGTTAGCGAGTCAAAAAACTGCTTAGTACCAGACTTTGCAATTGTGCCTAGATTCTCAATAATCTCTTCTCTAGACATACCAATTCCATTATCCAAAATAGTTATTATTTTCTGTTCTTTATTGAAATCTATTTTGATTTTTAGATCTGTATCTTTCTCATATAAACTATCATCCTTTAGAGCTTCAAAACGTAATTTATCTTCTGCATCGGAGGCATTTGAAATTAATTCACGTAAAAATATTTCTCTATTGCTATATAAAGAATGGATCATTAAATCTAATAATTGCTTTACTTCCGTTTGGAACCCTAGAGTTTCCTGATTTGCTTTAACAGACATATTTAAACCTCACATAAATTCATGACTAACTGAACAATACCAATATTTGGGCGCTTTCATATATTTCAAGTCCAAAACTATAGTTAAATTAGCATTCTGAAGAGATAATATAATTTCAAATATATTCATAATATTATATACAGTAAAGAATAAATTTAAATAACGAGGTATCTTTTATGAAATATTCTAAATTAATAATTTTAATCATAACTATATTGCTCACAGGATGTGGTGTACAAAATGTAATAGAAAACTCTAAAACAGAATCAATAGATAATGCTTCGCTTAGGCAGCTTGGGGATGATGCATATGATGATCAAATCTGGGATGATGTAGTTAAATATTATACAAAATTAGTAAAAACATCGTCGAATGACTCGGAATTATGGTATCGCATAGGCAATGCTTATAATCAATTAGGTCAAACAAATTTTGCTATTAATTCATATCACTCAGCATTAGTTCTTGATGAATATAATAGCAAGATACTGCATAATCTAGCGGTTATACAGTTAAGGGAATCTATAAAAACATTTATGAAACTTAAAAATAATACGCATTTAGATGATCCATTAAATATCAGAGCAAAACTTGCAATCAGTACTGTAGCCACGCTACTCAACAAAGAATTTAGAGATTAGAAAAACAACATGCAAAATCTATTCTTTATTTATTCATATACGTGTAGAATCACATTTTTTAGAGATCAAATCGTAGGAATGTAAAATGCCATTTGTCGTAACTCAAAATTGTATTAAATGTAAATATACTGATTGTGTTGAAGTATGTCCGGTTGACTGCTTTCATGAAGGACCAAATATGCTGGTTATTGATCCCGACGAATGTATAGACTGCACATTGTGTGAGCCAGAGTGTCCAATTGAAGCAATTATGTGCGATGAAGATGTTCCTGAAGATATGAATGAGTTTATAG
Source organism: Legionellales bacterium (assembly GCA_002692205.1). Lineage (GTDB taxonomy): Bacteria > Pseudomonadota > Gammaproteobacteria > Eutrophobiales > Eutrophobiaceae > UBA11869. The sequence continues at coordinate 1,219 of NZJM01000052.1, read as the reverse complement.
AATTAAATGCAGAATTGTCAAAAAAATGGCCTGTTATAAATGAAATGAAATCGCCGCCTGAAGATGCAGATAAATGGAAAGAACAAACGGGAAAAATTGAGCACCTAGAGAAATAATAAACCTTTACTATTAAATTTTTTTTAGACATTCAATATATTTATTTTCATCAGGTAGTATTTTTTTTGAATGTGCTTCCCATAGAAATATACCTAAGCATTCCATCATTTTATGTTGTACATCATGAGCTGAATTAAATTTTAAGATTAATTGTCTATATATCGCAGCAATACCAGATGGCCTGTCAGAACTAATTTGCTCTTCTAGCGCGATATGCATTCCCATATGTAAAAATGGATTTGTATCATTATTTTCAATATCGAAGTTAGTATTCTCGAATGATTTCTCTAGAACTAGATGTTTGTGATATTCTGGGTGCTTAAGAATGATATCTGAAATTAGTGCTTCTACAGGTTCAAGGGGTAGTCCATTTTTATATTTCTTCCATGTATTACAAAAAAATGCTCTAGATTCATTTCGATCTTTCAAAAACATTATTATTTCCTTGGAATTTTATATAATCACCATAAATTAGTAGTATATTTTAGTTGGCTGCATATCTTATCCGATCCTTCCATTCACAATCACTATAAATAATACATGAACTACATTTTGGACTGCGTGCTGTACATGTATAACGTCCGTGTAGAATGAGTAAGTGATGGGCATTTTTTTTAAAATTATCAGGGACATGCTTTAAAAGCTTTTTTTCAACTTCTATCACATTATTTCCAGTGGCGATTCCAGTTCTGTTTGACACGCGAAAAATGTGTGTATCAACCGCAATTGTTGGCTCGCCAAAGACGGTATTTAGAATTACATTGGCGGTTTTTCTACCAACTCCAGGTAATTCCTCTAGTGACGCTCTATCATTTGGAACTTTTCCATCATGCTTATTAATTAATACCCTGCATGTGCTAATGATATTTTTTGCCTTGTTATTATATAAACCAATAGTTTTTATATATTTTTTAAGATTTTTCAAACCTAAAGACAAAATATCCTTAGGCGTATTTGCTACAGCATAAAGTTTTTTCGTAGCTTTATTAACGCTTACATCTGTGGCTTGCGCAGAAAGTATAACTGATATTAGTAATTCGAATGGTGTTTTATATATTAGCTCCGTAGTTGGTTTAGGTATTTTTTTACTTAAAAGAGAGAA
>NZJM01000051.1 GCA_002692205.1 Legionellales bacterium | reverse complement strand
TTTGATAACGGATGTCTCCCGAGGTTATATCTAATAAATTAAGTATGCCTTTGCCCATTGTTGTTTTACCTGAACCAGATTCACCAACAACAGCAACAGTTTCTCCGGCATGTAAGTCAATCGTAACACCATCAACGGCCTTTACATGGCCAACAGTTCGCTTAAAGAAACCTTTTTTTATTGGATAATGCACTTTTAAATTTTCAACTTTTAGTAGTGCTGAATCATGACGTTTAGTGGCATCAATTCCACCTTCTTTCATACGTTTTTCCCAACTAGGAATAGCTGAGAATAACTTCAAGGTGTATGGGTGCTCTGGATTTGAAAATAAATCATTTTTATTTTTTGATTCAACAATTTCACCATCTTTCATTACTGCAATACGGTCTCCCATTTTTGACGCGACACCAAGATCATGAGTAATGAAAAGAATTGACATGCCCGTATCCTTTTGTAACTTTTTAAGAAGTTCTAAGACCTGAGCTTGAATTGTTACATCTAATGCTGTAGTTGGCTCATCTGCAATAAGTAAGTCAGGATCGCCAGCTAAGGCTATTGCTATCATGATTCTTTGTTTCATCCCCCCAGAGAATTGGTGAGGGTACTCATTAATACGTCTAGTGGGTTCTGGTATACCAACAGCGGTGAGCAACTCAATACAACGCGTTATACATTCATTTTTAGTTAAATTTTTATGCTGATTTAGTGTTTCACTAATTTGTTGGCCAGCTGTTAATACAGGATTCAATGATGTTTGTGGTTCTTGAAAAATCATACCAATATTTGCGCCTCGAATTTTACGCATCTTATTTTCAGGCAACTTAAATAAATTTTTATTTCCTAAGAGCACCTCTCCAGATGTAATTTTTATAGCTGTAGGCAATAGACGCATTATTGAAAGTGCAGTTATTGATTTACCACTTCCAGATTCACCCAGAAGAACAAAAGTTTCTCCACGTTTTATATCAAAAGATATGTTGTTAACGATATGAGTTTTTCTCTCTCCCGCACCAATTGAGGTAACGAGATTTTTGATTTGTACTAATTTTTCACTCATATTAAATTGTTCTTCTTTTTATCATTAGAGTTCCCTCAATCTAGGATCAAATGCATCTCTAACAGCATCTGAAAAAAGATTTGCCGCTAAAACTAGTATAAACATAAAAATAAATGCGGCGCTAAGTGACCACCATACTATTGGTTCGCGTGCCATTTCTAATCTAGCACTATTTATCATATTTCCCCAACTATACGTACTAGGATCAACGCCAATATTGATATAAGACAAAACAGCCTCAGCTAATACAAGGCCACTAAAATCAAGAACAATTGAAATCATAACTATATGCATTACATTTGGTAATAAATGACGAAACATAACTTTGTAATCACGAACCCCAAAAGCTTTTGCTGCCTGAACATAATCAATCTCTCTTAGTTTAAGTGCTTCTGCTCTTAATAAACGACAAAGACCTGTCCAGCTTGTAATACCCAAGATAATACACAAGAACAGAAGTCTTAAATCAGCTCTCTGTTCTATACTATTAAAATCATCCGCATGATTACTAATATAAACTTGTAACAGAAGAATTGAAGCAGCAATTAATAAAACTCCTGGAATAGAATTCAATGTTGTATAAAGATATTGAATTACATCATCAACCCATCCACGAAAATATCCTGCCATTAATCCCATTGCAATCGCAAATGGAAGCATAACAAGTGTTGTTAGAGTTCCAATAACAAGTCCAGTTCGTATACTCTTTAAAGCTTGATAAAGCACATCCTGCCCTACTTTATCCGTACCAAAAACATGATAATTTTTAGACAAGTTATACAAGATGGCAATAGCTATGAGAACGACAGAGATTGTTAAGAATATTGAAAACCAGTGAGTATTTGTTTTTTTATTTAGACAGTTATGCAGTGTGGTTGTATACGTTTCATTTCTCGATCTTGATAAAATGATAATTATCAAATTAATTACAATGAAACTAATTAATAATCCATATAATAAACCAAATGATATTCGCTTAATAATATCTGCCCTGCTCTCATTCTCAGGATTACTTAAAGTTGCACCCCCATAAACTAATCTCGGGTAATCTCTAATCTTTTTGCCGCTTTCAAGCTCAATTAATTCTTTAGAAAAAGAATAGCTAGCAAGAGGCGCTGAATATGTCTTTTCGTTTTTCAATCTTAGATCATTTAATAGAATATCCAAAACACTCAAAATTTCATTAGAATATATAGTTTCACTTTTCTTATCTGTCTCTACTTTTGGATGGAAATGAAGCGAATCTAATACGCCTAAAAAAACAAAGAAAAAAAGAACTACTGCTGAAGACATAGCTAAGGAGCGCTTTTTTACATCCCTCCAAGGTGCAGATAGGTGTTCTTGCTTTCTTGCATAAAAGAAAAAAGCAACTAATCCAAATAGAAGTAGGAAAATTAAAGAATCAGTAACGAAAATAACAGGCATTATTATTTTTAGTTTAACCTGACCCTTGGATCAACAAATGTATAAGAAATGTCCGTTAAGATTAAACCAATAATATATAAAACGGACCCCAGAAAAACCATCGAACGAACGATTGCAAAATCTTGACGATTTATTGCATCTATTGTGTAGCTACCTAAGCCAGGAATTGCAAAAAAAGATTCAACAATAAGGCTGCCGATAAAAAGTGACGGTAAAATTACGACAACTCCAGTTAAAATTGGTATAAGGCCATTGGATAGAACATGGCGATATAATATTCTTAGTTCAGATAGTCCTTTTGCCCTTGCAGTTCTTACATAGTCTTTATTCATTTCTTCAAGAAAAATTGTTCTATACCAACGTGTACTAGCTCCTATCCCACCTACTAATCCTACTAAAACTGGCAGAATAACAAACTTTATCGCATTGAAACCAGTGTCATACCCGGAGATGGGAACTAAATGCAGAAATTTACCAATTAAATACTGACCCCCAATTATATAAAATAAACCTGATACTGACATCATAATTACACACAGAATAACACCACTAACATCTACGTAACTTCCTCTAAAAAAAGCTAAAATTAAACCAAATGAAATATAAGATAGCAAACCAACAATCAAGCTAGGAACAGTGATTGCAAGACTTGGCCACATTCGCTGGCTGATATCATAACCAATATCACGCCCACTATCGGAACGTCCAAAATCAAAAACAAACAATTTAACTGAATTTTGAAAAAAAATTGTCTCTGTGAGCTTCTTTGTTCCACTAGCACTTTGATTAAATAATATTGGTTTATTATACCCTCTCTCATCTTTCCATTTTACAATTGCAGCTTCACTGACACTTTTCATACCAAGATTCATGCGAGCCATATCATCCGGAGTATTTACAACAAAAAATAGAACGAACGTTATTACATTTACCCCGATTAGAATGGGTAGTGCGTATGCGGCACGTCGTAAAATATAATTTATCATATAATTTTCTCATTCTCCTTACGCAGGTATAAAGCGAAAGCTGGTAACAAAATAGTAAATATAATAAAAAGTACCAAGAGAATTGGCCACCATACCGGTTGATTCCACATAACTCTATTTTCCGCTCTCAATATAGGATTAACACGTTTGTACTTTAGAGTGTTATTCGCCATTAAGTTTGGTTTTGCATTTTTATACCAGTCGTGATGTAGTGAAAATCCAACTGGGTGATATCCCCATAACCATGGAGCATCGTACCTAACGATTTCTATCATTTGATTTATGACATCTTGCCTCTCTGGAGTATTTTTCATACTTTTCATTTGATCAAAAAGTAAATCATATTTTTTATTTTTATAATTTGCTGCATTTTCACCATTGCGATCTATCTTAGCATTAGGTCCATATAACAAAAAAAAGAAATTTTCGGGATCTGGATAATCAGCATTCCATCCCCACTGAAATATTTGTGCGGTGCCTTTCCTCATTTTTTCTTGGAAGCGATTATAGTCGGTAGCCCTTACTACGAGATTAATACCAATTTTCATAAATTGTTTTCTATACCAATCGAAAGTTGCTTTACTTCCGGGGCCAGCAGCTGGGGTATCCAAATTCAATACAAGAGCCTTACCCGTTAATTGATCTCGACCATCTCTATAACCAGCCTTCACCATTAATTCTTTAGCATATTCAATAGAACGGCGAGATTCTGAATTATTTTGCCATTCATATACGTACTCATTTAGCCCTTCTCTTCCTTGATTATAGCCAAAGATTCCAGGGGGGATTGGTCCTTGCGCAGACAGTCCTCGACCGTTTGCGAAAATAGAAATATATTCTTCATAATCAACAGCAACTGAAATAGCGTGTCGCAATAATCTTGCACGCTCACTAGTCCCGCCAACTAAATCATCTGCCATATTAAATCCCATATAATATGTAGATGTTGTTGTTGTAGTTAATAATTTAATTCCTTTTTCTTGCATTTCATCGGTTAATTGAGCGTCTCCCTGGGAGTTAAATTGAACGGCTTGATCAAAACTATCGGATACAATGCCAGAGGTATCGTAATAACCCTGAAGGAACTTATTCCATGCTGGGATTGATTCTTTTTCAAGGCTGTATACGGCTTTGTCTATAAAAGGCATTATTTTTCCAGCATCTTCTAATAACCCCATATCCTCATCGGAGGATTCGCCTTCCACAGGATATGATTCTCCACGAAAATTTGGATTTTTTTCAAGCACCATTCTTCGGTTAGGATTATTCTCAGTTAACATGAATGGTCCTGTGCCCACGGGATACCAATCGAGGGAAATATTTTTATCTTCGAATCCTCTTTGTGAATAAAAAAGATCAGCTTCCCATGGCATTGGAGAAAAAAATGACATTGAAAGCCAATACAAAAATTGAGGATATTTTTCTTTAAGAGTTATTTCAAATGTGTATTTATCAATTAATTTTACACCTTCCAGTGGATAATCATTTAAATTTAAAAAATTAGACTGCGATTTATCCTGATATACCCCTTCTAGGTTTTTTGATAAATTATCTAATCCAATAATATATTTCTCCATTAGACCTGAAATTGGAGAATGGACCTGTGGATGAGCCATTCTTTTTATTTGATAGATATAATCATTAGCATGTAATTCTCTGGTTCCAGAAAATTTAAAATCAGATAATGTGTATATTTTATCTAAGTCATTTTTATCCATCTTGTGATATAGGAATTTTTTCGAATCATCTCTGGCAAATGCTGGGTGTGGTTGATATAAAATTCCGGGTTTAATAGATACCCTATATGAGATGGCATGAATATCCTCATCTAGTGCATCATCAGGAAGTTTTTTTCCGTTTATATCTAAATATATCGGCTTTGGTACACTCGTGGCTGTGAGCGGAATAAGCTCATAAGGTCGCCTCAAAAAATGATACTGCAGAAGAGGTTCGTATATCTGCCCTAAAAAAATGTACTCATTTGAGCTATACGAGCTAACTGGATCCAAATGCTTTGGTCTTTCTGAGAATGAATCATAGTAAATTAATTCTTTTGATTCCTCAGGAGAATAGGGGCTATTCCAGCTTGATTGACTACAGGCCGCACAGAATAGGGGTATGCATATCAAAAAACGCTTAATGCATTTAATGTTAAATTTAGGCTTATTTGCCATTTTTGAAGGATTTCTAGTCACTGTTCCATTATAAACACGATAGTTTTTCTGTACACTTTGATACTTAATAACAAAAAAAATTCAAACTAACTAAACCTAAAAAGGACAGATTAATGGGATTACTCGATAATAAACGTGCTTTGATCGTTGGTGTAGCAAGTAACCGTTCAATAGCTTGGGGTATAGCTCAAGCTATGCATCGTGAAGGTGCGCAACTCGCATTCACCTATCAAAATGAAAAATTACAAGCCAGAGTCGAAAAGTTTGCCTCTGAACTCGAATCTGAGATAGCGTTACCGTGTGATGCAAGTGATGATACACAAATTAAATCCGTTTTTGATAATCTATCCAAATCGTGGGATGGGCTCGATATACTCGTACATTCAATCGCCTTTGCTCCCAGAGAATTACTTGATGGTGAATATCTAAAAAATGTCACAAGAGAGGGTTTCAGGACCGCCCATGAGATTAGCTCATACAGTTTTTCTGCCCTTGGGGAGGCCTCAAGAGAATTAATGCAAGGAAGAAATGGGGCAATGTTGACCCTTAGTTATTTGGGGGCAGTCCGTTCAATGCCAAACTACAACGTAATGGGATTAGCTAAAGCAAGTCTTGAAGCAAATGTGCGTTATATGGCCTCTAGCCTTGGTCCAGAGGGAATAAGAGTCAATGGAATCTCAGCAGGTCCAATACGTACATTAGCAGCCTCAGGGATAAGTGGGATGCGTGATTTTTTAGCTCATGTTGAGCAAACTTCCCCCCTTAGACGAAATGTCACTATTGAGGAGGTTGGCAACGTTGGTGCATTTTTATGTTCTGACCATGCATCAGCTGTCACTGGTGAAATAACTTATGTTGATTGTGGGTTTAATACAATAGGGATGTCCTAGACAAAAAATCAAAATAAATGACCTTAGGTGAAAATAAGTTAGTTATAGGCATCTTAATTGGTGGCCTTTTAGGAGTGGTTTGCGGTTGGATATTTGGCCCAGCAATGTTGTCGTTGTCATGGCTTGGGGATTTATTTCTAGATTCTTTGAAAATGATGATTGTCCCCCTTATTGTAGGAGCAGTTATTAGTGGCGTAACGTCTCTGGGTGATGTCAGAAAATTAGGTAAAGTTGGTGGTTTTACCTTGCTTTACTATGCTGTAACAACAGCATGTGCCGTATTGATCGGCTTAATACTAGTCAATATTATTCAGCCTGGTGTTAATGTTAATTTGCATGCAAACGCGGTAGCAGAGCCATTACTAGAAAGAAACAATACGAGTCTATCTGACTTAGTAAAATCCTTCATATCACCAAATATAATCTCAGCAGCATCAAATACTCAATTACTACCAGTTATTATATTTTGCCTTTTATTTGGTGGGGCATTGACAACAATTGGTGACAATAAAAAACCAATTATCGGTTTTTTTGATGGGTTAAATGAAGTAATGATGAAACTTGTAATGTGGATAATGCTATTTGCACCTATTGGAGTTTTTTGTCTTGTTGCAAGTCAATTTGGTAAGGTTGGTGGTGGTGAGGCTGTAAAAACTGAATTAATAGCAGTGGGCAGCTACTTTATAACAGTGATTTTAGGGTTAACGTGTCATTTTTTATTACTATTTATTATTTTAATAGTTTTCAGTAAACATGGCAGATTATATCTATTCAAATTATTACGAGCACTTCTGACGGCATTTGGTACAGCAAGTTCTTCGGCAACGCTGCCATTGACTATGAGGTGTGCTATTGATGCGGGAGTTGACAAGAGATCAGTTAAATTTGTTTTGCCTATAGGCGCAACAATCAACATGGATGGAACTGCCTTATATGAGGCTGTTGCTGTAATGTTTATAGCGCAGACCTATGGAATTAATATGGGATTTTCCGAACAAGTTATTATATTTGTTACTGCAACTTTGGCAGCAATTGGAGCCGCGGGAATTCCGCAAGCTGGATTAGTAACAATGTTAATAGTATTAACTGCTGTTGATTTGCCAGCAGAAGGGATAGGACTAATTCTAGCGATTGACTGGCTATTGGACAGATTTAGAACTACAGTAAATGTTTGGGGTGACTCAGTTGGAGCAGCTGTTATTGAATCACGACTTCCAAAAAAATAGTGTAGCTTTTAAAAAATAACTAAATGTTATCTTTTAATATAGTAATTTCAGCGTTATCTCTAGTATCTCTAAGTAAATTCTGCCATTCATTAATGCCAAGTGAACGTCTCAATCTGAGGTCAGTAGAATCTTTTAACTCTTCATCTACATCAGATATTTCTTCATTTGCATTTAGAATAATAATAATCGCATAATCACCACTACCCAATGATTTGCTCGTAATTACAGGTTCATTATTTTGTGGTTTCCCAGCCTCGAATATAGTTCTTAGAATTGCCCTGCTAACCGACACATCATCACGTTTTACTTTTTCAACATTTATCCACTCGATGCCCGAATAACTAGTTACTTCATCTGGTTTTATTCCAGAGACTAGTTCACTTATTACTTCTTCGCCAGTGACTTTGATTTTATTTTTAGCAAGATCAATTCTAATACTAGCAATAACCTCATCTCTAACTGCGTCAAGAGGCATAACTGATGCGGCTTTATGCTCCTCAACTCGCAAGATAACAACATGATCATCTGATAACTCTATTAAATCACTATTATTTCCTGAATTAATCAAAACAGGATCAAAACTTTTTGAAATTACTCGCGGATCAGATATCAATACTTCTTCGCTATTATCCCGAGTGAAATATTCTGTGGTTTTAATCTCGCGACTAATTGCATCTGAAGCAATTTCCAGCGTTTCCGGATTTTCGTATGCTAATGTAGCTAACTGGTCAGTTAATTCAAAAAATTCTTCTTCAGCTTTTTCTCTTTTATAGTCTTCCTCAACTTTATCTGCTGAATTTTCAAATTTATTTTCAGGGCCACCTCTTATCTCTAAAACCTTAACAATGTTATACCCATCTTTTGTTTCAATAATTCCGCTTACCTCTCCTTCCTCTTTGCTGAATAAAAAATCATCAATTTTTTCATCCATTATTCCCTTGCTCATAAAAAGATGTTCGCTAAACTCAAGTATCCCCCCACTCTCATCTGACTGTTCGATAATTTCTTCGAAATCCCTCCCCTCCTCTACTAGCTTGAGTGTTGAGGTGAGAATCTCTTTTGCATTATCTTTAATCTCTGCTGGGGCGCCCTCTCCAGTCCTTATAAATAATTTATGTACAGAACGTTGATCTGCTACATCATAATCATCTTTATTATTATCGTAATATATTCTCAAACTTTCTTCGTCAGTTTCTATATTTTTTGCGATCTCTTTAACATCAAGCTCTATGTATGAGATTTTTACTTGTTCAGGTTCGGTAAATGAGCTGTTATTTTTATTGTAATAATCTTCAACCTCATCTCCGCTAATTTCACCTTCCTCAATGAATGATGGCAAACTAAGAATCGTGTATGTAATATCGCGCGATTGAGATTCAAGTCTTAAAATATTATCCAATTCTTCATCTATTACGAAAATAGTTTCAACAAGACCTGCTTGTAATTGTTCAGATAGCAAATCCATGCGTAACTGGGCCTCAAAAATTGCTGGCGCCATACCAATGCTATTTATACTTCTTTCATATTTTTCCCTATCAAATCCTTCCTCGCCTCTAAAGTATTCTATATTTTGTATTGACTGGACGAGCTTTGAATTAGTTATATTTAAATGACTATCGATAACAAGTTGATTTATTAGTTCCGATTCAATCAGCTTGCTAATTGTTTGATCTTTTATTAATGATTCTTCTTCTAATGAAAGTGCATCACCCAAAGCTGCTTGCATTTGTTTTCTGAGCTGACTATACGATCTCTGAAATGATTGAAACGATATCTCTTCACCATTTACCTTGGCGACATTAAGCTGTCCTGCTTGACCGCTGTAAAAACTTACGCCCCAAAAGGCAAATGAAATAACAAGTAAACCAACAATAACGCCGGCTATCCATCCTGTTGCTTTATCTCTTATTATGGCTAACATATTTTATTTTCTTCTATTATTCATTTTTCAATATTCTAAATTAATTCGGGCGTACCATTATTAAGTGATACGCCCGTTAGTTATTCAAATCAAATTGGCGGAGTGGACGGGACTCGAACCCGCGACCCCCGGCGTGACAGGCCGGTATTCTAACCAACTAAACTACCACTCCGGG
>NZJM01000050.1 GCA_002692205.1 Legionellales bacterium | reverse complement strand
TTGATTAAATAAATAACGAAAACATGATAATCCCGTTTTACCGAGACCAACAATAACTGCATCGTAATGTAAGTCATTATTATTTAGTGTTGACATTTTTTTTTCAATACAAAGCAAGTATCATCCTCAACGTATTTTTAAACTTGCAAGACCAATTAAAATTAGTATTACAGTGATAATCCAAAATCTAACTATTACTCGTGGCTCAGGCCATCCTTTTAGCTCATAATGATGATGTAATGGAGCCATTCTAAATATTCTTTTTCCAGTTAATTTAAAAGAAGTAACTTGCAGTATTACTGAGAGGGTTTCGATAACAAATACACCTCCCATTATCAATAAAACAAGTTCCTGTCTAGTAACAACGGCAACAATACCCAACGCAGCCCCAAGCGATAGTGCTCCAATATCTCCCATAAAAACTTGTGCCGGGTAAGTATTAAACCAGAGAAATCCAAGTCCAGAACCAACCATTGCTCCACAAAAAACTGCAACTTCTCCTACGCCAGGAATATAAGGAATACCAAGATAATCAGAAAAGCGTATGTGACCAGTCAAGTATGCGAAAATTGCTAATGCTCCAGCAACTAAAACAGTTGGTAAAATTGCTAGCCCATCAAGACCATCAGTCAAATTAACAGCATTACTTGAACCAACAATTACAAAATAAACAAAAACAATATATAACCAACCCATATCAAAAATAAAATCTTTAAAAAATGGAATTAATAACTGTGTCTCAACTGGTAATGTTGCTGAATGATATAAATAAATTGCTGCAGCAATAGCAACTATTGATTGTGATAAGTATTTATATTTCGCAGATAATCCTTTTGGATTGTTATTAATTACTTTTCTATAGTCATCAATTAAACCTATAACCCCAAAAAGAAATGTAACTACAAGAACAACTAGTACATATCGATTACTAATATCACCCCAACACAGTGTACTAAAGATGATAGATAGCAAAATTAATAGTCCTCCCATAGTTGGAGTTCCAATTTTTTTCAAATGTGCCTCTGGACCATCATCTCTTATACTCTGCGCAATCTGTCTATTCGTTAAATGATTTATCAAAAAAGGTCCTAATAGAAAAGAAATAAATAGGGATGTTAAAACACTTAATATTGTCCTCAGTGTCAAGTATTTAAATACACCGAAGCCACTATCAAACTGCATTAAATAATCAGCTAACCAGATTAACATCTATTTTTTCTCCATAAGCATTTCAATAAGACACTCCATTTTCATGGCACGTGAACCTTTAATCAAAATGTTAGAATTTTTATCTAGAATTTTTATTAATGCCCTACCTAACTCATCGTGACTACTAAAATGAAAAGCACCTTGGCCAAAACTTTTTGCAGCATTCATACTTAATTTTCCAATTGTGAATAAACCGTCAATATTTTTTCGCTTTGCATCTATGCCAACATCCTCGTGAAACTTTACTGCCTTTTCGCCTAACTCACCCATGTCTCCTAATACAATGAAACGCGTACCTTGGAAATTACATAAAGTCTTTATTCCGGCATCAAGCGATGTAGGATTAGCGTTATATGTATCATCAATAATTCGAGATTTATTTTTTCCTGTTTTTATTTCTAATCTACCCTTAATTGGACGTACACTCTCAAGTCCTTTTTTTATTGTCTGCAATGAAATATTCAGACTCGAACAACATGCTGCTGCGGCTAATGCATTCATTACATTATGATGCCCAATTAGAGGTAAACTTATTTGAATAGAATCATCATTAGTAATTAGACTAAAACTAATAAATAATTTATTTGCTGATAATTTAATATTTTTAGCACGAATATCAGCGCTTTCTGATTCAATACCAAAAGTAACCTGTTTTATTTTTTTGCAACTATTTTTCCAAAAATCAGCATATGCATCATCTGCATTTATAACAGCAATCCCAGAGGACTGTAATCCTGTGTAAATTTCCGCCTTAGCTTTTGCTATACTTTCAATATTTTTAAAACCTTCTAGATGAGCTGGTGCACATTGAGTTATAACTGCAATATTTGGGGACGTTATTTTACTCAACCATCCTATTTCACCTAAATGATTCGCTCCCATTTCTATAACTCCATAGCGATGGTCTTTATTAAGCCCGAATAATGTTTTCGGAACACCGATATCATTGTTTAAATTATCAGATGTCGAATGCACCTTCGATATCGTTGATAGAATACTAGTCACCATCTCTTTAACTGTTGTTTTGCCATTACTCCCTGTTATCGCTATTAGAGGAATTGTTATTTTTTCTCTCCAGCATTTCGCTAGCAGCCCCATTGCTACCCGCGTATCTTTTACCTTGATAAAAGGTTTTGTATTAGAAACTTCATGATCGATAATTAATGAGGATGCACCATTTTTCTCGGCAACTGAAATATATTCATGACCATCAAAATATTCTCCCTTAAGCGCAATAAATAGATTTCCTTTTTTGATAGTGCGACTGTCAGTACTGCATCCTGAAAAAGTAGCATCTTTCTCAGTTAACGGTGATCCGACTGCTTTTGCTGCTTCAGAAAGTAGCATACTGATCATATATGCACCTCGGTTAGACGTTTTGCTAGCTCTCGATCAGAAAAAGGAATGAAATTTGCGCCTATTTGCTGTGTCACTTCGTGCCCTTTGCCGGCTAATAAAATAATATCCCCTTTATTAGCCTCAAGAAATGTTGTGATTAATGCATCGGATCGGTCTGGTTTAACAATGACGTTCGCTTTATTCTGAATTCCTTCAAGAATATCACTGAAAATTTTATCTGTTGGTTCGTCTCGAGGATTATCATTAGTTAAAACAATATGATCGGATAAAGACTCGGCAATAGAACCCATTTGAGCGCGTTTCCCAATATCTCGTCCACCGCCACAACCAAATATACAAAATAATTGCCCCTTACAATAATCTCTTAACGAAGTCAGTGCTTTTTTAAGTGCGTCTGGTGTATGGGCATAGTCAATAATAATTAGCGGCTTATCTTGTGATGAAAAAACTTCCATCCTACCAGGTAACCCGGTAAAACTTGATAGAGCTTCAGCAACCTTATCAATTGATAGCCCGGATACACACAATACAGTAAAGGCAGCCAGGATATTAGCAACATTAAATTCGCCAAGTAAATTTACTCTGACATTTACTGCGCCCCAGGGGCTTTGAATAGTTATTGATTTAGCATTAGCATAAATTTCTATACTTTCACAATAAACAAAGGATATATTTTTTCTTTTATAAAATTTAAGATTACTTTTGTTATTAGAATATGCAAATATATTTACACTTGTCGGCAGCCTATCAATTAGCATAGCTCCATATGAATCTTCAATATTAATTACGGCATTCTTGAGGCTTCTTTTTTCAAATAAAGAAAATTTAGCATTAATATAATCTTCAATATTATTATGATAATCGAGATGATCCCTACTTAAGTTTGTAAAAACAGCCATATCAAACTCTGTACCTTCAACTCTTCCCTGATCTAAGGCATGTGAAGACACCTCCATTGCTACAGAATCAACTTGTGTCTCCCATCTTGAAAATAATGAATGAAGTGTTACTGCATCTGGAGTTGTTGTCTTGCTTGTTTCTATTTGGCCAAAAAGTCCATAGCCTAGTGTCCCTATGAATGCACTATTTTTTTTAAGCTTATAATTAGCATAAGCAATGATATATGAAACTGTTGTTTTTCCATTTGTACCAGTTACACCCACTATATTTATATTCTTTGATGGACACCCATAGAATCTACTAATTATATGACCAGCATTCTTTCTTAAGTTCGTAACTCTAAAATACTTAACAGGAATTGATTTTGGATTAAATTCCTGAAGTTCATCAATAATGATCGCGGACGCGCCTCTCTGAATAGCCTCATCTATATAATCAATACCATTGTCAATTGAACCTCTATAAGCAATAAACAAATTACCTGATTCGACTTCCCTGCTATCAATAGCAACACCGGTCACATCAATTACAGAAGTAACTTCACATAAACCCATTAATAATTGCTTTAATGATGTTACATAATTTAATTTTTCAGGTGCCATCATTATCAACGCTCTCTAAGTCTTTGCTTATTTTTTTATCGATATTAGCTATTATCGAATTATTGAAACCATTTAAATTATCTGGCGGGACATCTAAAATACGTAATGCACCCTGCATAACTTTTGAAAATACAGGTGCCGCAACATCACCCCCGTAGTATCCTTTATCTTTATCAGGCTCATCTATTACAACAACCGTTACAAACCTAGGATTGACTGCGGGAACAATCCCAACAAAAAGCGAACGGTAACGATCATCATAGTATGTTCCAGCTTGAGCATTATATTTAAGTGTTGTTCCTGTTTTACCTAAAACTCTATAGCCTTCAATTGAAGCTTTTCTAGCAGTACCTCCAGAAGATACAACTGTCTCTAACATCATCTTAATCTGTCTTGCTATATTTTCAGAAATCACTCTCTCACTCATATTTGGTTTAGTTATTTTGATAAAAGAAACGGGTAACTTAAGGCCATCATTTGCAATTACGGCATATGCTTGTGCTAATTTTAGAGGCGTGACCTGAATACCGTAACCAAAGGATAAAGTTGCCATATCCTGCTCAGACCATTTATCATAAAATCTCAGAACACCAGATTGTTCACCAGGATAGCCACTGTTAGTTGTATCTCCAAAACCAAATCTAACTAAAAGGTCATAAAAAAATTCTGGTTTTAATGCTAGAGCAATTTTACTTGCTCCTATATTGCTAGATTTTGTGATAATAGTCGTAACATCTATTGAGCCATAATCATGATGGTCTGAAATTGACTTATTACCAACTCTAAAAATACCGGGAGAAGTATCTATTATCGTTTGTGGAGTAAAAATCCCTGACTCTAAACCAGCGGCAATTGTAAAAACTTTCATCGTTGAGCCAGGCTCGTAACTATCGGTTACATTACGATTACGAATAGCTTTTCTATCTGCAATTCTAAGATTGTTTGGATTAAATGATGGTTGACCGACCATCGCGATAACTTCACCAGTTTTGACATCAAGCATAACTAGTGAGCCAGATTTTGCAGCATGAGCCTTAATGGCAGTAGATAGTTCACGATGTGCTAAATACTGAATGCGTTTGTCAATACTAAGATTTATATCGGTACCGGGTTTAGATGCTATAACACTCTCAATATCACGAACAATCCGACGTTTTCGATCTTTAAGTACAAGTTTTTTTCCTGAATTACCTTTTAATATTTCATCATAGGCCAATTCAATACCTTCTTGACCGATATCGTCAATATTAGTAAATCCAATAATATGTGCAGTTATCTCTGCTGATGGGTAATAACGTTTATATTCTGGCTGCGTGTACACTCCCTTTATTGAAAGTTCTTTTATTACCTTGACTGTATTTGAATTTGCATGGCGATCAAGGTAAAGAAAATCGCGCTTAATATTATTATTCAGTCTCTCTATAAGTTTTTGTTGAGATATATTAAGAATACTTGCTAATGCAATTAGATCAATTTTGTCAGCTTTCAACACTTTTCTTGGTTCAGCGATTATTGAGTCGACAGGAGTGCTTATCGCTAATTGCTCGCCATTTCGATCCATAATTGCTCCACGATGCACCGGATCGCTAATTAGTCGTATCGACCTTCTGTCACCTTCTTTTTTTAAAAAATCAGCATCAATAACTTGCAAGTAAACTGCTCTAGAAAATAATACAAAAGTACTAATAATAAATAAGCTAATAATAAACCAGTAACGAAAAGGGCTTGTTATATTTTTGTTATTTTTTTTCATTTAGTTAATATCACTATTGTACCGATTGGCTTTTTCATGCTTAATTCTTTTCGAGCATACTGATCAATTCTGTCATTTATAGACCAAGTACCATACTCGAGACGCAAACGTCCCCATTGTTCAATCAAATTATCTTGTACCTTAAGCGAAGATTGTTTCTCCCTAAAAAGTTCCCTAGTATCATGCCTCGAAGTGACAACCTCTATAGCTGAAAAAATTACTGCGATATATATTCCTAAATGTATTAAAATTTTCATTCTTACATACGCTCAGCTATTCGAAGTAGAGCACTTCGAGCTCTATGATTTTTAGATAATTCGTTGATAGTTGGGCGGATTTTTTTTCCAATTATTTTTAATTTTATATCACCCTTATCTCTGAGTATTGGCAACTCGATTGGTTGTTCTTTCGGCTTTGATTGGTCACGCATGAAACGCTTAACTATCCTATCCTCAAGCGAATGAAAACTGATTGCCACAAGCCTACCTCCTTTACATAAAACATCAGTCGCCTTAGGTAGCGCATCTCTTATTTCATCAAGTTCATGATTTATAAAAATACGAAATGCTTGAAACGTCTTAGTAGCGGGGTGGATATCTTGCTTATAACTAGGCTTGGCTTTAGATATTATTTTTGCAAGTTGAATTGTACTATTTATTGGAGATCTGTTTCTAAAATCAATTATAGCTTTAGCTATTTTTCTTGAAGCTCTCTCTTCTCCATACTTATAGATTATATCTGCAACTTCAGATTCACTTGCTTTTTTTAACCAATCAGCAACACTTTGACCTTCGGTTGGATTCATGCGCATATCTAGGGGCGAATCATATTTAAAACTAAACCCCCGTTTTATATCATCAAGTTGTGGTGAAGAAACACCAAAATCGAATAATACACCAGAAATCTGATTATCAACTTTATACTGTTTTGCATATTGCATTAACATAGTGAATGAGCCTTTGATAATTTCAAAACGTTCGTCTTGTATAAGATCTGCTCCAATCGACATAACCGCATCTGGATCTTTATCAAAGGCAAGTAAACGTCCTTTGCTACTAAGTCTTTTAATAATTTCTCGACTATGTCCACCCCTACCAAAAGTACCATCAATGTAGAAACCATCAGGTTGTATATTGAGTGCTTTGATAACTTCATCTAATAAAACTGGCTCGTGCTCATAATACAATTTCTAATTCGCCTTTTTTATATTCATAAGCTTATAGTGACAACGAGTGCAATGAATCAGAGGAGGAGGATACTGATTCATCGCCAACTGACTCTAGCCAGTCATCCCGTTGTTTTTGCCAAGACTTTTCATCCCAAATTTCGAATTTGTTACCTTGTCCTAAAATTACAACTTGTTTTGTTAAAGCTGCATGATTTCGTAATTCTTTTGGTATTAGTATTCGGCCTTGGCTATCTAATTGACAATCGTTTGCGTAACCCCTCATCATCTGTTTTGTTCTTCTGCTTTGCTTATCAAAATCGGATAGAGCGGATAATTTATCTTCTATCAGTTCCCATTCGGGTAACGGATAAAGCCATAGAGATCGGTCCAGGGGGTTTAAGGTTATGACTAGATTATTTTGAGCTTGATCTAAAACGAGAGCACGGTAACGACTTGGAATCGCTAACCGCCCCTTGCTGTCGACACTGATTTTACTAAAGCCTCTAAACATAAAAATAATCCTCTGTATGTTGGTAAATTCCACTTTTACCCACATTACCCCACTTATACAACTATAGGGATTTTGAGGCTTCTATGTCAAGGATTGATTGTATTTTTTCGTTATAAATGTCCTATATTTAACAAAGACTTAGCTTAGATAAATTAATTTTTTGAGGTGAATTCAAAAATAGTCATACAATAACATCATTTATTTCATAAAGTTCCGCGATATATATAATAAATTACTTTAAGTTTCGATTTTTTTCTACAAAAACTAAGCATTTATGACGTATTCTAGTGTTTCTATAACTTGTTCCGGAGTTCTTGCCCATGCTAACGCTGAGGCATCAACTTCTTTCAATGGGTGAATAATATCCTCATCATGAAGAGTTATATATGGTTTACTCAACGCAGCACAGCATCCTGCATCAAAAGCAGCATTCCACTGCTTAAATTTATTTCCAAAACGAACAATGGCAATATCACACTTTTCAATTAATGTTCTTGTTCGGATACAATTAACCTTTGAGGATTTATGATCGCGCCAAAAATTATTCTCTTCGCTACCTAAATGATCGCCTGCTGCATCACTTGACTCGTGATCCAAAACAGCAGAGGTATATAGTATCGGTAAATCTAGTTTTTCAGTTCCTTCCTTTATTTTATCTCTCCAATCTGTGTGTATTTCTCCTGACAAATAAACATTCCACTTCATTAAAAAGTCCTCCAAAAAAATAAAATGTAGAGTTGGCCGATAAGCCGGGTTCTGTCATGGGCAATCATTCATCTTGAGTGCATGTCACCACGCACTTCTAGCAACCTACCCAGGAACAGTGCGGGCCGCACCATTGCTCCTCTATTTGGTCTTGCTCCCGGCGGGGTTTACCCTGCCACTGCCATTACTAACAGCGCGGTGTGCTCTTACCACACCATTTCACCCTTACCCAGATAATTGGGCGGTATAATTTCTGTGGCACTTTCCATCGACTCACGTCGCCCAGATGTTATCTGGCACCTAGCCCTATGGAGCCCGGACTTTCCTCTACTAAAGTAATCTTCAATAGCGATTGCCTGGCCAACTCATAATGCTAATTTTATTATTATAGATATTAGTTGCAAGTTAATTTGATATTATGTTTTGTCATTCTCGACAACTAACTTGTATATATCATTTTTTTTCTTTTTAGTTATTTGTGCTGTAAGTTTGATTGCATCTTTTGGCGAAAGTTTTTCTAATAAAATATGGTTTATGCGCTGAATCTCGGAATTACAAATTAGATTCTCCTGTTCACCTTCAACCAGAACAACAAATTCTCCTTTATTTTTTATTTCTCCGGTCTCTATTTTCAGCTTAATACTAGATAGTGTACCTTGTAATATTTGTTCATGTTTTTTCGTCAATTCACGAGCAATGGCTATACGCCGTGAAGAGCCAAATATTATGCACATATCATCTATGAGCTCTGATATTCGGTGTGGTGCTTCATAAAATACTAATGTTCTAGACTCAGTAATTAAAGTTTTTAAATACTTTTTTCTTGATATTGTTTTTGATGGCAAATAACCCTCAAAAATAAATTTATTACATGGTATACCTGATACAGATAAACCTGTAATAACGGCAGAAACCCCTGGTATCGGAATAACTTTAATATCTTTATCGTGCGCGGATATAACCAATTTATAACCAGGATCATTAATTAATGGTGTACCTGCGTCGGATATAAGCGCAATAGATTTGCCACTATCTAGATATTTAATTAATTTAGGGGTGAGTTTATTTTCGTTATGTTCATGATATGCAATAATTTCGCTAGAAATCGCAAAATGCTCTAATAGTATTTTACTGCGCCTTGTATCTTCAGCCGCAATCAAATCTACTTGCTGCAAAATTTCAATTGCTCGCTTTGTTATATCGCCCAAGTTGCCAATTGGGGTGGCGACAATGTATAAATGTCCTGCCAATTAATTACTCCTCGTTTTTTATCTAAAATCGGCCTCGAAATTATTAGCTTTATGTTACACAATATAGGCATGAGACTTTCGATAATTTTTATTATTTTGTTGACTTTTGTCACGGGCTGTAAGCTAACATCCACCCGCGAGGCTGATGAGGCTGTCACCGAGCAGATACAACAAGAAAATGAGAATGCTAGATTACTTAAAGCAATAGACGCCCATGTGAGTATAAGAGAATATGATAAGGCAAGAAAAATATTACAAAATAGTGCTTTAAATCGTGAAGATATAAAAATTCAATCAAGAGCTACAATCTTAAATGCGAACTTTCATTTGGAATCTGGAAAACCTGGAAAAGCATTAAACATGCTGTATGCGATACATGAAGATGAGATACCTTTTACTTTTATAATTGCATATCACGAAATATTAGCAGAAGCTAATCTAGCATATGGCAATTACCTAAAAGCTGCTACAGAACAGTTAAAAGTAACAAAATATTCAAATTCATCAGCAACCCTTAAACAAAATAGTCAAAAAGTATGGGAAATATTTGAGCTAATACCGCTTGAACAACTAGAGGATTTGAGACTTGCCTCTCCTGATCTTTTAATTAGCTGGATTGAGCTAGCATTTATAAATAAGACATACAAATATCAAACAAAAAAATTAGAAGACGCAATTTATGGGTGGTCACAGAGATATCCCGATCATTATGCGCAAATATCAATAACTGAGAAACTTTTGGAACAAAGTGAAAAATCAATAGAACGGCCTACAAAGATTGGATTGCTACTTCCTTTAACAGGAAAGTATAAAAATTCGTCTATTGCCATACGTGATGGCTTTTTAGCTGCTTGGTATTTAGATAAAGAAGAAAAAGCAGATATTGAAATATATGACGCAAATAGTTTAAATATAATTGATGTATATCAAAGAGCATTGGATGACGGTGCAGACTATATTGTCGGACCATTAGAAAAAGAGGCAACAAATCAATTGTATGAAAATAAAAATGGGGATATAAAAATACTTGCATTAAATCGTCAAGATAAAAATAAAGAAATAAGAAATGAGAGTAACTTATTCCAATTTGGATTATCTCCCGAAGATGAAATAATTCAAATTGCAGAAATTGCCTTTAATGATGGGCATCAAAACGCATTAGTATTAACACCTAACACACCATGGGGCAATCGCCTTGCCGAAACATTCAAAAAGTATTGGATTCAACTTGGTGGAGAAATTTCAGAGCACTCTAGCTTTATAAATAATACGACAGATTTCTCATCACCCGTCAAAGAACTTTTAAATATTGATTTAAGTGAACAACGAACTAAAAATCTTAGAAATAAATTGAATATAAAAATTCATAATGTTGAGCGACGTAGACAAGATGTTGATTTTATATTTGCTGCAGCAGTACCTAACGATGCACGCCAGTTAATCCCTCAAATTCGTTTTCACCATGCTGATAATTTGCCTATATATTCAACTTCACATATATTTAGTGGCATCGTAGATAGTAATAAAGATATTGATTTAAACGGTGTAATATTTGTCGACATACCATGGATACTTGATATTAAAAGACAGTTATCAATTATTCAGGATGTGCTTAATAGGAATTGGGCTCAAGAAAAATCTCAATATCGGCGTTTATATGCCCTTGGTGTTGATGCGTACAATATAATTCCTGAGATAAATCGTCTTGCTAATGAAAAAAATAGCATGATGCCGGGAGAAACTGGTGATTTAACTATAATTGCAGAGAATATTATTAAGCGTAATTTACGTAAAGCCAAATTTGTTAAGGGAAAACCAGTATTATTGGAATGACTACTATAGTCGTAATCACTGCCTATACAAAGTGTACTCGAGCAATATTTCGTGCATAATATAGTTTAACTCTTTGATTAATTTTCTAAATGGATATTACTCAACGTATAAAAGATAATTTCCTAGAGAGTATTCGGATTAAAACTGAATCTCTGGACGAATTAGCACCTCTTATTGCTAGTGCTGCAAATGCAATGGCAGATTCCTTACTTAATAATCATAAGATCATGGCATGTGGAAATGGCGGATCTGCCGCAGATGCACAACATTTTTCAGCTGAAATGCTAAATCGATTTGAAATGGAGCGTCCCGGCTTACCAGCGATCGCGCTGACTACAGATTCTTCAACACTAACTTCAATTGCAAATGACTATCAATATGCGGAAATTTACTCAAAACAAGTTCGTGCACTAGGGCAAGAAGGAGACGTCTTACTAGCAATAAGCACTAGCGGAAATTCGCATAATGTTATCCATGCAATTGATGCAGCACATGATAGAAATATGATTACGGTCGCATTAACGGGAAGAGATGGCGGGAAAATTAAAAATTTGATGGGTAATAATGATTATGAAATTTGTGTTCCTACACAATCAACGGCTAGAATTCAAGAAGTTCATATAATGATAATTCATTCACTATGCGATTTAATTGATCTAAAATTACTAGGACAGGACGGTTGAAATATGAGAAAACTTAAAGAAATTAAGCTATTAGTTTTAATGATAATTATGACTTTTCTGTCTGGGTGCGCAATTACCGCAGCAGGTGGTGCTGCTGCTGGTGCGTCAGCTTCTTTAGATAGAAGAACAGCTGGAACTGTAATTGAAGATCAAACAATAGAAATAAAAGCCTACCGAGCAATACATGCTGATACAGAATTAGATGAACAATCACATATAAATATAACTAGTTATAATACAAAAGTATTGATAACAGGTGAGGCACCGTTGGCAGAAATGCAACAAAAACTTACAGATATAGTCACTGGCATTAGTAAGGTTACGCATGTCTACAATGAAGTCACCGTTGCTGCACCAAGCTCTATGGTTTCCAGAAGCAGTGACACATACATAACAACAAAAGTTAAAACACAATTATTTGCCAATGAAAAACTAAATGGATTGGTTATTAAAATTGTTACTGAAAAAGGTGTGGTATACATGATGGGTTTGGTTAGCAAAGAAGAGGCGGAAATATCTACAACAATTGCTAGAGAAACTGGAGGCGTACAAAAAGTTGTGAAACTTTTTCAATATCTAGATTAGACTATTCTTAAAGAATACTCTAAATGTGAAAACTTTTTACAAATAAATGTAATTGTTAATCACGCTTCGTGGTAGTCCTTTTCTAATTCCGATAAGCTAGCTTTAAACGCAGCTCTTTCAAATAATCGGTCGGCATACTGCTGCAGAGGCTTACCTGATAACGGTAATTTGATGCCATAAGTTGATAGTCGCCACATGAGTGGAGCTAAACAACAATCTACGAGCGTATAATCTTCAGACATAAAATACGGAGTATTAGTAAATGCTGGCGCAATTGACGTTAAATTATCACGCAGTACTTTCCTAGCGTTGGCAGCAGCAATATCATTATCACTATCAAGATCATCAATAACTGAATATAAATCTCTCATCACTCTGTGTCGTAGCTGTCGATTACTTGCCCGGCTAACTGGATCAACTGGCGTCAAAGGTGGATGTGGAAAACGTTCATCTAGGTATTCCATCATTATATGTGCATCATATAAAACGAGATCTCGATCGATTAATGTTAAAATAGAATTATATGGATTAAGCTCATTTAGAATTTCTGGCTTATCATCATCATCAACATAATTTATCTCGACATTAACATCCTTCTCTGCGAGTACAATACGTACTGCGTGACCAATTGGGCTGACTTTATCAGAATATAAAACCATTAATGAACGACGATTGGCTAGGCTTGCCATATTTTTCTCCAAAAAAAAATTAAAATAGTGATTATTATATTTTATTAAGAATAATACTAATGCCAGATTATACTCTAATGAATATCTCGCCAGTACTCTTTCTTTAACATGTATGTAATTATCAAAAGAATAGATAGATAAAATATAACCCAAATGCCGATCTTTTTACGTTTCAACTTGATCGGCTCTCCCATGTAAACTAAATAATTAACTAAGTCACGTATTGTTTTGTCATATTCTTTTTCGGATTGTAGCCCAGATGAGACCAATTCTAATGAATTTTTATATGTTGGTTTATAATGTACCGTAACATTTTTTCCTGATTGAATTAACTGTTGGGCACCTTGTAATTCCCATAAAACATGAGGCATTGCCGTATCTTTATATGCAAGATTATTAACGCCAAAGGGCCTAGAATCATCTACATAGAATGTGTGCAGATATGTGTATAACCAGTCGGGTCCGCGTGAACGAGCTATAACAGATAAATCGGGTGGGGTAACACCAAAAAAATTTATAGCATCTTCACTCTTCATGGCAATACTCATCACATCGCCAATCTTATCTCCGCTGAATATTAAATTCTCCTTTAGTATATCGTCTTTAATATTTAAATCTTCACCGATTCGGTTATATCTCATATAGGTAGCCGAATGACAGCTTAAACAGTAATTAACAAATATTTTAGCTCCTCGTTGCAATGACTGCTGATTCGAAAGATCAACTTCCATATGCATTAATTTTGAATTACTTGTTGCAAATACCTCTAACGAAGATATTAAAAATATAAACAAAATTATTCTCGTTAAAAACTTGAATAGTGTCATTAGCTAGTTACCCTATCTGGCACTCTTTTATCTTTATCTAATGCCGTGTAAAAAGGCATTAAAAAGAAAAACAAGAAATAAACGATTGTGAAAAATCTAGCCATCCATGTATAAACAGGTGTTACTACTTGCAAACCCAACCATCCAAGAATTAGAAAACTCACGACAAATAATGTCAAAGCAATGCGGTAGTTTCTTCCACGATAACGAGAAGACCTAACGGGGCTTCTGTCTAACCACGGAAGTAATAAAAATAAATTTACAGCTAAGCCCATAGCTATCACACCACCGAGTTGACTTGGAACAGCTCTTAAAATTGCATAGAATGGGGTGAAATACCAAACAGGAGCAATATGTTCAGGAGTTTGTAGGGGATTTGCCTGCACAAAATTAGCGCTTTCAAGAAAAAGACCTTGAGTTCCGGGAATTTTCATTTCCGGTGTAAAAAAGACTACGGCGAAAAAGAAAATTAAAAAAACTACAGCCCCCATTAAATCCTTAACAGTGTAATATGGATGAAATGGAATACCATCGATTGGGACTCCATCTGCATCTTTATTCTTTTTAATTTCAATACCGTCTGGGTTATTTGAACCAACCTCATGTAACGCAAGAATATGAAATCCAACTAAACCAAGAATCAACAATGGAAATGCAATTACATGAAGCGCAAAAAAACGATTTAGTGTCACATCTGATACGACGAAGTCACCACGTATCCACAAAGAAAGGTCATCACCTATAATAGGTAAAGCACCAAATAGTGAAATTATGACCTGTGCGCCCCAGTAAGACATTTGCCCCCATGGTAACAAATACCCGAAAAATGCTTCCCCCATTAGCAATAGATAAAGAGCCATGCCCGATAACCATAATAATTCACGTGGTTTTTTATATGAGCCATAAAGTAGAGCTCGGAACATATGCAAATAAATTACTATAAAAAAAGCTGAAGCGCCTGTTGAGTGCATATAACGTATTAACCAACCCCATTCAGTATCACGCATAATGTATTCGACAGAAGCAAAGGCTTCTTCAGCTGAAGGCTTATAATTCATAGTCAGCCATATGCCAGTTACCACCTGAATCCCTAAAACTAAAATCGCAAATGCGCCAAAAAAATACCAAAAATTGAAATTCTTGGGGGCATAATAATTAGCAAGATGCTCATTCCAGATTCTCGATAAAGGAAAGCGGGCATCAATCCAATCTCTAAAATCAACTAAATTGCTTATTAGAGTTCCTTTTGATTTAGACATTAACCTATCTCCTTATCATCACCAATCAAAAGACGAGTTTCTGAAATAAATTTATAAGGTGGGATGACTAGATTATATGGCGCAGGGACTCCTTTGAATACACGCCCAGCCAAATCAAATCTAGAGCCATGACAGGGGCAAAAAAATCCACCCATCCAATCATTCGATATACTATCTCCATCTCCTTTTAAAACAAAACTAGGAGAACAGCCGAGATGAGTGCAAATCCCTATTACGACGAGAAACTCTTCTTTAAGTGCACGAAATTCATTTTTTGCATAATCTGGCTGTGCACTATTATCGGATTGAGGATCGCTTACTTCATCACTTAATGAGGATATATCGCTGAGCATTTCACTTGTACGCCTAAGTATCCAAACTGGCTTCCCTTGCCACTTTTCAATCATGCGCTCTCCTGGCTTTAATTTACTTATATCTACTTCCACAGGAGCACCAATTGCCTTTGTCTTAGCACTAGGACTCATATTAGAAACAAAAGGAACTGTTGCTGTTGCCGCTCCGAATCCACCAACTACTGTCGCTGCTGTAGTTAAAAATCGGCGTCGACTTTGATCTAAAATTTTATTTTTCATTCTTTCCTCTTAAAAAACAGGACCATACTTATAATAATTATTATGTACTTAGTTTAACATGATAAACTACATATATTTTGTGATGTTCAATAAAAACCTATTTTTCGCATAACTATTTTAAGTAATTTTGTATAACCTTAAAAAAATTATATTTTTTGTTATAAAATTTTCCGCCTATGGACTCGCGGTAGCTTTCTTATTTTTATTGATATCGGACGATAATTCATTAATTGATACTTCATTACCCCCTTTTTTTAAGACAAATCATCAATCATTCAACAATGCGGTAGAGTCCACTGCTCCAGCAGTTGTGAACGTTTACGCCAACAAAGTATATCAAGAAAAAGGGCATTCTGTATTCCGTGACCCCATGTTTAAGCAGTTTTTTGAAGACTTACCTCAATTGACAAAGACACGACGTAATAATTCAATTGGCTCGGGGGTGATCATGAACAAGGGCGGCTATATTCTCACTAATGCCCATGTTATAGAAAATGCTCAAAATATTGGTGTCACACTAAACTCTGGGGAACAACTACAAGCTGATTTGATTGGTCTAGATATAGACACTGACTTGGCAGTAATAAAAATAAATCTTAAAAATCCACCGATAATACCGATTGGAGACTCATCTAGGCTAAAGATCGGCGATATAGTTTTAGCAATTGGAAATCCATATAATTTTGGACAAACAGTGACTCAAGGTATTGTTAGTGCAACGGGCAGGAAAAGACGTGGTATTTCATTTTTTGACGATTTTATTCAAACAGATGCCGATATTAATCAAGGTCATTCTGGTGGTGCTCTGGTCAATGTTTATGGTGAACTAATTGGAATTAATACAGCAATTGTATCAAGCTCTGGTGGTTCTGAAGGTATCGGATTAGCTACTCCAATTAATCAAGCAATGAGCGTGATGAATGAAATAATTAATAATGGGAAGGTGGTAAGAGGTTGGCTTGGTATAGAGGCGCAATCTTTAAATCTTAAATTTGAAGATCAAAAAGATAGCACACCAATAAATGGAGTTCTTATAACAGCAACTATTCGTAATGGACCAGCCGAAAACGCAGGTATCATTCCGGGAGATATCATACTCAGTATAAACGAAAATATAACAAGTTCTCCAGAAAGAATTATTGATATGATTACTAAACTTAAACCTGGCACAAAAGTTAAAATTAAAATTCTAAGAGGCTGGGAGGAACGTGATCTAACAGCTTCAATACTACAAAGACCAGCGGTTAGGTTTCTTAGATAAATATCGCGTGCTGAACTGCTTTAGGTAATACCTTAAGAATTTCGACGTAATTCAGCAGAACGTGCATGTGCAGTCAGTCCCTCACCACGTGCTAACACAGAAGCAACTTTTGCTATTTCTGAAACTGAACTCCTATCACATTTTATTAGTGATGTTTTCTTCTGAAAATCATATACACCTAAAGGTGATGAAAATCTCGCGGTTTGAGCTGTTGGTAAAACGTGATTAGGGCCAGCACAATAATCGCCTAGTGATTCAGCTGAATAATTGCCCATAAATATAGCGCCTGCATGCTTTATATCATCAAGCAATGCTTCGGGGTCTGCAACTGCAAGTTCAAGGTGCTCAGGTGCTATTATATTTACTGTCTCAATTGCCTGTTTAAAATTTTCCGTTTTTATAATTAAGCCATTCTTTTTTAGTGATGCTTCAATAATTTCAGCTCTTTCCATTTCTGGTAAAAATTTCATAATTGAATTCTCTACAGATTCAATTAAATCTTTATCAGATGAAATTAAAATAGAACATGCCTCTTCGTCATGTTCGGCTTGAGCCAACATATCCATTGCGACCCAATCTGCATTTGCATTCTTATCGGCAACAATAACAACCTCTGATGGCCCCGCAATCATATCAATACCTACAAAGCCAAAAACTTCTCTTTTTGCTGTAGCAACAAATATATTTCCAGGGCCAACAATTTTGTCTACCTTTGGTATGAGTTCAGTACCAAAAGCTAGAGCAGCTATTGCCTGTGCCCCACCAATAGTAAAAATTTTATTTACGCCTAGAATAGCAGCAGCAGCTAATACTGGATCGTTTCTATCTCCACTGGGAGTTGGTACCACCATAATAATTTCTTTAACCCCAGCAACTTGAGCAGGTATTACATTCATTAAAACTGATGAAGGATAAGCGGCTTTGCCGCCTGGCACATAAACTCCAACTCGCTCTATTGGTGTAACACGTTGCCCCAAAAGATTGCCGTCATTATCTTTATAAGTCCAGGTTTCTTGTTTCTGTTTTTCGTGAAATAAACGAATTCTCGTAGCTGCATCTTCTAAGCTGCCCCTCATTGAACTTGATATTCTAGATAAAGCTTCTTTAGTTTCCTTATTTGTAATCTCTATACTTTCATGATCAACCGATAACCCATCATATTGATTTGTATATTCAAGTAGTGCTTCATCGCCTCTGGTACGAATATCTTGAACGATTTTGGAAACTGTAATTAAAATATCATCGCTTGGCTCTGAATTGGATTTTATTAATTTTTTTAATGATTTTTTAAAATCAATATTTGATGCATCTAAATATTTCATTACTAAATATCCTCAATAACATCAGTTAATTTTTCTAAAAATAATTTTATAGCATTACTTTTTATTTTCATTGCTGCTTTGTTAATTATTAATCTTGAACTTATATCTATTATGTGTTCATAAGGTACTAATCCATTTGCTTTTAATGTTTCACCAGTATCAACAAGATCAACAATTTGATCCGCTAGGCCCAATACAGGAGCCAATTCCATAGAACCATATAATTTAATTATTTCTGCCTGCTTACCAAAACTTGCAAAATAGTTTTTAGTAATATTTGTATACTTGGTAGCAATGCGTGGTCTTGTAATATCTCTTTTCAAATCTTTTAAACCCGCTAACATCATCCGACATTTAGCGATACCGAGATCTAAAGGCTCATAAAAACCTTCTCCCTGATATTCTAGTAAAACATCTTTACCGACGATACCTAATTCCGCAGCTCCACGCTCAACATAAGTAGGAACATCTGCTGCTCTGATAACAAGTATTTGAATATTATTTTGATTTGTTTCTAGTATTAACTTACGAGATTTTTTAGGATCATCTTTAGGAATAATATCAATTTTAGCGAGCAGTGGAATCGCTTCATCGAAAATTCTACCTTTTGAAACGGCAATTGTTATTTTGTCGGACATAATAATCTTATTTTTCACCAAGATTTAAACATATTATAGTATGTAAAAATTAAATAGAATGCATTAGAAAGGACAAAATCCAAAAAGTTTCCTTTATAATACTTAATTTAAAGAAACTTAATTAGGAATACGTTTAATATTCGCTCCTAATTGTGAAAGTTTTTCCTCTATTGTTTCATAACCGCGATCAATATGATAAATACGGTCAACAACAGTTTGGCCTTTTGCGACTAACCCAGCCAAGACAAGGCTAGCTGATGCTCTTAAATCAGTGGCCATAACAGGTGCGGAAGTCAATTCATCAACGCCATCAGTTATTGTGGTATTACCCTCTAATTTCAGGTCTGCCCCCATTCTCTGCAATTCATGTACGTGCATAAATCTATTCTCAAAAACAGCTTCTGTTATTGCCCCAGAGCCAACAGCAATGCTATTCATTGCTGTAAATTGGGCCTGCATGTCTGTTGGAAAACCTGGGAATGGAGAAGTATGAACATCAACTGCTTTTGGTTTTTTTCCATCCATATCGATCGAAATTGCATTTTTATCTACTTCAATGTTCGCCCCCGCTTCAGATAACTTAGTTAAAACAGATTCCAATAAAACTGAATTAGTATTTCTTAAACGCATTCTGCCTCGTGTCATTGCTGCAGCAACAAGATATGTTCCTGTTTCTATGCGATCGGGTAAAATCTTATGCTCCGTTCCATGAAGAGCCTCAACACCCTCAATCTCTATACGATGTGTTCCAGCACCCTTTATTTTTGCACCCATCTTATTTAAACAATTTGCTAAGTCTTTAACTTCGGGCTCTCTTGCAGCATTTTCAATAACTGTTTTGCCATCTGCCAAAGTAGCAGCCATCATCAAATTTTCTGTTCCAGTTACCGTTACTAAGTCGAGATTGAGATGAACCCCTTTTAGCCTCTTTTTTGTTATAGCTCTAATATATCCTGTCTCAGTTGTTATTTCTGCACCCATCGCAATTAGACCTTGTATGTGTATATTGACAGGGCGTGAACCAATCGCACAACCACCTGGTAGTGATACATCAGCTTTGCCATATCGGGCAAGAAGTGGACCAAGAACGAGTATAGATGCGCGCATTGTTTTAACTAACTCATATGGAGCAAAAAAGTTATTAATTTCAGAATTGTCGATCTCTATATGCATACGTTCATTAACTGTGATCTTAGACCCCATACGTCCAAGTAATTCTATTGTTGTTGTAATATCGTGTAGATGAGGAACATTGCTAATTGTAACGGGTTTATCAGTTAGCAAAGTTGCCGAAAGTATAGGTAGGGCCGAATTTTTCGCACCAGATATTGAGACTTCTCCTTCTAAAGGAGTACCGCCTTGGATAATTAGTTTATCCATATTTATTTTGTACCTTATTTAGTAATCGAAAAGTCTTATGATAATTTATTTTTTTTTAGATCTTCCGGGATGGCTGTTTTAAATGATAGTGCATGTATTTCTTTTCCCATGCTATCACCCAATGCTTTATAAACCATTTTATGTTGCTGAATGGGACTTTTACCGAAAAATGACTCTGAAATAATATACGCTTTGAAATGCTGTCCGTCATCACCTTCGACGGTAACGTCTGCGTCTGGTAAGCCAGATTCAATTAGTTCTTTAATAATGTCTGCATTCATAAAATATACTATTGTTTAGCTTATGTAAGTAAAAATTCTATATAATTTTTTTTACATAAACTATTGATAAAAGAACGACTAAATACAAGTTTGCACTAGTTTTTTTAAATCATAAATTTTTTTTAGTTTGAAATACTTTTTTCGAGTCTTACATTCTTTTTTGAGAGTTGTTCAAGAAGTGAATCAAAACCGTCATTCTTTATTTGTGTGGCAAAAGAACCTCGATATGTCGTAACCAAACTTACCCCGTCAACAGCAACATCGACCACTTTCCATTCCTGATTCTTCTGATGCATACGGTACAATATTGGTAATTGTGCGCTACTTGTACTTGTTAATTCAGTTTTTACGACGGCGAGATTCGACTTCGGATTTTCCTCAACTGGATAATATATAATTTTTTGTCCGGAATACTCAAGCAATGCTCGAGCATAAGTGCGTATAAGCAATGATTTGAATTGGTCTACAAATTCATTCCTCTGAGATACGCTAGCAGTCTTCCAATGCTTGCCAAGCACCCATTTAGACATACTAATAAAATCGAAACGTGGAATAACTAACTCATTCACCATATCAAATATTTTCTCTGGATCAGAATCTAAAATAGAGCGATTATTTTCAATATGCTCTATAACGCTATCGGCAGTTGCCTTGACAACTTCTTGTGGCGATGCTGACCATGTAGCATTAGAAGACAGACAGAGAGCAAGAAATAACCATTTTAATTTACGACTCATCGATCTTACCCCTTTATATTATTTTTTTTATTACACCAGTCATTCAAAAAGTCAAAATAAATAGACACTTAAATGTTATTATTTGTAATTAGCTTTGTAGCAGAATGTGCAGTCAAGCTCCATACAAATATTGTAATCTGAATACCTTTCTAGAGAAAGCACTTATATAGAGGACATATCTTTACTTAACATTAAATAATTGTTGCAAGATGCTGTTTATTTTTTAAATTTACTAAAAAGGTTTGAATATCAATATTAATTTTGGCAACAAAGTAAGTGCTGCTAAAAGAGCAATCAGCATTGCTAGAGCTGTCAATAGCCCAAAATAGATAGTCGGTATAAAATTTGATAAAACTAATATTGAAAACCCTATAATAATGGTACTTGCTGTGTAAAATACGGCTTTACCAATGTTGGCATGACAGTAATGCATTGTAGCAATATAATCCCTATTCTTAGGGAATTCCTCACGAAAACGATAAATATAATGAATACTATTATCGACAGCAATTCCAATTGTTATTGCGGCAATAGTAATTGTCATCATATCAAGCGGTATCCGAGCCAGCCCCATTAAACCCAGAATTATTGCTGCAGCGAGTAGATTTGGAATTATTCCTATAAGAGCTAGTTTCACGGAGCGAAATAAAATGATTAGCATGAACGCAATCCCTATCATCACAACACCCAGGGTTAAGATCTGCGATTTGAAAAGGCTTTGCAACATATTATTATATAGAACAAGTATTCCGGTTATTTTTAAATTATCTTCACTTATATTGATTCTTTCAATTAAGTCAGACTTTATTTTTTCTAATAAATCTTTACGTCTAAGGTCTTGAAGAGAATCAATTATTCTAATATTAATACGAGCTTCATTCTTTGCCTCAGAAACATATGGGTTAATCATGCTTTCTTTGAGTTCTTTAGGCATACGTTTACTAACAATCGCTAATTCAAAGGCGTCAAACTCTCCTTTATTAATTTTTTCACCAACACGTATGATTGAAGCTAAAGACAAAACTTTACCGACCTCTGGTAATGATTCTAGGTAATCATGTGCCTCTTTTATGATATTTATTCTTTCGGGTGTAAACCAAGATTTTTCCTGTTCTTCCTCAAACTGCCCGAATAACTCGTCGAAATTTTCAAAATCTTCATCAACTACCTCATCATCATCTATTTCTTCAAAATTTAATAAAATATCAACCGGTGTCGTACCCCCTAACTTTTCATCAATTAAACGTAAACCCTTGTATATCTCAGTGTCATCGCTGAAATAATTTATAAAACTATTTTCTACTTGTAACTTACTAATACCATAAACACTTACAGACGATAAAATTAGAGTTAAAATTAATACGCTATTACCGTATCTTTCAGTGAAATTTGCTAGTTTCGGTGTAAATTGAAATTCCTTTTCTGGCATGACTCTTTTTTTAGTTTTTGGTAATAGTATTAGTAACGATGGAAACAAAATAAATGATGTCAAAAAAGTTACGCTTAAACCTATAGTCATCATCCAACCAAAATCAATAACTGGCTTGATGCCACTGACAACCAAAGAAGTGAAAGCCATGATTGTTGTTAAAGCTGTATACAAGCAAGGCCAAACCATTTTACTTGTTGTATTTAAAACTAATTCATACTGGCTATACTCTGGGAAATCATTTCTTAGTTGTCTATACCTAACAATAAGATGAACATTCATTGACATAGTGATAATCAACATCAGCGATATGAAATTTGAGGATATGACTGTAACGCTCCATCCAACTAAACTAAGCAGACCAATCATTAGCAAGCCAGCATAAAAACAGCTTATTAAAGGCAAGACCACCCATCTTAATGAGCGAAATATAATTGTGAGCATAATTACTAGAAACATAAATACACCAATACCAAAGATAATTAGATCATTTTTGATAAAAGTTATCATATCGTCTGCTATCATTGGTACACCGCCTAGGTGCAACGTTCCAAACTCGCTATATCCAGAGAGTATCTTTCTTATCTCTGCAATTGTTTCATGATTAATTCGATCATTATCATTTTTATTCTTCAAATACTGGGTGTTTATTTTGTCAAGTTCTATTCTGCCAGCGACATTCAAATGACCATTTTTTTTCTCTACCAATAGGCGGTTTCTTTTATTTTGAATTTGACGAAATTCCAATTGATCTTTTAAATTAACTATTAAAGCTGTTGTACTGCTATCATTACTGATGATAAGTTCTCTATATATTGGGCTATTTAAAATTTCTTTTTTGGCTTTCTCTAAATTAACATCGCCACTTTCAATCGTGCGAACATTATCGGAAACCTCAGTCAATGATCCTTCGTGTTGCATAACTAAAGGGATATCAACTAAAGTAACAACCGAATCAACGAGTTGTAATTTATTTATTTCATCTCTAAGTTCAACAATTTTCTCTAGTACCGGTTTCGAAAAAAGATTATCTTTCGATGTGAAAGTTACAAATAAAAATTCTTTTGTTGAATAGCGCTCAATTGTTTCACGAAAAAATTGTAGATCTTGATCATCTTCTAATAATAAGGAATCAGCGGATGCGTCGAGTTGAAAATTTTT
The DNA here is from genome assembly GCA_002692205.1 of Legionellales bacterium. Taxonomy (GTDB): domain Bacteria; phylum Pseudomonadota; class Gammaproteobacteria; order Eutrophobiales; family Eutrophobiaceae; genus UBA11869. The sequence goes on along the minus strand of NZJM01000050.1, from coordinate 21,513 downwards.
TGCCTGAAAAGCAAAAAAGCAAAGAATAATTGACATAAAAAAACAAACTAAGAATGGTCTTTTAATAACTACAGCCAAATATATACTTTTAATTATATTAATCACTTGAATCTAATTTATATTGAAATACTACCTTCGATTATTTTTTTTACTGTATCCACATACAGTCTGTGCTCAATTTCTAAAACTTTGCTCGCTAAAGACTCGGCGGTTTCTTTAGAGCCTACTATAACCGATTTTTGGGCTAAAATGGCTCCTTCATCATACTCGTTATTAACTAAATGAATTGTTGCACCACTCTCTTTGTCTCCGGCACTAATGACCTCTCTATGAACATTCATTCCATATAAGCCTTTTCCTCCATGTTTCGGTAATAATGATGGATGAACATTAAGAATTCTTCCTTCAAACTTTTCAAGAACAACTGGACCAACTTTCTTCATGAATCCAGCTAATAAAACAATATCAACCTTATTGTCATGTAATACCTTACATATAGAAACGTCAATCTCATTAATGTTTTGACTAGGAAAAGAGTTAAAATGAATTGTTTTGATATTTTTTTCGTTTGCTATCTCAAGGGCCTTAGCGCTAGGATTACTACTAATGACGATTTTCACCTCGGCTAGTAAATAGCCGCTATGACAAGCATCAATAATGGCAGTCATATTGCTGCCTTTACCAGAAACTAATATGCCAATTTTTTTCATTTTTTACTAAACTTAAACCCCAATTTTTTTAAGTTATCTTGAACATCAATATTCAAATCAACTGAATTAGCGCTCTTATTAATACTAATAACTCGACTTGCATATTCATATCTAGTCGGATAGTTTTTTCTTAGGCTATCAAAATGTTTGGCGCGTTCATCTTTTTCTAAATTACAATAACTTAGCGAAATATTATCCTCTAGAATATTCCAATGCTGAGATATTATAGATTCAGCCGTATATTCTAGGCTATTTATTTTTGGTGATAATATAATATTTTTCTGGTTAAACAATGCAGAAAAACTAAAATTAGTTCTGTAAAAATCATTTAAATCATTAAAAAGACTTCTTGTTGCTTTAATTTTTCCTTCGTAACTATAACCAGCAATATGTGGCGTCCTAATAAATGCTTGCTTTAATAATTCCGTATTTATTTGTGGTTCATTGCGCCATACATCTAGGACTATAGTTGACTTTGGATTTCTTTTTTTAAATGATAGCAGCGCATCTTCATCAACCACTTCTCCGCGTGAAGTATTAATAAAAATAACGTTCGATTTCAATTGGTCTAAAAAATTTTCATCGACTAAATTATACGTGGGATGGGTCCCATCTCTTGTAAGAGGAACATGCATAGTTATAACGTCAGATTCTAATACATGTTCGAGGTTTGTAAGGGATTTATCTTTAGTTTTTTCATATAAAATAGGATCATTTAGTAAACTAGAGCTACCAAAAATATCCATATTTTTTTTTACTTTTGATCCGATATTGCCATACCCTATAATTCCAATTTTCATTTCTGAAAAAGAAGGATGTGAAGCTGTCTTAGCCATAATTAAGCTATTTAAAACATATTCAGCAACTGAACGTGAATTACTTCCCGGGGAATATGAAAAAAATATTTTCGAAGCTTTCAAATAATCAACATCGATATGGTCTATCCCGCTAGTTGCAGTCCCTAGAAATTTGACATTAGTATTTCTTAATAAAGACTCATCGACTTTTGTAACAGATCTAACTAGAAGAATATCCGCATCCTTAATCAAGGAATTAGTGATTGTACGCCCATCAACTAAATGTACAGTACCAAATATTGAAAATATCTTTTCGGCAAGAGGAATCTGTTCGTCGACTACTATGGATAAAGATCCAATCACTGTATTCTAATTTCTTCTAAAAATTCTCAAGGTTGATTCTCTACATCTAGACCTTCTTTTTTAACTGGCATTAAATCTTCCTTTTTAATACCAAGAGCAAGTGTAACTGGACTTGCGATATATATTGATGAGTAAGTGCCAATCAAAACACCAAAAATAAGTGCAATAGAAAAACCATGTATGATCTCGCCACCAAGAAAAAATAGCGCTGTTAAAACCAACAATGTTGTAAATGAAGTCATTAAAGTTCTACTTAATGTTTGATTTAAAGAGATATTGAAAACATCAACTGGAGTTTTGTCGCGAATTTTCCTGAAATTTTCACGAACACGGTCAAAAACTACAATTGTATCATTTAATGAATACCCAATAACTGCAAGTAGTGCTGCCAATATAGTTAAGTCAAAATTAAATTGAGTTATCGAAAAAAATCCTAAAGTTATAACAACGTCATGGATTAAAGCCGCTACTGCTCCAACAGAAAATCTCATTTGAAAACGGAATGCCACATAAATCATTATGCATAGTAGAGCATAAAGCATCGCTAACCCGCCATCTTCCTTCAATTCATCACCTACCTGAGGGCCGACAAACTCTATCCTACGCATTTCTGCATTAGCGTCATTTGCAGAGAGCAGCCTAAGAAGGTTACTACTAATATCAGCGCTATTTAATCCTTTTTGAGGGGGTATACGTATTAATATTTCATTTGCTGTACCAAAATACTGTACTGATGTATTGCTAAATTCTGAATTACTAAGTGAACGACGAACTCCATCTAAATTGACTGTTTCGGGATAACCAACTTCAACTAAAGTCCCTCCTGTGAAATCGATCCCTAAATTTAGACCTTGAAAAGATAATGAAGCTATGGAACTAATCAAAAGTAATGCAGATATAATAGAAGTTACTACTCGCATTCTCATGAAATTAAATTTTATACTTTTTACGCTCATAGCTATTATTCCTTTTTAAATTATTTTATATAAATAATTTTTTAAGATTCTTCCCACCATAAATTAAATTAACTAAGCCCCTTGATACCATAATAGCGGTAAACATTGAAGATATAATACCGAGTGACAAAGTAACTGCAAAACCTTGTATTGGTCCCGTACCAAAACTAAATAACATTAGGGCTGCGATTAATGTTGTTATATTAGCATCTGCTATTGTTGAAAAAGCTTTTTCATATCCCGCATGTATGCTTGCTTGTGGTGTATTACCATTACGTATTTCTTCTTTGATACGCTCAAAAATTAAAACATTTGCATCGACAGCCATTCCAACCGTTAAAACTATGCCGGCTATACCGGGTAAAGTTAAGGTTGCTTGTAATAATGAGAGCATTGCAATAATTAATACTAAATTTAGTGAAAGCGCAACATCCGCAATGAAACCGAAAACTTTGTAATAGATAGCCATAAAAATTAATACGAGAATGAAACCAATAACAACCGAATCAAAACCCTTATCAATATTATCTTGTCCGAGGCTTGGCCCAACTGTTCGCTCCTCAATTATATATATAGGCGCTGCTAATGCACCGGCACGGAGTAATAACGCAAGATTCTTGGCTTCTTCCGATGATTCCAAACCTGTTATATGAAACCTCTTGCCAAGTTGCTCCTGAATAACAGCAGCATTAATTACTTCTTCTATAGTTTCCTTCTCTTTTTGAATGAGACCATCTTTTTTAATTGTTTCCATTTTATACTCGATGAAAACAACAGCTAAACGTTTCCCAACATTATCACGAGTCCCTCGACTCATTTTTTTTGCACCCTTACCATCCAAAGTAATTGTTACATCAGGTCCGCCGCTTAAAGTATCGATACCAGATGCAGCATTTACTATTGAATCACCCGTCAACATAATTTGTTTTTTCAGTAGAATTGGTTGGCCATTTCTTTCGTAATAAAGTTTAGAGCCCGCTGGTGGCCTTCCGTTGACGGCTTCTTGTGGATCATGCTCTTCATCAACCAATCTAAACTCGAGTGTAGCGGTTGCTCCTAAAATAGCTTTTGCTCTTGCTGTATCTTGTACTCCTGGCAACTGAACAACAACTCGCTTTAATCCTTGTCTTTGAATGACTGGTTCCGCTACACCTAGTTCATTAACTCTTTTTCTAAGCGTGGTGATATTTTGCGACAACGCTAATCGTTGTGTTTCAAGTAAAACTTCGTCTTTAATCACGATAATCAACGAAAATTTATTTTCATCAGATTCTGATTCAATAATTTCAAGTTCGTTTAAATTATCAATAATGAGAGATTCACCTTTATTACGCTCAGAATCATTCTTAAAACGTATAAGTAACCCACCCGTTTCATTATGAGTGATAGTTTTATATCTAACTTTGTTTTCACGAAGAAAACTTCGTAAATCAGAAATATATCGGTCTTCTGCTTTTTCTATTGCTGCTTCCATGTCAACTTCCATTAAAAAATGAACACCGCCTCTGAGATCAAGCCCCAACGACATTGGTTCTGCACCAAATTTAGTTAACCAGTCTGGGGTGGCAGGAGCTAGGTTTAGAGCAACAACATAATTTCTGCCTAAAGAATCTTTGACTACTGATTGTGCTTTTAGCTGTGTTTCTTCATCACTAAATCTAATTGTAAGATTACTTGCGTCCAGTGAAATATCTTTGTATGAGATTTCTGCTTCTTCTAAAGCTGTGCTAACTTGAAATTCGGTTAGCTCGCTAATTTCGACAGCTCTTGCAGCAGAAATTTGTAGTGACGGATCTTTTCCATAAATATTTGGTAACGCAAATAAGAAACCCAGTCCTATCAGGAAAATTATTAAAATGTATTTCCAAGAAGAATAACGATTCATGCTATAACCTAAATATATATTAATTAGTTGCTATTAGAGTGTTTTTAAAGTGCCTTTTGGGTAAACAATAGACACTGATTGTTTTTGTATTTTGACTTCCGTTTCTTTTGTTATCTCAACGACGATAAAATTATCACCCACTTCTTTAATTTTTCCAACTAATCCACCGCTTGTAGCAATCTCATCGCCCTTTGCTAAGGAGGCCACAAGTTCTCTATGCTGTTTGGCCTGTTTAATCTGCGGTCTTATTAAAATAAAATAGAAAATTACGAAAAATATACCTATGAATACCAGTTGACCATAGCCGGCAGATTGTTGTGGGGCTGCTGCCCATGCATTGTTAATTAGAAAGTCTGACATTACGATAATAATCTCTATTTTTAAAAGCGCGGTATTATGACATAACAATAAGAAATTCAGTATAACTAAAGTTGAATTTTGATTTTGATATAGACATGAATGATGAGAATTTCATTAATTAGCTACTTTTTCGCTTGGAATAAAAATCTGTAATAAATTCCGAAAGGCGCTCTCCTTCAATGGCTGAGCGTAATCCACCCATTAAATAATGATAATAATGAAGATTATGCTGAGTGTTCAAGCGTGCGCCCAATATCTCGTTAGTTTTTGAAAGATGATGTAAATAGGCTCTCGAGTAATTTTTGCATGTATAACAACCGCATTTTTCGTCAAGGGGCAGTTTGTCATACTTATAGCCAGCATTATTAATACGAATATCACCAAATTCAGTAAAGAGATGGCCATTTCTGGCATTTCTCGTGGGCATAACACAATCAAACATATCAATTCCTCTTCGCACCGCCTCCACTAAATTTTCTGGTGTTCCCACACCCATCAAATAGCGTGGTTTATTTTCCGGCATTTCCGGGATTATCTCATCGAGGATCCCCATCATTAATTCAATAGGTTCGCCAACTGAGAGACCGCCAATCGCATAGCCATCAAAATTAATGCTGCGAAGACCATCTAAAGATGCCTTGCGTAATTCTGAATACATCCCCCCCTGAATAATGCCAAACAAGGCGCTAGTATTATTACCATGAGCCTTTTTTGATCTTTCAGCCCAACGCAATGACAATTCCATTGATTCGCGTGCTTTTTCTTCAGAGCAGGGATAGGGGGTGCAATCATCAAAAATCATTATAATTTCTGCACCCAACGAGTTTTGGATACGAATCGCCTCCTCCGGACCCAAAAATATTTTTTTTCCATCGACAGGTGATCGGAAATGAACCCCCTCTTCCGTAATTTTTCTTGATTTAGCTAAACTGAATACTTGATAACCACCCGAATCTGTCAAAATGGGTTTGTTCCAATGCATAAATTTATGTAATCCACCAAACTCATCGATAACCCTAGGGCCAGGCCGTAGCATCAAATGAAATGTATTTGAAAGAATAATTTCGTAACCAATATCGGTTAATTCTTCTGGAGTCATTGCTTTTACTGCGCCATAGGTCCCAACTGGCATGAAAACAGGAGTTTCTATAGAGCCATTTGGAAAATGAATTACTCCGCGTCTAGAGCTTTTGGTTTTTTTTATTAAATCAAAATGCATACAAAAATTATTTCCCTTTATTCATTATTAACATAGCATCACCATAACTATAAAATTTGTATTCTTTTTTTATAGCATGGCTATAAGCCTCCAATATATTATTTCTTCCGCCAAAGGCACAAACTAACATTAATAATGTAGATTCAGGCAAATGAAAGTTAGTAATTAACCCATCGACGATATTAAATTCATAACCTGGATAAATAAAGATATCTGTTTCGCCCTCATATGGCTCTAAAGTGCCATTTATAACAGCTGACTCTAAAGCTCTAACCACCGTGGTACCGATAGCTACTATTCTGCCTCCACGACTTTTTGTTGCTGTAATCTTGTCTACGGTTTTCTGACTGATAGATACTTTTTCGTTATGCATTTTATGTTGTGTAATATCAATTTCACGAACAGGTTGAAATGTGCCAGCACCGACATGCAATGTAAGCTTGGTACTATCGATTCCCTCAAAACTTATTTTTTCTAAAATCTCTTTGGTGAAATGCAACCCTGCGGTCGGTGCAGCTACTGCACCTAACTTTTTTGAAAAAACGGTTTGATAGCGCTCCTTGTCAATATTTTCATCAACTCTTTTTATATATGGTGGTAAAGGTATGTGACCAGAGCGATCAAATAATTCCATAATTTCATCTTCGCCCAGATAGCAAAGTAAAAACATATCGTCTACCTTTTCTTTTATTTGAAATATTTTTTTGTTATCAAGAAATAAAAATGTATCGAGTTTTAATTTTCGATTAGATCTTAGCTGTGCTATCAACTTATCTTTATTAAGTATACGCTCAATAATGAGCTCAACCTTACCCCCTGTCTCCTTTTCCAAAAATAATCTTGCAGGTATCACCCGAGTATCATTTAGAACAATAAGGTCATCAGAAGTTAAATAGCCGATAATGTCTTTAAATTTTTTATCAGAAATTTTACGAACTTCATCAAGGACTAGCATTCGACTTTCACCACGCTCGTTAGCGGGGTATTGAGCAATCAAATTGTCAGGAAGGCTATATAAGAAATCTTTTGTCAGCATAAAAGTTGATATTATCAGAAAAGAAGGTCGTATATCTCAATTCACAATTGACCCTATATTATCTTCACCTATACTTGCGAGCTATCACCTTACATGGCCGGGGTGGCGGAACTGGTAGACGCGCCGGATTCAAAATCCGGTTCTGGTAACAGAGTGAGAGTTCGATTCTCTCTCCCGGCACCAGTTATACCAAAATTAATCTGCTGTATGAGTCTCCACAATTTGACCGTTTAGACTTTTAATTAATTCTTCTATCAATTTATGTTGGCTTAAAAGTAGTTTTTTATCTGTTGAACGCAAAACAATATTTACACCCAGGTTCCCTTGTTTAAAAAAAGGGTAGCTTCCGATACTTACAGCTTGACATTCTTCCTGAATTTTACTCATGCCATTTGCAAGTATACTTTCGGTTAAATTAGTACAAACACTGGAAGTTAAAATTGCTGGTCCTGATACTAGATGTTCAAGTAATGAATCGAACATAGATCTCATGATCTCTGGTACACCCGCTAAAACAAATACATTGTTTATTTGAAAAGCTGGTGCCCCGCTGACATGATTATTTATGAGTATTGCACCTTCTGGAATATCCGCCATTTTTAAACGTGCCTCTGACAACTTACCATGCCGATAATGATTTTCCATACGTTTGACAGCATCTTTGTTTCTTATAACATTTACATTAAATGCCTTTGCAATTGAGGCGGTTGTAATATCATCATGTGTTGGGCCTATACCGCCTGTTGTGAATACATAATCGTATTTTTCTGAGTACGCCTTAACTTTATTTATTATTTCTGCTTCAATGTCGGGGATGATTGTAACTTCAGATAATATAATTCCTAACTCTTCAAGTTTTTTCCCAATATAAGAAACGTTGAGATCCTGCGTACGACCAGAAAGTATTTCGTTGCCGATTACAATTACACCCGCATTTTTTGAATTAGCACTCATGATGAAAGCTTAATGAATTTTAAATTAAGCTGCTTGGACAGGAATATGATCTTTAATTCTCGTGATGTGATTTTCTTTATCTAGATATACAAGCTTAGGTTTGAATCGCTCTATTTCATTTTCATTGATCCTTCCATAAGCACAAATGATAACACGATCCCCAGGATCTGCTTTATGTGAAGCAGCACCGTTGACAGAGATAATTCGTGAATGATCCTCGGCACGAATAGCATAAGTTCTGAAACGCTCTCCGTTAGTAATATTATAAATTTCTATCTGTTCATACTCATGAATGCCTGCCTTATCCAATAAATTACCATCAATTGCGCATGATCCATCATACTCAATTTCAGAGTGCGTGACCGTTGCTTGATGAAATTTTGCTTTTAGGACAGTAATTTGCATTGATATTTATATGTTTCTATATTCAACCAGTTTGATATTAAGCCGCGCTTGGTAGTGTTAATAATATGTATGCACTCTTGCATTGTCAATTAATCGCGTTTTCCCAAGCCATACAGCAGCGAGAACTACGATATCATCACCTTCAATGGGGCCTAGTGTTTCGCTATCACATATACAATAGTACTCTACTTTAAAGCCGACGCCCTCTAGAAACACGATCGCATCGTTTTCTAATTTCTTGTAATCTCTTTCGCCATTTTTTATCGTTTCAATAGACGTTTTGATACATCCATATAATTTTGGTGCTCGCTCTGCTTCTTGCTCAGTCAAATAATTATTTCTCGAGCTCATTGCTAGGCCACTGTCTTCTCTTATAGTAGGCGAACCAACTATTTTTATCGGCAAAAAAAGATTCTTGGTCAAACTACGTATTATTAATAGCTGTTGATAATCTTTTTCACCGAAAACAGCAATATCTGGCTGCACTGCTATAAATAATTTAGAAACGATTGTTGCTACACCCTGAAAATGTCCGGGACGATACTTCCCGCAATGAATTGATTCGAGTTCTGGAACAGAAACTTCGATTGATGCTGCATCACCATTAATTGGATATATCTCACTAACTTCCGGCACAAATACCAAGTCTATATCTAATTGTGAAAGCAATTCTAGATCAGAATCTAAAGTTCTAGGGTATTTAGAAAAATCTTCTCCTTCAACAAACTGAGTGGGGTTAACAAAAATTGTAACAATTACATAACTGGATATTTTCCTTGCTTTTTGAATGAGAGATAAATGCCCTTTGTGCAAGTTTCCCATTGTTGGAACAAGAGAAATTTTTTTTTTCATAGAACGTGCTTGTGCTAACTCATTACTTAAATCAACAATAGTTTTAACTTTTTGTATCACTTGTAAGAGTTTGATAATGATGGGAAGGTGCTATCTTTCACTTCTTTCACATAATCTTTAATTGCATCAAGAATAGAGTTTTGGTCGACAAGAAAATTTTTAGAAAATTTTGGTTGTAATGATGTCAAACCAAGTATGTCATACAAAACGAGCACTTGCCCGTCACAATCAACGCCAGCACCTATACCAATAACAGGTATGTCTAAGGTCTTAGTAACAACTGATGCAACGGAAGATGGGACGCATTCGAGAACAAGGCACGAAGCCCCTGCATTTTGTAAGGATAAGGCATCCTCTTTAAGCTTTTTAGCATCTTTCTCTGTGGTCGCCTGAACACCCAGCCCGCCTATCTGATGTATAGACTGTGGAGTTAATCCTAGGTGTCCGCAAACAGGTATACCATTTTGAGTTATGAGCTTAATTGTCTCTGATAATTCTTTGCCGCCCTCAATTTTCACGACATGCGCTCCGCCTTCAGTAATAAGTCTTGATGCATTACCAAGTGCTTTTCTCGGATTTGAATAACTCATGAAGGGCATATCAGAAATAATAATTGCCCGTTTCGTTACATCACTAACGATTTTAGAATGATAAATGATATCAGACATTTTTACTTTTAATGTATTTTCAGCTCCTTGTATAACCATCCCTAAAGAATCCCCAACCAAAAGAACATCGAGCATAGCTTTATCTTGTAATATTGCAAAAGAAGAGTCATATGAAGTTAGGCAAGCAATCTTTTCGCCTGTTTCTTTCATTCTTCTTAAAGAATTGATTGTTATTTTTTCATTCATAATTTAACTGCAATAGGATTGAAATAATGTCGCCCTGAGGGAAGCCTGCTAATATGCTCAAGCAATAAATTATAGTTTTTTTCATCTATTGATAAATCAAAATCATCCGTATTAACTATCAACAAAGGCGCCACTGTGTAACCATAAAAGAAATCTATATAAGCGTCTGATATTTTTTTTAAATAATCATGATTTATAGCTTTTTCGTAATCATATCCTCTTTTTTCTATTCTTTTCATTAAAGTTTCTATGGGAGCCTGCAAATAAATTACAAGATCTGGAGATTGCACATCTATAGTAAGCTTCTCGTAAACTTGCTGATATAACATTAACTCATCACTATCTAAAGTTATAGACGCAAAGAGCTTATCTTTTTCAATTAAGAAGTCTGACACCTGAACTGGTCTAAACATATCTCTTTGACGAAGTGATTCGATTTGTTTAGCGCGCTGAAATAAAAAAAATAATTGCGTAGGTAGTGCAACTGTCTTTGGATCGGCATAGAATCTAGATAGGAAAGGGTTATCAACTGCGAGCTCTAACATTAACTCGGTATTGAACGACTCAGCTAAGCGTTTTGCTAAAGTAGTTTTACCTACGCCGATTGGGCCCTCAACAACAATGTAATCTGGGTGCTGTTTTTTCATTGTATTTGAACTATATTATCTTTACCTATAGTTGCTAATAAATCACTGGCTAACCCCTTTTTAGGGATGATGCAATCAGGGTCAATCTCTATCAGTGGCGCCAACACGAATGAACGGTTTTCAATTTCAGGATGAGGAATTGTTAGTTTTTCGTCTACCATTATTTCATTCCCAAAAATTAAAATATCCAAATCCAGTATCCTAGGCCCCCAATGTTCTTTGCGTATTCGCCCATGCTTTTCTTCAATATCATGTAAACACTCTAGCAATTGATAAGGCACAAGCTTAGTCTCTATTTTGATAACTGCATTTATATAATCATCCTGATTTTGAGGACCAACAGGTTTACTTTTATACAAAGAAGACATGCCAATAATTTTTGTAGATATTATTTCCTCTATTGATGTAATAGCTGATTTTATCTGTTTTACAGGTGAGTTCATATTACTACCCAACCCTATGTATGCAATGGTCATAAATCCTTCTTTTTGGAATTTTTAGTATTTCTATTAGAATTATTTCGCTTCTGCCTTGTTTTTATTTTACTTTTTCCAATTTGCGGTTCTTGCAGTTGTTCTTTTGTCCAATACTCCACTAGGTCATTCAAAGGTTCGCCTGATTGTGCCCGTAATAATAATAAATCATAGGCAGCCCTGAATCTGGGATGCATAAGAACACGATATGATTTTCTTTTTGTTTGTTTTAATCTGGCTTGTAATGTCCAAATATCTCTAGCCATATGTGTAAAACGTCTGGGTATTGAGATGCTTGAAATTTGTTTTGAAATTATTGCGTCTCCAGCTAATTTTGTTGCTTCAATATCAGAGTGTACATTTGAGGAGTATTCTTCAATCATAATTCTCATGGGCGCCCATAAAATTGTGGCTAATAAAAAACCGGGGTTAACAGATTTGCCATGTTTTACGCGCTGATCAGTGTTTTTTAAAGCATTCTTTATAAATTCATGCGGATAACCCTTTTTGTTTTGAGTTAACACTTGTTCTGTTTGTGGGAACAAGTATATGAAAAGATCATATTTTCTTAGTGATATATATGTCTTAAATGCAAACCCATTTAAAAATAACTTTAACATTTCTTCATACAAACGGGCTGTTGGGATAGTTTCCAATAGATACGAAAATTGTATGATTGGATTTTCTGTCAGGGGATGAACATTTAGATCAAACTTAGAAATAAATCTAATTGCCCGTAACATACGAACAGGGTCCTCTACATAACGTTTTTTTGGATCACCAATTAATCTTAATTGACCTAATTCAAGATCTTCAATACCGCCTACATAATCAACTACTGAGAAATCATTTATATTGTAAAATAGCGCATTAATTGTAAAGTCTCGTCGCCAAACATCATCATCTATATCTCCATAAACATTATCTCTTATTATTCTTCCGTCTCGTTCATGTCCCTCATTAGAATCGGATATATGATGCGATGCACGGAAAGTCGATACCTCAATAATCTCTTTGCCAAATTGAATATGAGCAAGTCTAAAGCGCCTCCCAATTAGACGACAGTTTCGAAATAGTTCTCTTATTTGCTCAGGTTCAGCATCCGTTACAACGTCAAAATCCTTAGGCTTTATTCCTAATAAAATATCTCGCACTGCTCCTCCTACGAGATATGCTTTATATTTTGCATTCTTTAAGCGATATAAAACTTTCAGAGCGCTATCACTTATTTGCATACGTGATATGATGTGATCACTGCGAGATATTATTTTTGGGGCTACTTTTAGCCTACTGATTTTTTTATTCTCTTCTAGCTCAGTCATTAGATAGTGTATTAATTAATAAATATGAAAGAATCCTAGTATATCAAGATTGATAAATCCAAATAAATTGGGAAAAAAAGATTACAAACCTTGTTCGTTTTTGCGCCGATTGGGCGCAATCCTCTATGACAGCATACTTTTATTTGCAGTATTGATGTTTGCTACTTCTCTTTTAATGCCGCTCAATGGTGTTGCTATCGAAAGCGATAATGCTGCGTATCAAATATATTTACTAATAATTGCATACATATATTTTGTATGGCAATGGAGTTTTGGTGGAAGAACACTAGGAATGCGAACATGGAATATAAAAATAATAAACGAAAAAGGCAAAAATCCGAGCTGGCAGCAATCAGCAAGAAGATACTTTGGCTCAATACTATCAATTATTTTATTAGGAAGTGGTTTTCTATGGTCATTATTTGACCACAAGAAAAGCGCGCTGCATGACCATCTTTCTAAAACTGCACTAATAATAAAAAAATAATTATAAAATTAATGATCGCTTCTAAGGTTATAAATAACATAAAGCGAAACTATTATGGTTGGTGAGGAAACACTGATAAATATAGGAATATCATAAACTATACCGAGATGCCTAGATATTTGATTTGCTAAATGAAAGATGATGCCAAGCAATACTCCAACAAAAACTCTCTGCCCTAAACCAACAGTTATAGAGTCACATCTAACAACGCACACGGCCAGAACCATCATTAATAAAATCATTAAGGGATTTAGTGCCTTCTGCCATAAGGCCTGAAGATATAATCTGCTATCTTGATTGTTCAAGTTTAGGTGATCAATATAATTAATTAATCCACGTAATGATAAATAATGGGGCTTAATTGTTACCAAACTAATAACCTCGGGGTTCAATAACGCCTCCCATTCCGCATTCTTATAATTATATTTTGTAATTTTATCTTTAGAAATATCAGTTCTTAAAATATTATATAGAAGCCACTTTCCATTATTAAAGTCAGCACTTTCTGCATGAATAGTCCCTCTTAACTGACGGTCTTTATCAAACTCATATATGCGTATATCTTCTAATTTCTCATTTGGTAAAATCTTTCTTATATTAATATAACTATTACCGTCGCGTGACCAAAAACCATTTTTGGTTTTCATCGATATCTGCTCCGTTAATGCTACTGAACGCTTTTGTTGTGCTGCCTGTTCACTAATTGGGGCAATTACTTCTCCAATTAAAATACTTATGATAATAAAAATTAGTCCAATTTTAACTAATGCATATGCAAGTTGCATTTTTGATAAACCAGAAGTTCTTAAAATAACTAACTCATTATTATTAGCGAGTATTCCAAGACCTGCCATACAGCCAATTACTGTTGCGATTGGAAATAACTCATAACTCAATCTTGGGACCGTTAACAGGACATATTGTATGGCTTGCAAAACGCCATAATTGCCACGGCCCGTAGCATCAAGCTGGTCAACTAATGAAAAAAAAGAAAAAATAAAAGTTAAAATAACTAATGCTGACAAGCTTGCTAGCATCACATTCTTACCTATGTAACGAACATATAACATTATTTTTTATTTAGCTGAATCCTTGGTGAATAATATAATATGAGTAATACTGTAAAAAAAATTAAATGTACGCTCCATAAACCTATAAGTTCTGGAATAATCTCTCTCCTGAGTAAGGTTTGAGCTATGCCCAATAAATTGCTATATATGAGGTAAACAGATATACCAATAATAAAAGGGGTGTACCTTTTTTCAACACTACTAGATTGAACAACTAAGACCGAAAATAGAGATAAAGATAAACATATAATAATTAATGAAATTCGCCACTGAAATTCGGCAACGTGCGACATATCACCTGAACTGATTATTTCATTAGTTTTTAATGCAGCAGTTTTTATGCCTTCAGATTTTCTTTCTATGTTATCAATTAAAATAGCGTACTTTTCATATTCCGTAATTTCATAATTTAGTGACCCGGGCTTACCAACATATCTTTTACCATTATTAAATATGATATATTTGTTGCCTGTTTCTCGGTCAAATTCAAATCGCGCATTATCAGAAGCTAAAACGCCCAGATTCTCATCTTCCTTTACTTGCAAGAAAACATCTTCCATCAAAGATTTTTGTGGTACAAAATTTTGTACATAGACAACTCTATCGCCCTGACTAAATTCTTTAAATTGACCGGGCCGAATCCCAGAAATATCGGATTCCTCCTTTGCTCTTTCCTTGAGATTGTGAATTTTTTGTTCTGCCCAAGGAGCAGCATACATAGTCACTAATGCGGCAAATAAACAAAAAATAAATGAAAACTGTGCAACAATTTTCAACTGCATTAACTTGCTGACTCCAGAACCTTCCAAAATTATGAGTTCCCGTTCATTCGCCATGCGCGTAAATACCAATAATGTAGACATAAGAATTGCTATGGGAAGAATTTTTGGAAGTGATGCTAAAAGCTTAAATCCTAACATCATAAACACCATATCTGCTGGAAGATTGCCCTCGGCAGCATCTGATAAAAAACCAACAAACTTGTTGCTAGCAAAAATTAAAACCAGTAAACCCACTATCCATACTAATTTTTGCAATATCTCTTTGTGAATGTAATTTCTAATAATCAAGTGATCGACCGATTTTTTGTTAATCTAACTTTGCTTCATCGCGGATAAATGAATAAACTTGTCTAAATATATTTTTTTATCATTTTTTTATGATTTTTAACAAAATATATGCGAATTATGACATTAATGATAATGAAATGCAGAATAAATCATTTAAATAATAAAATGATTTATTCTTTAAATAACAATTACTTACATATTATAATTTAATTTATGGAGCTCATATGGATTTCAATATAAAAAGTGGAAGCCCAGAGAAACAACGAACTGCATGCGTGATCGTTGGTATATTTTCATCAAGACGCCTCTCCAACCCGGCAAAGGCTATTGATAAGGCGAGTAAACAATATATTTCTACTTTAATTCGACGTGGCGATATGGATGGTGATAAAGGTCAGCATTTGCTACTTCATAATGTTCCGGGAGTGATGGCAGATCGAGTACTACTAATTGGCTGTGGGAAAGAAAGAGAAATTAATGATGGGGCTTATCGTCAAATAATAAAAGATAGCATCTCTGTTTTAAACAACACAGGGGCACTGGAAGGAATAAATTATCTAAGTGAGTTGAATATAAAAAATAGAGACTATAGCTGGAAAATAAAGCAAGCTGTAGAAATTGCAGAACATACTCTATATCAATTTAATGAATTAAAAAGTAAAAATAAAAAACCAAGAAGACTGTTGCGTAAAATTACGTACACAGTACCAACACGTCGTGAACTATCAAAATGTGAAACATCAATGAAACAAGGGTCAGCTGTTGCAAATGGTGTGAAGCTTGCTCGCGATCTCGGAAATTATCCATCTAATATTTGTACGCCAACTTACTTAGCGCAACAAGCAATTAAATTAGCAAAAAATTACAATTCGCTTAGTGTTAATATTTTAGAAGAATCGGATATGGAAAAACTTGGTATGGGCTCTTTGCTATCTGTATCACAAGGATCTACAGCGCCAGCTAAATTAATAACACTTGAATATAAAGCTTCGAAAAAAACACAAAAACCAATTGTTATTATAGGCAAAGGGGTGACCTTTGATACGGGAGGGATTTCAATAAAACCATCTCCAGCTATGGATGAGATGAAATATGATATGTGTGGTGCGGCTTCGGTTTTAGGCACTATGTCTGCAGTCGCCGAGTTAAATCTTTCAATAAATGTCATTGGTATAATCCCAGCAACTGAAAATATGCCAAGTGGTGATGCGACAAAACCTGGTGACATTTTTACAAGTATGTCTGGTCAAACAGTAGAGGTTCTAAATACAGATGCTGAAGGCCGCTTGATACTTTGTGATGCGATTACCTACAGTAAAAAATATAATCCCGATGTTGTTATTGATATAGCAACACTTACAGGTGCTTGTGTTGTCGCCTTGGGTAAACATGCAACAGGTTTACTTAGTAACCATAACCCCTTAGCAAGAGAATTAATCAATGCCGGCGAAGATTCGGGTGATCGTGCATGGCAATTACCGCTATGGGATGAATACCAGCAACAGTTAAATAGTCCTTTTGCGGATATTGCAAATATAGGTGGTAGAGATGCTGGAACAATAACGGCCGCATGTTTTCTCTCGCGATTTGCTGAAAAACTTCAATGGGCGCATCTGGATATTGCTGGAACGGCCTGGCTATCTGGTAGCAGAAAGGGTGCGACAGGGCGGCCTGTTTCTCTATTGATGCAATATATTTTTAGTAAAATTAAATAATCTTTAATTCAAAATGCCTCGAGTTGATTTTTATCTATTATCAAGTGAATCAGGCATGGAAAGGTTCGCATGCATTGTGGCCTCAAAGGCACATACAGCTGGCAACAATGTATACATTCATACAAATTCAGAGGATGCAACGAAAAAACTAGATGACTTATTGTGGACATTTCGTGATGTAAGTTTTATTCCTCATGAAGTGTATGATGCAAGCGAAAATAATGAGGCACCTGTTACAATTGGATTTGGTGATCTGTTTCCTGACCATCGTCAAGTTTTGATAAACCTTGACGGAAATATCCCTGAGTTTGCAGATAAATTTAGTCGTGTTATTGAAATAGTAGAGAATAGTGAAAACAAAAAAGAAATTGCGAGAGAACGCTATAGGCTTTACAAAAAAGATAATTATGAAATTCATAATCATAAAATTGATAGCCTAAAAGAAAATTTACCAATCTAAGTAAAATTATTTTTTAATGGATAAATCATACAACCCTAAATCAATCGAACTAGATTGGTATAATCATTGGGAAAAAAATAATTACTTTTCTCCAAAAGGGCAAGGTTCGTCTTACTGCATTATGCTACCTCCACCAAATGTAACTGGTAGCTTGCATATGGGCCATGCATTTCAACAGACACTAATGGATATACTCATTCGATATCATCGTATGAATAACAATGATGTTTTATGGCAATGCGGAACTGACCACGCTGGTATCGCAACACAGATGGTGGTCGAGCGTCAACTTCAACAGAGAAAAGTATCGAGACACGATCTTGGTCGAGAAAAATTTATTGATGAAGTTTGGAAGTGGAAGGAAGCCTCGGGAAATACAATTAGTAATCAATCCCGTCGTCTTGGCACGTCAATGGATTGGGCGAATGAGCGCTTTACTATGGATGAAGGTTTATCGGATGCGGTAAGAGAAGTGTTCGTGCAACTCTATGACAAAGGCCTCATCTATCGAGGTAAGAGATTAGTGAATTGGGATCCTGTACTCCACACCGCTATTTCAGATTTAGAGGTTATTTCAGAAGAAGAAAACGGCCATCTCTGGCATATGCGATATCCGCTTGCCGAATCAGTAAAAGATATCGAGCACCTTGTTGTTGCAACAACTAGACCGGAGACCATGCTGGGTGATACTGCGGTAGCTGTACACCCCGATGATGATCGATATAGCAAACTCATTGGGAAAAAAGTATCACTACCGCTTACAGATAGACTAATTCCTATTATCGCTGACGAGTACGTTGACCCAGAATTTGGAAGTGGTTGCGTAAAAATAACACCGGCACATGATTTTAACGACTACGAAGTTGGTGAAAGACACAATCTCGAGAAAATAAATATCTTCACCGCTGATGCGATTATTAATAATGCAGCGCCAAAACAATATCAAGGACTGGACCGCTTCGATGCCAGAAAAAAAATTATTGCTGATCTAGAAAATAAAAAGCTATTGGAGAAAGTCGAAGATCATAAACTTATGATTCCAAGAGGTGACCGTTCAAATGCAATTGTTGAGCCCTATTTAACAGACCAATGGTATGTCAAAGTAAAGCCGTTAGCAGAACCAGCAATTAAAGCCGTAGAAAATGGACTGATTAAATTTGTTCCGAAGAACTGGGAAAAGACGTATTTCGAATGGATGCGAAATATAGAAGATTGGTGCGTTAGCCGTCAGCTATGGTGGGGTCATCGTATTCCTGCCTGGTATGATGACGATGGGAATATTTTTGTTGGGCATAACGAAAAAGAAATTAGAGAGAAAAATAATCTGGGAGATAAAAAATTAAAACAGGATGAAGATGTTTTAGACACTTGGTTCTCATCATCACTCTGGCCTTTTTCTACTTTAGGTTGGCCTAAAAAAACTGAGCGTCTTGAAAAATTCTACCCAACTAATGTACTTGTGACAGGTTTCGATATTATATTTTTTTGGGTAGCTCGTATGATTATGATGGGATTAAAATTTACCGGAGAACCGCCCTTTAAAGAAGTCTATATCCATGGTCTTGTTCGTGATTCTGACGGACAAAAAATGTCTAAATCAAAGGGTAATGTGCTTGACCCACTAGATTTAATTGATGGTATTGAACTTGAAGATTTGGTTAGAAAGCGTACGACGGGGCTGATGCAACCTCAGTTAGCGAAAAAAATTGAAAAGTCGACTCGTCAACATTTCCCAGATGGTATTAATGCGTATGGCACAGATTCATTAAGAATCACATTTGCATCGCTGGCGACACAGGGAAGGGATATACGATTTGATATTGGGCGCATTGATGGCTACAGAAATTTTTGTAACAAGATTTGGAATGCCACAAGATTTGTATTAATGAACATAGAATCGCAAAAGATCGATATCAATAATGATAAAAAAACATTTGGCTTAACTGAACGTTGGATAACAAGTCAATTATCAACAACATTAAATGCGACACAGGAAGGTATCAAAACATATCGATTTGATCTTGCTTCACAAGCTTTATATGAGTTTGTCTGGAATGAATATTGTGATTGGTATCTCGAATTTTCAAAATCTACTCTAAATGATAAAGCGAAATCTGAGGAAGAAAAAAGAGGAACACTGTATACATTAGTATACATCCTAGATGCATTACTCCGTGGCTTACATCCCTTTATGCCCTTTATCACCGAAGAATTATGGCACAGGGTAGCGCCTATATTAAATAAAAATAGTGAAACTATCATGTTGGAATCCTATCCTAGTAAGGATGAATTTGAGAGAGATAAAAAAGCCGATGAAGAAATTGAGTGGATAAAATCATTTGTTATGGGTATCAGGCGAATTCGTTCTGAGAGAGATATCCCGCCGGGTAAAGAATTAACTGTCTCAACCAAAGGCGGCTCCAAAAAAGAATTAGGATGGCTCAACAAAAATGAATTACTAATTAAAATGCTTGGTAAAATTGAAAAAATAGTGCCCACAGAAGATGAAGTAAGTGATGCGGCTTTGGCTTTAGCTGGAGAAATGACAATGCTGGTGCCACTTGCTGATCTTATTAATCCACAAGATGAACATAACCGAATTAGTAAAATAATAGATAACCTTGAAAAAGAAAAAATGCAATTATCTACCAAACTAGAAAATAAAAGCTTTGTCGAACGTGCTCCCAAAGATGTCGTTGATGGTGCAAAACAACGCTTAACTGATACACTAAGTGATATTGAAACTTACCAGGAACAGCTTGAATCAATTTCAAAGCTATTGCCCTAATTATGTTTAATACAATAAAAGAAGAAATTGATGTTGTTTTTGAACGCGACCCAGCCGCCCGCTCTGTTGCGGAGACCATTTTTACCTGCCCCGGCTTTCAGGCTATCGTTTTTCATCGCTTTAATCATTGGCTGTGGAGTAGAAAGCTTCATTTAATTGCTCGACTGATGGCGCATATCGCACGCTTCATGACTGGTATTGAAATACATCCGGGGGCAACCATCGGCAGGCGCTTCTTCATTGATCATGGGATGGGTATTGTCATTGGTGAGACCTCTGAGATAGGTGATGATGTATCCATGTACCATGGAGTCACGCTTGGTGGAACCACCTGGGATAAAGGTAAACGTCACCCTACGATTAAGGACGATGTTGTTATCGGTGCTGGTGCAAAAATACTAGGACCCATTGTCATCTCTGATGGCGCAAGGATTGGTTGTAATGCGGTTGTTGTAAAAGATATCCCGCCCAATGCCACGGTTGTTGGCGTACCGGGTCATGTTGTTATGCAAAAAGATTCACCTGAGAAAAACGAACAGCGAGAGGCGATGGCTAAAAAAATCGGCTTTGATGCTTATGCTGAAAGTAAGGATATGCCGGACCCAATTCAGAATGCATTAAATTCGATACTTGACCATATGCACAAAGTTGACAGTGAATTAGAAAATATTAAGAAAAAAAATAAAGATTAATTTTTTGGATTTATCCAATGCCCCACCTGCAATTTGAAATTAACAGAAAAGTTTCCCCAGAGATAAAAGAAAAATTTATTTCCTCTGTTTTAAAAATCTTTGGTGATGTTATGCAAACAGATACCAGTCATGTCGCAGTTACTCTAAGAGAACATGATGATGGTAATTTATCGCTTGGTAGAACAAAATACCAAGACCCCATTTGTTTAATGAATTTAGATGTTCGCGGTGGCAGAGAAATTGAAAAACGGCGCCAATTAGCAACAGCGTATTTTATTTTAGTGAATACGCTTTTTAAAATTGGCAAAGATAACCAGTATGTGACTTTTACAGAACACAAGGGTGAGGATTTTCATTTAATTGAAAAATACCTAGAAGATTGGGTGGCAAATGATAAG
>NZJM01000049.1 GCA_002692205.1 Legionellales bacterium | reverse complement strand
GTGAAGAGAAAACTGTCATTGGTGGTGAAGAGAAAACTGTCATTGGTGGTGAAGAGAAAACTGTCATTGGTGGTGAAGAGAACGAGGCAACTGTTGTTGCCGAGGGAAGTGGTACAAAAACTGCAGCAAAATCAAGTACCACAAAAACACAGGCAACCATTGCTCCTGGTAATGCTACAAAAACGTCGGGAGAGGATGAAGGTAACTACGGCCCGGGCTCTATTATAAAACAACGTTTTAAACTGGAAAAAGTCCTTGGTATTGGTGGGATGGGTAAAGTATACAAAGCACTCGATTTACTAAAAGCCGAAGCAAAAGATAAAAAACCATACGTTGCTATTAAACTACTGAATGAGGATTTCAAAGATCATCCGGAGGCGTTTATTTCGCTTCAACGTGAATCAAGCCGTCAACAAAAACTAGCGCATCCCAATATTGCAACAATTTATGATTTTGACCGTGTTGGTGGCCCAGGTACTCCAGTCTATATCACAATGGAACTTATGGAAGGAATGGAGCTTAAAGACTTTATAAGAAAGAAAGTACGCCCAAAGAAAGGATTGCCTTTTGAAGAGGCATACGAAATTATAAAACAACTTGGTGCTGGACTGACTTATGCTCATGAGCTCAGATTGGTGCATTCTGATTTCAAGCCTGGTAATGCATTTCTTTGTAATGATGGTACGGTTAAAACATTAGATTTTGGTATTGCTCGTGCTGTTAAAAATCCAGTAGCAGGCGAAGCTGAAAAAACGCTTTTCGACCCTGGAAAACTTGGAGCTTTAACGCCAGCTTATGCTAGCCTCGAAATGCTTGAAGGTGAAGAACCCGATACAAGAGATGATACATATGCGCTTGGTTGTACTGCATATGAATTACTTACTGCAAAACACCCTTTTAATAAACTAGCAGCCAATAAAGCGAAAGAAAATAATCTTATACCGCCCGAAATCAAACATTTAAATAAAAAACAAAATCGTGCATTAAAACGAGGTGTTGCTTTTCATCGAGCTGATAGAAGTCCAACAGTTGAACATTTTGTAGAAGAACTAGAGGGTAAAGCAACATGGCATAAGAATCCATTTGTCATTGCTGCTGCCGTTCTAATTATTCTAACACTTATGCTGATATCTCCTACTATAGATTATTTACATCAAAGAACGATTGATAGTCTAATAACTGAGATTAATAAAGGCGATCAACAAACGATTATAGGTAAACTCGATGAGATCCTTTTGTTGGATAAAACTGATCAAGCGACAATTGCTGATGAAGCAAAAAATGCCATTCAAAATTACTTTAGCGATAAAGTCGCATTTTTAACTGATGCAGATAATGATAGTTTTGATTTTCCAGCAGCTAATATGGTTATTCAAGAAATAGGAAAGTTCTATCCAGAATCACAATTTTTAGAGAGACAAACGACGCTCGTAACAACCAGTAAAAAGAAAATTATTAGTGATTTAAACGCGGAATATGTCAGCGCATTAAAAGATCCTCAGCTAATTGATAACACAAAAAATATTTTGGAGAAAATCGCTCGTATTGAGCCTGGGCATCCTCTATTAGAAGATCCCAGACCAAGTAATGCGTATCGACTGCTTGCTATAGAGAAGTTTGAAGCTAACCAATTTGCGAGTGCATTAGAACTGGTTAAATCAGGATTAACTACGGCAAAAGATGATGTTAGATTAAATGACTTAGAAAAAAAGATACAACGAGCGCAACGGGTAGCTCAATTAGAATCTGAATTAAATATTATTAAAAAACAATTAACATCGCTAATTAGCTTTAAGGACCAACAAGCTATTATATCTGAATTAGCAAACCTGAGTCCTGACAGCGACCTTGTGCAATCGTTATCTATAAAATTTATGCCGTTGATGCAAAAAGAATTGGATGTAGTTCTAAAAACCGGAGCTCGTAATGATGCTAAAAACCTTATCTCAAATTTTAGTGCGCTAATGGTCGCGTTCCAACTAAATGATCAATTAACTGAGGTAAGGCTTGCCCATTTAACTGGCGATGCTCGTAAAAAAGCAATATTTGATATGACTGATAGCAATATAAACTCAATAGAATCCGCGCTCGCTAGTGCAAATATTGATAATCAAGACTGGGAAATAAAATTACTTAGAAATATTCAAGAATTATCAAGTTTGTCTAAAAAAGATACTAATACCAACAAAAAATTAATCAATTATCGAGAAAAAATATCTAGTCTTTATTTAGAAAAAGCAGGTGAGACTTTGCAGGAAGAACGCTTCGATGCTGCAGATGGATATCTTGACATAGTTGAACGATTCTCTCCTGGTTTGGAACTGATACTAGAAACTCGTAATGCTATAAGTAGTGCTCGCGATGAATCTGAAAGAAAAGCTAAAGTTGAAGCAAACAAAAGTGACTTTAAAATCTTCACGGAAGCAAATAATATTGTTGAAGCTGAGAAACTTTTTGACCAACTTAAGGCTGATATCCCTCAAACAGATACCTACATAACGTCTGAAGCTCCCCGTTTACTTGCAGATAGTTATGCACGATTAGCACAAACAAATGCCGAAAATAAGGATTACATTGCTGCATTTTCTCTGGTGACAAAAGGCTTGGAGCTTGACTTAACAAATGAAATGCTCCGCTCATTGAAAGATGAATATCAGGCTGAGGCAAATATATTAGAACTAACAGAATTATTTAAAAATTCATTATCATTTCCAACAAATGTAAGACTCAAAATAGATCAAATTGAAAACTACGCATCACCGACTAATTCATCAGATTTTAGAAAAAATGCAGCAAATGTTCTCGCTGAGAGAATTAATTCACTCAAAGCAAAAGATGAAAATGCAGCAGCTGGTCTTGCCCAGACCGCTGCTAGACTTTTCCCAGCTAGTAGCATCTTAGCGAGTTTAAAAAATGAGTTAAAGTTGAAGCCTTGGTCAGGTTTATCTGAGGCAAATGCAGCAATTGCATCTGGTAAACTAACAGAAGCATCACAAATCGAAAAAAATGCTTCTGAAAAGTTTGGGACTCATCCACAATTTATTAGTTTTTTGAGATTACTCGATGATAAGAAGAAAGAAGCACAAAATATATTTAAAATATATCAACAAGACATGGAGTCAGCAGGAGAGGAGTTTGAAAAACTTAAAGTTGCTAAAAGCTTGCTGAGTCGTGCTAAAAGTTTTTGGACTGATAGCCCTGAAATTTTAGATGCCGAGGATAAATTAAATCAACTAATCGCAAAAGTTAAACCTAAACCAAAACCCAAAATTAGAGCTAGAGAAGGATCTATTGATTCAATCTCTGGAAATACCAATGATGGTGGCTCCAGAGCAAACTGGAAACCTATTGAAAGCGACTCAGAGTGCACAAAACGTTTAGCAGGTTACGGCAAACGAGCTAAAGCTATCTGTTTTGATATGATACATAAGTCAGCGCGTGGCCCACTTATGGTTGTTGTCCCCAACGGTGAAACATATGACAAACCTTTTGCTATTGCTAAATACGAAATTTCAGTGAGTGATTGGAGTAAGTATTGCATACTCAGTAATACATGCAGTCCGATTAAAGATAAGGATAAAAGAAATGATCCAATAAGAAATATAACTATGCAACAAGCAAAAGATTACGCATCATGGCTATCAGAAAGAACCGGAAAAATATATCGTATTCCAACCAAGTCTGAATGGGAATATGCAGCGAACGCAGGTGGCAAACAACCAAAAAAGGATTTTAATTGTCGTGTTTCAGTTAATCAGAAATTAATTAAGGGTACAGGGATTGTAAGCGTTAAGTCTGGTAAGTCTAACGGTTGGGGATTAAAAAATTATATCGGTAATGTCCAGGAATGGGTAATAGGTGAAGGCGGGTTACTAGTCAGAGGTGGTGCTTACACAGACGCTCATTCGAAGTGCGCCATTTCTCTAGAACGAACTCACAAAGGTGAAGGGGACGAAGCAACTGGTTTTAGATTGATGCGCGAAGATGTGGGATAATTTATAAGAAAAAAGGATAATTTGGTGAAAAAAGAATCATTATCTCAGTTAATTAAAGATTACTCGACTGGGAGAATAAGTAGCAATGAGTATTATCAAGAACGTGAAAAACTTATAAAGGACATCGTAGCTGGTAGAATAATCATAGAAGAAGTTAAATATGTCCCGCATAAGAATAAAAAAAATAAAAAAACGCTTAAAGAACTAATCAAAATAATAAACTTGCAAAATAAAAGACCACTTTATCTTGCAATAATCATATTAAGCCTCATTTTTTGTATATTAGTTACTAGCGTTTTTTTTCTTCGATAAGAATATCAACGTCATTTTAATTTTATTGTAGAAATGAGCCAACTACATGATTTTGATACAAACCATACCTGTACAAATACCAAATAAATGTTTAATTTCTTTACTAAAAAAGAAATAATGCCTATTATTCAGCACCTTATTGGCAAAATCTAGTTATCCATCAACATTAAATTTTTATAACTAATTGATTCTATGATAGGACTTGAAAATACGGATTTAAATGAATTAGAGAAATTCTCTTCAAGAGCAAATAGCTGGTGGAGCCTTGATGGGGAATTCAGAACTCTCCATGAAATAAATCCCGCTAGACTAAAGTTCATAACAAAAAAAATAAATTTACAAGGAAAAAATGTCCTAGACATTGGCTGCGGAGGAGGCATTCTTTCAGAGTCCCTAGCTAAAGAAGGAGCTATTGTTACAGCCATAGATGCATCAGAAGAAAATATTCGAGTTGCATCCAAGCATGCATCTGATAACGAATTAAACATCAATTATCGCACTATAAATGCAGAGAAAATTTCTGAAGAAAATATTAATAAATTTGACTTAATAACTTGCATGGAGCTTCTAGAACATGTTCCAAACCCGCTATCAATTATTGAATCATCAAGTAAAATGATAAAACCTGGTGGGCATATAATATTTTCAACGATTAACCGGAATATGAAAGCTTATATTTTGGCTATAATTACTGGTGAATATATTCTCAAACTATTACCAAAAAATACACATAGCTACGAAAAATTTATCCGTCCATCTGAGCTAGTTAGTTGGTGCAATAGATTCAAACTTAAAACAAACGAACTATGCGGTATTAAATATTTTCCTCTACTAAAAACAAGCATCCTAACAAAAAATCTTGATGTCAATTATATACTAGATGTAACTTCTAATGATTAAGCATATCCTTTTTGATCTTGATGGAACACTTGCGGATACGGCCTTGGATCTTGCTTATGCCCTAAATGTAGTTCGTGAGTGGAAGGAACTACCAGAAATACCTATTGATTTAATTAGGCCAACAGTTTCTCTCGGCGCAAATGTTATGATAAAGCTGGGTTTTAATCTTGAAGTAGATCAGTTGGGTTTTGATGAAATTAAAAAAAAATTTCTAGATGTGTATGCTAAAAATATCGCCCGAGAAACAAAATTATTTGACGGGATGGCAGACGTACTTAATAGACTTGAGGATGAGAAAAAAATATGGGGAATAGTAACGAATAAATCAACATCACTAACCATGCCTTTACTAAAGGAACTATCACTTGATGATCGAGCCTCTTGTATTGTTTGTGGAGATACTGTTGAGCATAATAAACCACATCCAGCTCCAGTTATTCATGCATGTAAACTGATTGAGGCTAATCCCGCATCTACGGTCTTTGTCGGCGATGCAAAACGTGATGTCGAATCTGGCTCGAGGGCAGGTACTAAAACCCTTATAGCGTTGTATGGTTACATTGAAAATACGGCAGACCCGAAGAGCTGGGGTGCAGACGGGATGGTTTCAACACCTCATGATTTACATGAAAAACTAAGAGAAATCGGTAAATAGCACCCCTGATGAGTCAATTTTTGAATTATAATGAGCATGCTTTTTTTTGCGATGCAAAAAATAAAAACTATACTAACAAAATAGCGTATTAAAATATGACTAAAGATATAGAGAAAAAAAATATAAAAACTGAGAAAGAAACTTTAAAGAAAACCAAAAATAAACAAAAGGAAATTGGTGGACCAAAAGGGCCTGAGCCAACTCGCTATGGTGATTGGGAGAAAAAAGGTCGCTGTATAGATTTTTAAAAAACATAAAAAATAAAATGCGATATCTACTAGCTTCGCATACTTTAAAAAAATAATAAAACATAGGATATTATTGATGAAAACGGTTAATAGGCCACTGTCTCCGCATCTACAAATATACAAACCTCAATTGACGTCTGTTTTATCAATTACTCATAGGGGTACTGGTATTTTTCTAAGCTTTGGGATTTTACTTATGACGTTATGGTTAATTAGTTTGGCACTTGGTGAGGAGAGCTATAATACTTTTCATGAACATGTAATATCATGGTATGGAAAATTACTTTTAATTAGTTTTATTTTTTCACTTTTTTATCACCTAGCAAATGGTATTAGACATCTATTTTGGGATATTGGGTTGGGCTTAGACATATCAACTACATATAGATCCGGTTACGCAATGATTTTTATTAGTATAATGCTTACATTGTTAACGCTTATTCTTGGTAATGTTATATCAATATGAAACTATCAAAAATATTTCGTATACTATTTTCCTCAAGTGAGGCAGTACAGCATTGGTGGGCGCAAAGATTAACCGCAGTTGCTCTTGCTCCTTTAAGTCTTTGGTTTATTTATTCAGTAACTACTATGCATGGAGCTAGTTATGAAACGGTTACTTCGTGGCTGGGTAATGTAACTAATTCCGTTCTGATGCTGCTTTTTATTTTGATTCTTTACTATCATGCTGTCTTAGGCTTGCAAGTCGTTATTGAAGATTATATTGCAACGGAATGGCGAAAAAAGGTCTTATTGATTTCAATTAAAACCCTTGCCTCTTTATTTGCTTTAAGCGCTGTAATTTCAATGATTATAATATACGTGGAATTTTAATATGACAGATGCTTATAAAATTGTTAATCATGAATACGATATTGTTGTTGTTGGTGCTGGTGGCGCAGGATTAAGGGCGACTTTTGGTATGGCAGCTAAAGGCTTAAAAACTGCTTGCATCACAAAAGTATTTCCAACACGTAGTCATACTGTTGCAGCGCAGGGAGGAATGAGCGCTGCACTTGGTAATATGGGGCCAGATGACTGGCGCTGGCATATGTATGACACAATTAAGGGTTCAGATTGGCTGGGCGACCAAGATGCAATTGAATACATGTGTCGAGAGGCTGCTCCATCAGTAATTGAACTAGAGCACCAAGGTGTACCATTTTCTCGTACCGAAGAAGGCAAAATATATCAAAGACCATTTGGTGGAATGACAACAAACTATGGAGAAGGTACAGCTCAACGAACTTGCGCTGCTGCGGATAGAACTGGTCATGCAATATTACATACACTCTATCAGCAATCATTGAAATTTGATGCCGAATTCTTTATAGAATATTTTGCTTTTGATTTAATAATGGATGGAGATGTGTGTCGTGGTGTTATGGCATGGAATCTTGAAGATGGAATAATACATCGATTTAGAGCTCATCAAGTTGTACTTGCAACTGGAGGCTATGGTAGAGCATATTTTTCTGCAACATCTGCACACACATGTACTGGTGATGGGAATGGTATGGTTTTACGTGCGGGAATACCTCTTCAAGACATGGAGTTTACACAATTTCATCCAACTGGAATATATGGTTCAGGCTGCTTAATAACAGAAGGAGTAAGGGGTGAAGGTGGCTACCTAACAAATTCTGAAGGTGAAAGATTCATGGAGCGATATGCCCCATCAGCTAAAGACTTAGCCTCTCGAGATGTTGTAAGCAGGGCAATGACAATGGAAATTAATGAAGGAAGAGGAATTGGTGAAGAAAAAGATCATATACAGCTACACCTTGAACATTTAGGTTCTGACGTAATAAATGAACGTCTGCCAGGAATTGCTGAGTCTGCTGAAATCTTTGCTGGAGTTGATGTTACAAAACAGCCAATACCTGTAATACCAACAGTGCATTATAATATGGGTGGAATACAAACTAATTATAAAGGACAGGTAGTTACATTAAAAAATGGTGACCCAGATTGTATTGTAGAGGGTCTAATGGCAATTGGTGAAGCTGGTTGCGTATCAGTTCATGGAGCTAACCGTTTAGGCTCAAATTCCTTGTTAGATTTAATTGTATTTGGAAGAGCCTCTGCAAACTTTTGTGCTGAAAATATAAAACCAAATTCTCCCCATAAAAAGCTTATTAATGCTGGTGATGAGAGCTTATCTCGTATAGACAATTTGCGTCAAAATAATGGCTCAATTAAAACTGCTGAAATACGTGACAATATGCAACGTACTCTACAAAAAGATGCAGCAGTTTTTCGTTCAGGAAAGACATTAGAAAGAGGAATCAATAAAATGTCGGAAATATGGGATTCTTTCCCGGATGTCAAAATTGATGACAAGGGAATGGTTTGGAATACAGATTTAGTGGAAACATTAGAATTAGATAATCTTTTACGTTGTGCTATGGTTAGCATACACTCTGCTTATAATAGAGAAGAGAGTCGTGGTGCTCACGCGCGTGAGGATTTTCCTGATAGAGATGATGAAAACTGGATGAAACACACTTTATCGACTCTAAATAATGATGGTAGCGTAAGTTTTGAATACAGGCCGGTTCACATGTACACACTCACGGACGATGTTGATGTTTTTCCACCAAAAAAACGAGTCTACTAATTATAAAAAACTAAAGGTGCGCAATGGCTGAATTTATATTACCTAAAAATTCTAAAATAAAATCAGGAAAAATATTTTCTAAAGCTAACGGTGCCGCGCGTAAGAAAAAATTTCATATCTATCGTTGGGAGCCAGATTCTGGTGAAAACCCAAGAGTAGATGTTTATGAAGTTAATTTAGATAATTTTGGTCCTATGATTCTCGATGCCATTATTTATATTAAGAATGAAATAGACTCAACATTGACTTTCAGGCGTTCATGTCGTGAGGGTATATGCGGCTCCTGCTCGATGAATATTGGGGGCACCAACACACTAGCTTGTACAAAGTCAATTTCAAGTTTTGATGGAGATATAGCAATTTATCCACTGCCGCATATGCCGGTAGTCAAAGACCTAGTGCCTGATTTGAGTAATTTCTATAAACAATATGCTTCGATTAAACCATGGATACAAACTGAAACTCCTGCTCCGGAAGACTCAGAAAGGATACAATCAAAAGATGACAGAGAAAAACTGGATGGACTCTATGAATGCATACTGTGCGCCTGTTGCTCTACTAGCTGTCCAAGTTACTGGTGGAATAGTAAACGCTACCTTGGGCCTGCAATATTATTGCAAGCATATCGTTGGATTGTTGATAGTCGTGATAAATCAACAGATAAACGTTTGGATAAACTAGAAGATTCATTCAGTCTATATCGTTGTCATACAATTATGAACTGCACGAATGCCTGTCCAAAGGGCCTAAATCCAGCAAAAGCAATTGCTGAGATTAAGAAACTTTTAGTCTCTCGCATAACCTAGAACTATTTAGATAAAATATCATTCAAAAAATGTCAGATAAAAAATCACGGCTTTTTTGGCGAAGTAGACGTGGGATTAAAGAAATGGATATTGTTTTCCAAGATTTCATTAAAAATTCATATGATAAACTCAATAGTAAAGATAAATCGGCCTTTTCGAGACTTCTTGAAGAACAGGACCTTGATATTTTGAACTGGATACTTGGAAAAGATAAGCCTGAGGATACAACATTAATCGCAATCATCAAAAAAATCCGCTCATCAAGAAATATTACTTAATTTCAGAACATGGATAGCGTTGAAAACATTTGGTCGTCAATTCTCAATGAGAGAAATATGACTATAAATGAATCACATAATTTAGATTCAGAATTAATTTGTCCACTTACAGATTTTTCAATACTAGAAATTACTGGTAATGATAGATTTGATTTTTTACAAAATCAGTTAACTGGTGATTTAAGTAAATCAGAGACAAAATCAGAATTTTCATCATGGTGTAATCTTAAAGGAAGGGTAATTACAAATTTTCTCATATTAAATATTAAAAAGAGTTACATTTTAGTTTTAAAAAAAGATATGAAAGACTACGTTTTGGAAAAGTTAAAAATGTATATTCTGCGTTCAGATACTAAAATAAATGATGTAACTGAAAAAGTATTACTCGTTGGTTTAGTAAATTACAAAAATCCTTTATCGGTAGCACCCGAAAACGCTTCCATTGAAGATGGGGGTGTAATAAAAATAGAGGGCTGCTCAGGCCATTTAACAAAACTTCCAGATTTTTCTAGCAGATATTTAATAATAGCAGATGCCAAAATGATGCCAAATGTATTATCTTTGATAGATAAGCATAGAGAAATAGCTGTTAATTCTAAGATCTGGAATCATTTCGATATCCTAGCAGGTTTTGCTTGGATTGATTTTGAAAATAAAGAAAAATTTCTACCACAAATGTTAAATCTTGATAAATTCGGTGCGGTTAGCTTTTCAAAAGGCTGTTATGTTGGGCAAGAGGTAATTGCGAGACTACATCATCGGGGTAAAGTTAAAAAGACTTTGAAATTAATTAAAACTGAAAATAACTATAAATTAAAGGCTGGTGACTATTTGTACCAAGATGATTCATCAAAAAAAATTGGTGAAATTCTTAACATTGATAGCATATCTAATGTGTCCCATGGCCTTGCAGTGATAGAATCTGATAAATTAGATAGCCCTATATATGCGGATGTCGAAAAAAAGAATAAGCTAAAAATTTTACCTATAAATACTAATTAAATTGAGTAAAAAGCAATGAGCACTAGAATGTTTTTTCTTACTGTAATGTTTAGTTGTATAGCATTAATGGTCTTTGGTTTGTATCTGGAATATGTTCAAGGTCTAGAACCTTGTCCGCTTTGCATATTACAAAGAATTGCTTATATACTAATCATTCTTATAAGTTTGATGGGCGTTATTCATAATCCTATCGATATATGGAAAATCATTTATAAAGCTCTTCTTTTTTTTACTGCAATAATTGGTGCTTGTATTGCAGGCAGACAAGTATGGCTGCAACATTTACCTCCGGAGCTCGTTCCAGAATGTGGTCCGGGGCTCGATTATATGCTTAATGTTTTTCCATTTGCTGATGCTATAAGAATGATTCTGAGTGGTTCTGGTGAATGTGCTGAGGTTCAATGGAGGTTTATTGGTTTGAGTATTGCGGAGTGGAGCCTTATCGTTTTTGTCACCATATCAATTATGACTTTATTTTCCATCTTGGCTGAAAAAAATAATAGCTAGTCTCATTATAAATAGAATACTTTTTTCTTTTATATCCTAAGTATTGCTGTATTTGTTATTTAAAATGGAAATCCAGACGGATTATTTCCACTAACTCCCTTCAACATTCTTGATAAACCATCCTTATTTGAAAATCTTTTCATCATCTTTTGCATTTGATTGAATTTTTTTAATAATTGATTTATATCTTGAATTCGTGTGCCAGAACCAAATGCTATTCTTTTCTTCCTTGAGCCATTTATTATTTTAGGATCAGTTCTCTCGTCACTTGTCATTGAATCTATAATAGCTACCAGCTTAGTCAATTCGCGATCATTTAATTGAGTAGCTATATTACTTGCTTGGTTTTTTATACCAGGTAATTTTTCTAGAATATTGTTAATTCCACCCATACTAGACATTTGTTTTAATTGATCTCTAAAATCTTCTAAATTAAATTTATTTCCTTTTTTTATCTTTTTGCTTAATTTAAGCGCCTCTTCTTTATTAGTTTTCTCTTCAACCTCTTCTATTAAGGTTAATACATCTCCCATACCTAATATTTGTGAAGCAATTCTATCTGGATTAAAAGGAGATAGATCTCCACTTCTTTCTCCAACACCAATGAATTTAATGGGCTTTCCTGTAATATATTTGACTGTTAATGCTGCCCCACCTCTTGCATCACCATCCGCTTTAGTCAAAATGCTCCCTGTTAATGGCAATTCTTCATTGAAAGCTGAGGCAGCGTTCACAGCATCTTGGCCCATCATGCTATCAATGACAAATAAGGTTTCAATCGGACTCAATATACTGTGCAGTGATTTAATTTCGCTCATCATTTCACCATCAACATGGAGTCGGCCAGCAGTATCAACAATTAAGACGTCATAAAGTTGTCTTTTTGCATTTACCAGTGCATTTTTCACAATCTCTTTAGGCTTTTCTGACTCCTCGCTCTTTATCCAAGATAAACTATTCTCCTTAGCTAGAATTTCCAATTGTTTAATCGCACCTGGCCTATATGTATCGCAACTTACAAGTGCAACGGCTTTATTTTCCTTTTCTTTTAAAAATACACCCAATTTTGCACATGTTGTTGTTTTCCCAGCTCCTTGTAATCCAGCCAGTAAAACAACTGCGGGCGGCGATGTATTTAGTTTGAGACTTTCATTACGCTTTCCCATTAATTCAACAAGCTCTTCATTTATAATTTTAATCAAGGCCTGTCCTGGAGTTAAAGATTTTGATACCTCTTTACCAGTTGCACGTTTACGAATAATTTCTAAAAAAACACGAACAACTGATAATGCAACATCTGCCTCAAGCAATGCTATTCGTAAATCTCTTAGGCCATCATTAATATTCTTTTCAGATAAGCGACCATAACCACGAAGATTGGTGAAAATACTACTAAATTTTTTTGATAGCTGATCAAACATAAAAATCCTTGAATTATGAAAGTTACTTGTATTGCATTACCCTAGAAATT
The DNA here is from genome assembly GCA_002692205.1 of Legionellales bacterium. Taxonomy (GTDB): domain Bacteria; phylum Pseudomonadota; class Gammaproteobacteria; order Eutrophobiales; family Eutrophobiaceae; genus UBA11869. The sequence goes on along the minus strand of NZJM01000049.1, from coordinate 14,897 downwards.
TAAAATATCGGTTATTTTTTCGAATGAATGTTAAAGTATTGGTTATTATATTATATATAAAATAATCTACATATTATAAAATAAAGTTTATTAATTATGGATATACAAGCTATTTTAGCAATTTTATTATACATAGTAGCAACATTTTTTCTTGCGGCTAAGATTTTTAATGTTTTTTCTATATTTAACAAAAAAGAATGGTTTATTTTATTCTTTGGGTTAGCTGCACTTTTTTTACATGCTGATATATTGCATGAATCTATTTTCACAGAAGTTGGTCTAGATTTCGGATTTTTCAATGCTATTTCGGTCATCGGATGGCTAGTTGCACTAATCGTACTCTTTCTCTCGTTCTATCAACCTATTCAACAATTATTATTAGCACTATACCCAATTGCAGCAATAGCGCTATTTCTAGAGCAATTAATAGAAAACGAATATATCATGAAACAAAACCTTTCTATGGGTTTACGTATTCATATATTTCTTTCAATTTGTGCTTATAGTTTATTAATGATCGGAACTCTGCAAGCTCTTCTACTATCATTGCAGGAAAGATTAATAAAAACCAAAAGAGTTTCAAAAATTATCAACATACTCCCTCCATTGGAAATTATGGAGAAGTTGCTTATTCAAATTATTGTAATGGGTTTCTTTCTTCTCAGCTTAAGCCTAATAACAGGTGTAGTATTTATTTACGATATATTCGAACAACATCTAACACATAAAGCCGTATTATCCATACTTGCATGGGCAATATACGCCGTCGTTTTATGGGGGCGCTGGTTCCAATCTTGGCGTGGAAAACGAATTATAAACTGGGTAATTGGTGGATTTATAAGCCTATTACTCGCCTATACTGGCTCTAAGTTTATTCTAGAATTTATACTGCACCGAGTTTAATTTAAAAAATATACATAAATCTCTTGACAGGGATATGGTTATTTCAGTCAAATATATACTTATAATTACAGAGGCTAAAATTCTTTGGAAGAAATCCCACTTACGGTTCTTTTTGGAACCCTATTAATTCTTATTATTTTTTCCGCATTTTTTTCTAGTTCAGAAACGGCAATGATTGCATTAAACCGTTATAGATTGCGTCATCTTGCTAAGGAAGGAAAAAAGAGTGCATTAATTTCCAAAAAATTACTGGAAAGACCAGATCGTTTAATTGGCTTAATTTTGCTTGGAAATAATTTAGTTAATTTCTTTGCTGCATCGATAGCTACAATAATTGGTATACGACTACTTGGCGATTTAGGAGTCGCTTTAGCTCCCATAATTCTTGTTTTGATTTTTTTGATTTTCGCAGAAGTAATGCCCAAAACTATTGCCGCGATACATCCTGAAAAAATTGCGTTACCTGCAAGCTATATCCTAAATATTCTAATGAAACTTGTATATCCTGCAGTTTGGCTAATAAATGCAGTATCAAACCGCTTGCTTTATATAATTGGTATTAACATTAAGGATAAAAATGATGAAAATATATCGAGTGAGGAATTAAGAACCATAGTGCGTGAAGCTGGAATTTTGATACCTCAAAGACATCAAAGAATGCTAATTAATATTCTTGAATTAGAAAATGTTACTGTTAATGATATTATGGTTCCAAGAAATGAAGTTACTGCTGTTGATTTAGATAAATCAATTGATGACATAATTGAACAAATCTCACATTGCCAACATACAAGATTACCAGTCTATAAATCCAATATTGAAAATATTATTGGTATCATTCATATTAGAAGGATACCTCGAATAATGAATGAAAAAGAAATTACAAAAGAATCACTCCTATCTATTATGATGGATTGTTATTTTGTACCTAGTGGTACACCACTACACGTGCAAATGCTAAATTTTCAGAGAAAAAAACGTCGCTTTGGTGTTGTTGTTGACGAATACGGTGTCATTCAGGGTGTGGTTACATTAGAGGATATTTTAGAAGAAATTGTTGGTGAATTTACGACGGATATACAAACTCATAACCTTGATATTCAAAATCATAATGATGGCTATTATTTGATTGACTGCTCTGCAAACATTCGAGAAATTAATCGTGAATTAGGTTGGGATTTGCCATCTGAGGGTCCTAAGACCCTGAATGGCCTATTGTTAAAAAATCTGGAATATATCCCGAAATCAGGAACCACATTAAAGATTGGTAACTATCTTATAGAAATCACTCAAGTCTCAGAGAGTTCTATAAAAATGGCGCGTATTAAAACAGTCGATACAATTAGTCATAATGAAACAGAAGAATAAAAGTAAATAATATTTAGACTAATTTCGTTCAATAAACTGTAGTCGTTTATGAACACCGCACAATAATTCATAGGGAATAGTTTCAGCAAACATTGCTATCTCTTCAATTGGGAGTAAATTGCCCCATAAAACTACTTTATCTCCTATTTTTGCATTAGGCTCATTACGTAAATCGACAGTCATCATATCCATTGATGCGCAACCAATTAATTTACAGCGAGTTTTATTAACAAGCACTGGTGTCCCAGACTTAGCATGCCTAGGAAAACCATCGCCATAACCTGCAGCAATAATTCCTATCAACATATCTTCTGGACATCTCCATGTTGCGCCATAGCCAACTGTTTCACCTTTTGATAAAAACTTAACTGAGATTATTTCTGATTCGAGAGTCATTACTGGTTTCAGGTCGTGTTCGTAACCACTTCTATCAACAAGTGGTGAAACACCATATAACATCAACCCTGGTCTTACCCAATTACAATGTGTTTCTGGATGATTGATGACTGCTGCTGAGTTAGCTATAGTTTTTTCTGCATTTACACTACTACTAACTTCCTTAAAGGTAGCTAACTGCTTAAATGTTAGTTCATTATTTTTTTCGTTAGCAGTTGCTAAATGTGTCATTAGTATTGGAGTTGAATTAATATTTCTACATAATTCTAATCTTTTTAATGCATCTTTAGTTTTATTGCTTGAAAACCCAAGCCGATGCATACCGGTATCAATTTTCAACCATACTTGAACGAAACCTTCGATTTCTGAATTTTCTAATATTTCTAACTGGTAATTGTCATGAATAACAATATCCAATCCGAGTTTTATAATTAATGAGAGATCGTCTGGCTTATATGGGCCCTCGAGTAAAATAATAGGAGTTTTTATGGAGGCAGCCCTGAGCTGTTGAGCCTCTTCGATACAAGCAACCCCAAAAGCATCTGTTTCGCTAAGTGCTTTTGCGACTCTTACTAAACCATGGCCATAGGCATCGGCCTTAACGATAGCCATAACCTTAGTGTTTGGTGCAATTTTTTTTATCTGAGAAAAATTGTGTTTAAGCGCCTTTAAATCAATAATTACTCTTGAAGGTCGCGTCATTCATATTTCCCAGCCGAGAAATTATCGTATTTTAGAGGGTCCTCAATATAGTCATCAAATCGAGTATACTGCCCTCGAAAAGCAAGCTTAACTTTACCTATTGGCCCGTTTCGTTGTTTACTAAGAATAATTTCGGCCATACCTTTATCCACGCTATCCTGATCATATACTTCATCACGATAAATGAATATGATGACATCAGCATCTTGTTCTATAGAACCGCTTTCTCGAAGATCAGACATAACAGGACGTTTATCTTGTCTTGATTCCACGCTGCGATTCAATTGTGATAATGCAACGACAGGTATATTTAGTTCCTTTGCCATAGCTTTCAAAGAACGTGAAATTTCTGAAATTTCTGTTGCCCGATTTTCCGCTGTACCAGCAACTTGCATTAACTGTAAATAATCAACAACAACGAGATCTAAGCCATGCTCGCGAGATATTCTGCGACACTTTGCTCTTAATTCAGCAGGCGTTAGCGCAGGGGTATCATCAATAAACATTTTGGTATCAGACAACAAATTCACTGTGCTATGTAATTGTGTGAAATCTTCTCCATCCAAATCTCCGGTTCTTACTTTATGCTGGTCAAGACTAGCCAAGGACGACATCATGCGCATGGTCAGTTGTTCAGCGGGCATTTCCATGCTAAAAATAGCGACACTTAATTTAGCCTTAATTGCAGTGTTTTCAGCAATATTTACAGCTAGAGCAGTCTTACCCATGGATGGACGGCCGGCAATAATAACTAAATCAGAACGCTGAAATCCACCAGTTTTATAATCAAGATCACTAAATCCAGTTGCTATCCCAGTTATTGGACTATCACTTTCTTTTAATTCCTGAATTCTATTCATTACGGGCTGAGTGAATGCGCTTATATTTTGATAACTTTGATTGCTACGTTCTTCCTGTTCTGCGATGTCAAATACAAGCTGTTCAGCTAACTCAAGAATTTGTTCACTGCTACGGCCTTGCGGATTAAAAACTGTATCATTTATATTAGATGTTGCTGAAATTAGTTGCCTGAGGATTGAACGTTTCCTGATAATATCAGCATAGGATTTGATATTCATTGCACTTGGAGTGTTTTCAGCGAGTAATGCGATGCTGCTCATCCCCCCTGCTTCATCAAGTAATTGATGACTTTCTAACCATTCAGTCACAGTCACGATATCACATGGCTGACCCTCATTGCTTAATTTACTGATAGCACGAAAAATAATACGATGGTCTTTTCTGTAGAAATCATCTTCATTGACATGTTCCGCGACTTTATCCCAAGCTTCTTTATTTAAAAATATACCACCAAGTACCGCTTGTTCCGCTTCAATTGAATGGGGTGGCAATTTTAATGCGGTGGTTTCAGTGTCATTTAGAAATGATTTTTTTACCGGTTCTACCATTAATTCCTCTGAAATTAAAACTAATTAAAATTGATAGCGAACAAAAAAACTACTTAAAAAAATAATGCTTAAAAAAACTAGCTTTCTTCCTCGCTAATCACATTAACCATGATTTGAGTAGAGACGTCTGCATGAAGTTGAACAGTTAACTCGTATTCTCCTAAATTTCTGATTGGTCCATCTGGCATTCTAATTTCCTGCTTAACAAGCTCTACGTCTTCTTGCTCAGTAATCGCATCAACAATATCAACTGTACCTATAGAGCCATATAACTTACCTTCTGCACCTGCTTTACGCTTAATTGAAACTGATAGGTTATTTAATTTTTCAGCCCTTTCGTTAGCGACCACTAATGATTCTTGTTGCTGTCTCTCTAAATCAGCCCTTGTGGCTTCAAATTTCGCAATATTTTCAGGCGTTGCAGAAACAGCTTTTCCGCTTGGTATAAGGAAATTTCTGCCAAAACCAGATTTAACTTTGACTTGTTCGCCTAAGTCACCGAGTTTATGAATTTTTTCAAGAAGTATAACGTCCATTAAGTTACCTCACCTATAATAATAATATAATAACAGATTCTTTTGGGGCCCGCCTCACGATTCCTTTCCCGGTTGATTATTTTTATTCTTCCAATTAGAAAAAACATCGACAATTCCCAAACAAGCTATAATTAGCCCCATCTGTGGTAAAAAAATTAGTAGACCATATAAAAAAACGAGCCAACTTACAGAAAGCTTCAGCTTATAAACTGTTCTATGCACGAAAGAAATTCCCTGTATTAGATACATAAATATCAAAAGTAACAGAATATCCCTGTACATAAGTTGCCATGGTTGATTAATAATTGAAGCTAAGATACCGATAATTATAAAAACAGGTAGGATTATTACTGGAATATTTAGCGCATAAAATTCTTTCTGAAATCCTCCAGGATTAAATAATCGAGACTGCCACCATCTAGCAAATAAGACCCCTATAGTCATATTTAGTGTATATCCTGCAAAGATCATAAACTGAATTAGATTGGAGTTAGAAGCTATCATAGCTTTATATACATCAATTTGAGGTGATGGCACAGTTGCTTCAAAAACCTTAGTTAAATATTGTTCCCACCAAGCAGAAACATCGCCTATTAATAAATAAGAAATAATTGTTAATGCAATTGTTATCGAGCCTGAAGATAATATCACCACTCCTTGATTCTCGGTTAAACGTAAAATTGACGATAAAAAAAAGACTGGTGACCAAACTATTAATAAAAAAATTGTACTAACATAAAACGGAATAGATAAAATCATGAAAAAAGCTTGTAAGATTAAAAAGCTTACAACTAATGTCTGCAGAGCACTATTAACGCCTTTTCTTAGTGTAATTAATCCAATAACTGAACCACTGATTAAAAATGCGAAAGGTTGTAAAAGAAATGACAAAAGTGAGCTGAGAGTAATCGCAGTAATCGCTTGAAAATTACCTCTAAGTAAATAATTACCAATCAACTTAATAAGCCTTTAATGTATACGTGCAGCTAAAGTTAAATAATAGGTGTAATACTATATTTTCAAAATATCTTGAATGCTGACTAATGTGCATCACTATATGGTATTAATGCTAAATAGCGTGCACGTTTGACAGCTGTAGATAATTGTCTTTGGTAGCGCGTTTTAGTTCCAGAAATTCTACTTGGAATAATTTTACCAGACTCTGAAACATAGCTTTTTAATGTATTTAGATCTTTGTAGTCGATCTCCTCAACACCTTCAGCTGTAAATCGACAGAAACGTTTGCGTTTGAAATATCGTGCCATTTTATATTCCTCTTATTATGATTCTTCAGTAGTCTTTGTAGCTACTTCTGATGTTCTCTTATCATCACTATCAGATTTAAATAAAGGTGATTGATCTGTGACCGCCTTGTTCTTTTTAATTATCAAATTACGAACAACAGCATCATTGAATCTAAAAGCTTCTGTTAATTGTTTTAAGGATTCACCATCACACTCAATATTCATCAGAACATAATGTGCTTTGTGAATTTTATTGATGGGATATGCTAATAATCTACGCCCCCAATCTTCCAAACGATGCACTACACCTTTATTGCTTGAAATGATTGACTGATAACGTTCCAGCATAGCGGGAACCTGCTCACTTTGATCAGGGTGTACCATGAATACGATTTCATAATGTCGCATTATAGATCCTCTCGGTTAGTTAACTTCCTCATATTTCAGAGTGAAGTAAGGATAAAAGTGAGCGAAATTGTAATGGATACATAACTATACTGCAATCATGCAATATCCAAAATTTAAAAAAAATCCTAAGTATTTGTTAATTATAGAAAAAAATTTATTTTTGACTTCTTTGTCTAACAGCCTCAAATAAAATAATACCAGTAGCAACTGATACATTTAAGCTTTCAATCTTAGGTGTCATTGGTAATGAAGCTACGTAGTCACATTCCTTCTCGACTAAAGGTCTAATTCCCTTTCCTTCATTACCTATTACGAATGCTACTGAATTCTGCATATCGATATCATAAATAGATTCTTTAGTATTCCTCGTTGCTCCTATTACCCAAATACCCATTTCTTTCATTTCTTTTATTGCCCTTACTAAGTTAACAACCGTAACGATAGTAATATTTTCAACAGCTCCACAAGCAACTTTTTTGACGGTTTCATTTACCGTAGCTGAACGGTTTTTAGGAAGAATGATCGCTGAAACACCTGCAGCAACAGCCGTTCGAATGCATGCACCTAAATTATGTGGGTCTTGTATTGAATCGAGAATTAAATATATAGATTTAATGGATTTATTATCACTTAAGATTTGCGTTAGGTTATTTGAATTTTGTTTTTCTTTTTTTATCTCAATAGCTACACCTTGGTGATTCTTGTTGTCTGTCATTTTATCTAATTGGTCTTTTGTAATTAATGCAACTGGAATTTCATTATATTTTGCAGCCTCATAAATAATATTGATTGATTCAGATTTTTTCGATTCTTGTATCCAAATATTTAATACTCTATGTGGTGTAACTTTGAGAAATTCATTTACTGAATGTATCCCATAAATTTTTTGATTTTTTTTCATATTATATGTTCTAATTCAAAATCTATTTTACGCTCATCAATATCTACACGTATTAATTTAACGATTAATTTTTCTCCCAGAGTGAATATTTTACCATTACGCTCACCTAAAAGAGTATGTGCTATTGGATCGAAATGATAATAGTCAGTAGGTAATGTACTAATATGTAGCAAACCTTCTACAAATAAATCATCAAGTAAAATAAATAACCCGAAGGATGTTACTGAACTAACTATTCCATGAAATGACTTGCCTTCTTTATCCTTCATGAAAATACATTTAAGACGCTGAATCGCATCACGTGAAGCATCTTCAGCTCGACGTTCTGTATTTGAGCAATGTGTAGCTAATTCCGACATAGAGTTATTATCGTAGGCTAAAAGTTTTTCCTTTTTATTAATCAAGCCTGAAATTATTCGATGAACAACCAAATCTGGATACCGCCTTATAGGTGACGTGAAATGCGTATAAGCTGGAAAACCTAAACCAAAGTGTCCTTTATTTGAATCACTATACACAGCTAGAGGCATACTACGTAATAAAATGGTCTCCAACATTTGCTCATCTTCTCGTTGTCTAATTTTATCGATTAATGATGAATAATTTTTTGTAGTTGGTTTATCAGTGCTCTCTAATGACAAACCAAGTTTTGATAACAATATATGTAAGTCTTTAAGCTTTTCTTCTTTGGGAGTTTCATGAATGCGATAGATTCCATATTTACTATATTTCTCTAAAAATTTTGCTGCTGCTATATTTGCAATTAACATCATCTCCTCGATTAATCTATGCGCGTTATTTCTCTTTACCGACTCGATTGAATCTATTCCGCCATTATCATTGAATACAAAACGAGATTCGATTGAAGAAAAATCTATTAATCCTTCTTTTTTACGATTTTTATGAAGTAACTTATACAATTCATATAGGTTATCAAGATGCAGCAATAGATTAGAATATTTTTCTCTAATTTTTTCATTTCTATTGACTACAATTTCGGACATTTCACTATATGTAAGTCTCGCATGTGAACAAATTATTGATTTCTTAAAAGATGATTCTTTTACTTTTCCATTAGAATCAATATCTAATTCGCACACTAAGCTTAAGCGCTCAGTATTTGGTTTTAACGAGCATAATCCATTGGATAAAATCTCAGGAAGCATTGGAATGACGCGATCAGGAAAATATATAGAAGTTCCCCGTAGGTATGCCTCATCATCAAGCGAGCTATTCTGTTTTACATAATATGAAACATCTGCAATAGCAACAAATAATTTCCATCCGTTCTTATATTTTTCACAAAAAACAGCGTCATCAAAATCACGTGCATCCTCTCCGTCAATAGTAACAAAAGCAAAATTTCTATAATCATTTCTATCTAACAATACATCGGAATCTATATTCTCAGTCAGGCCATCAATTTCTTGAATTACCTCATCTGGCCATTTATAGGGTAGCTCATGACTGCGAATTGCTATATCAGTTGTCATATTTACATCATTACTCTCATTGATAATGCTTGTTATTTTACCAATCGGTTGACGATGTTTTTCAGGTTGATGCAATATTTCTATAACAACATATTGACCTTGCTTCACTTTATTTTTATCAAGTGACGGGATTAAAATATCTTGGCTTATTCTTTTATTATCAGGAACAACATATGAAACCCCATTCTCCCTAAAGAACTTTCCAACAATTTTATGATTAGCTCTTCGCAACACTTCCACTAATGCTCCTTCTCGCCTTCCTTTCTTATCAGTATTCACAAGACGAGCAACAACATTATCTCCATGTAATACAGTACGCATTTGCTTTGCTGGTAAAAATAAATCTTTACCTCCTTCTTCAGGAACAACAAATCCATAACCATCTGGATGTCCAATTACATTACCTTTATATAAATCCATTTTTTTAAGTAGTCCATAGCTACCACGACGGTTTCTTATAAGCTCTCCATCCTGCGTCATCGCTTTTAATCTTCTGCCTAAAGCTCTACGAATTTCAACATCTATAATATTGAAAGAAACAGCAAGTTCCTTACGTGTTTGGGGTCTTCCTGATTGATTTAGAAATTCGAGAATTTTTTTACGATCTGGCAGCAAAAAATTTGAGGTTGATTTTTTAGTTTTTGTTTTGCTATGTGACACTATCAATACTAGGCTATATTTGAGATTTGAGTTTTAATTTTTGATGGCGTTTTAAATTTTTAATCTCTAATTCGCGTTTCGTCGCAATACTTCGACTACTACATTTTTCTTTATAAAAAATTTCAAATGGACCACGACCTTTTGTGTATTTTGCGCCTTGTCCGTTTTGATGAGCGATAAGACGGCTTTTTAAATTGTTGGTAATACCTGTATAGAGAGTGTTATCAGCACATTTCAAGACATAAACAAACCAATTCATTTATGTTAATGGATTTTTCAAAATTATTGTTTCATTTCGTTCCGGTCCGGTTGATATAATATCAACTGATGTACCTGTAATTTCTGATAAGCGATTAATATAACTGCGTGCCTCATTTGGTAAATCACTATATTTTTTAATACCTGCGGTTGAGGATAGCCAACCAGGGTGTTTCTCATAAACGGGTTCACATTTTTCTAAATTCTCAGCATCAATCGGAGGAACTGTTATTTCTTTGCCATCCAGCATGTAGCCGGTACAAATATTAATTTCTTCTAATTCATCAAGCACATCTAACTTGGTTATACATAATCCTGTCAAACTATTAATTTGTACTGAACGAATTAGTGCCACAGCATCAAACCAACCGCATCGTCTAGCTCTACCTGTTGTCGCGCCAAATTCACAGCCAATTTTTGCAATATGCTCACCAATCTCATCATTTAGTTCCGTAGGAAAAGGACCTGCACCAACACGAGTAGTGTACGCCTTTGTAATCCCCAAAACATAGTCAAATAAACACGGACCAAAACCAGCGCCTGTCGCAGCGCCTCCTGCAGTTGTTGATGAGGAAGTAACGAATGGATATGTCCCATGATCTATGTCTAACCAAGTACCTTGAGCACCCTCAAATAAAATATTTTTATCTTGAGCATACAAATCAGCCAAACGTTGACTAACATCGCTAATCATAGGTACTAAAATTTTTGATAATTCCATCACCTCATTTAGCGTCTCCTGATAATCAACCTCATTTGAGTTGTAATAGTCTTTTAGTAAAAAATTATAATAGTCGAGTATTTCTCTAAGCTTGGTTGAAAATCGTGTTTCGTCTGTTAAGTCATCAACTCTCAATGCTCTTCTTGCAATTTTATCCTCGTAAGCAGGACCAATTCCTCTACCAGTTGTTCCAATAGCGGCTTTTCCTTTTTGTTTTTCACGCGCTTGATCAAGCGCGATATGGTAAGGCAATATAAGGGTGCATGCGGGGCTAATTTTAATACGCGGAAGAGCAGAAATGCCGCTCTTTTCTAAAATCTTGATTTCTTTTACAAGCGCATGGGGACTTAAAACTACACCATTTCCTATTAAGCATTCAACATCATCATGCAAAACCCCCGAAGGTATTAAGTGTAATACTGTTTTGTTTTGATTAATAACAACTGTATGACCAGCATTATGACCTCCCTGATAACGAACAACTGCTGCAACTGATTCGGTCAATAAATCAACAATTTTTCCTTTTCCCTCATCACCCCATTGGGTGCCTAGTACAATAATATTTTTTCCCATAATTATGTTTTTGCTATATTTTTTTATTATCTTTAATGATCCAATTATTATTTTCAAAAACAAGAGACTGATTACATTTCATTTCAATCGCATTATGCTTTTGTCCTTCTAGCTCCTCAATTACGATTTTTCCTTCTTCTCTTAGCTCCTGAATTTTTTTTATTAATTTAATATCACTACTTTTTGGTGAAAAAATTCTATTTTCATTATTTACTATACGACTATCAAGTTCCAATAGTTGTTTAACATCGGCACTAAAACCGGTCGCTGGTCTAGCTCTTCCGAAAGCACTTCCAATATCATTGTAACGACCACCAAAAGCGATGCCTTTGCCTTCATTTGGTACATAGGCGGTATATATCATCCCAGTATGATAGTTATAGCCTCGTAATTCTGCTAAATCAACATTAACGGATAAGTCAGACTGATTAGATAAAGACTCGACAAGAATTTTTATCTCATTAATATCTTTTTTTATCTCAGGAAAGAATTTAGCAACTGACATCATGGCATCATCCAACACTGTTACGTCTCCATGTAAATCAATTATATCTAATAATGCCTTGCTATTATTATCATCTATCTTTGATTCTTTAAATAAATACTGTAATTCGTCTTTTGCTTTTCTTTTTATGATTTCAAAAACTTCTGATTTTTTTTCAGGATTTAATTTAGATTCAGAAATTAGGTATCTAAAAATACCGATATGCCCAATATCTATACAAACATTATTGATTTTTAGAGAGTCTAATGTTGCTAACATTAGTCTAACTATCTCAATGTCACTAGATACCTCATTATGACCAAAAAGTTCTGCTCCCAACTGCAGCGGACAACGTGAATCGGCAAAACTATTGCTACGGCTATGTAGGACTGAGCCCAAATAACACAGTCTTGTTGGTGCATCTTCTTTTAATAGATGCGCATCAATCCGAGCAACTTGCGGTGTAATATCTGCGCGAATTCCCATCAATCGTCCACTCACTTGATCTGTTATCTTGTAAGTTTGCAGATCAAGATCCTCGCCGGTAGCAGTGAGCAATGAATCCAAATACTCAATCATCGGGGGAATCACAAATTCATAGCCCCAAGTTATATATAAATCTATAAGCTCTCGGCATATTTTTTCGAGTGCAATTGCCTTAGGAGGCAATATCTCATCAACACCCTCTGGTAAAAGCCAACGATTATTTTTATTCATAAAATTAATTTAACGCGCAATATACAAAATAAATATACCAAATAGTATGCTTGTAATACCCAAAAACCTTAATTTTTGGTTACTTATTTGAGATGCCATATAAAATACCTTTCGAATACCTTCAGGATTTAAAAATGGCATTAGTCCCTCGAAAATAAAAACTAATGCTATCGCAGCTAATAGATCAGAAAAATTTATATCAAACAATTATAACTACCATTTACACGTATAACTATAAATGTCACTTTGATTTATTGAAATATTTAAAAAAGTCAGAGTTTGGCTCCACCAGTAATATATCATTACCTTGGTTAAAGCTATTTTGATATGCATTTAAACTACGATAAAACGAATAGAATTCTTCATCCTTATTAAATGCTGCAGCATAAACCTCCGTTGCTTGCGCATCACCCTCACCTCGAATTGTTTCTGCGTCTCGATAGGCGTTTGCCAAAATGACTTCTCTTTCCCTATCGGCATTAGCTCTTATTCTTTCAGCTGCTTCTGACCCACGTGCACGGAAACCTTTAGCAACACGATCTCTTTCAGCACGCATACGTTGATAAACAGAGTTACTAACTTCTGCAGGAAGATCAATTCTTTTAGTTCGGACATCTATAACTGAAATTCCTAATTCTTCTGTCAAATTAGAAGTTGTTGATGTAACAACATTTAAAATTTGGGTGCGCTCTCCCGCTACCACCTCTTGAACAGTCCTCTCACCAAACTCATCTCGTAAAGCACGATTAATACGTTGCTCTAATAATGTATTTGCGCTAACAACATTCCCTCTGGTTGCCGTATAAAATTTTTCTATGTCTGTAATACGCCATTTAACATAATAGTCGACGATGACATCCTTCTTTTCTTTAGTAAGGAAGCGTTGCGGCTCCTGGTCCAAATTAAGCAAACGCCTCTCAATTTTCTGAGCATAATTTACTATTGGTATCATAAAATGGATACCAGGTTGATTATCAGAACGTTGTATCTCACGAAATTTAAAAACAATTGCCTGTTGCCATTCTTTAACAGTAAATATCGAAAAATATGCGACTACAAGGATAAGAAAAATTGGAAAGAAAATTTTTGTATTAAATGGCATTATCGTACTCCTCTAAGTCGACCCTTGAGATTATTCTGTAAGTCGTTAGCTGATGATGATCTTTGTTCATCTATCAAGTTATTAAATGTTGAATTTGAGGTACCTGGTTTTCTGTTAATTTCTTTATCAATTAAGCGATCAATTGGTAAATACATCAAGCTATTACCATTATCATTATCTATCAAAACCTTATTAGTATTACTAAATACCGATTCAATTGCATCCAAATATAAACGCTCTCGTGTCACTTTAGGAGCACGCTCATACTCAGTCAATAATTGCTCGAAACGACTTGCCTCACCCTCAGCTTTTGCAATGACACGAGCCTTATAACCATTAGATTCCTCACGTAATCGTGCTGCAGCCCCGCGTGCCTTTGGTATTATGTCATTTCGATACGCTTCGGCTTCATTTACTAATCTTTGTTCATCCTCGCGAGCTTTAATTGCATCGTCAAATGCAGCCTTCACTTCCTCGGGGGGTTTAGCTGGCTGCATTTCCACACTCGAAATATAAATACCAGACTCATAATCATCCAATACATCTTGAATAAGAATTTGTATCTTTTGTGCTATTTCACTTCTACCTTCGGTTAAAACAAAATCTAATTCACTTTTTCCAATTACTTCACGAACAGCACTTTCTGTTACTTGACGTAGTGTTGGAAAAGGTTCAAACACATTGAATAAAAAATCAGTTGCTGTTCCGATTCTCCACTGAACTGCAACTTCAACATCCACTATATTTTCATCCTGGGTTAACATACTAGCTTTATGCGTGATTGAACGAACCTGACCAACATTTACCTTAGCAACTTTTTCAATAGGTCGAGGTAATCGTATGTTTAGACCGGGGTTAAGTGTAGTTACATACGCACCAAAACGTAGTACAACGCCTCTCTGTTGTTGATCGATGAGATATGTCATATCAAAGGCTAACCAGGCTATAAGTAAGACAATACCAATAGAAAATGGAAATATAGATTTTCCTCCTTTCGTTGGTTTATTGTTAAATATTCCACC
>NZJM01000048.1 GCA_002692205.1 Legionellales bacterium | reverse complement strand
TATAGCTCTATAGTCAGATTCTTTTTCATCTTGAGCAACAACAGCGGCTTTATTAATACAAGAATGCTCGATTGCATATGATAATGTTCTTTCATCTCGTGCAATTAATGGAGCAAGATTCTTCTCAATCCAATCAAAGAATTTTTTATCCCTGATAATTCCATATTTAATGACTTCTGCAAGCCCTGCTGAAAATTCTCTCTCAGATAATGTTGATAAAACGGATGTATCTGAAAATACCACATACGGCTGATAAAATGCGCCAATCATATTTTTTCCTAATAAATGATTGACTGCTGTCTTGCCTCCAACTGATGAATCAACTTGCGCAAGTAGTGTTGTTGGTATTTGAATAAATTTAACTCCTCTTTGATAACATGCCGCAGCGAAACCAGTAAGATCACCAACTACTCCGCCACCTAATGCGATTAATGTGCAAGTTCTACTGTATTTATTCTCAATCAGCTTACTAATAATGCTATTGAAAGAATCAAGAGACTTATATTTTTCTCCATCTGGTAATATATGTATTTCATAATCTAGCCCAAACAAATGTTTTTCAATAGCATTGAGATATAATGGTGCAACTTTATTGTTTGTTACAACCAATATTTGCTTGCTTACGATATATTTTTTGAATAATTCGGCATTCGATAATACAGAGTCACCAATATATATAGAATACGCTCGCTCGTCTAAATCAACTTTAATTGTTTTCATATGTATCAATTATTTCTAATATTTTTTTTATGATCTCATTAATCCCTATCGTGTCTATTTCTATTATCTCATCTGCCAAAGACTTATAAATTGATTCTCTCTCTGCAAGAATCTCTTTAATCCTGCCCAATCGGTCACTAACTTGTAGTAAGGGACGGCTTTTATCGCCAGAGGTTCTCTTATATATTCTTTCGGCAGAGGATTTTAAATATATAATGAACCCGTTTTCAACTAGCATACTTCTATTTTCGTTGTCTAAAATTGTGCCGCCTCCAGTTGATAAAACTATATTATCCAATAATACTAATTCGGAGATTACCTTCTTTTCACGTACTCTAAATCCAGAGTCCCCTTCAATTTCAAAAATTAATGGGATATCGGCGCCAGTATTTTTTTTTATTTCATCATCTGAATCGTAGAATTTTTTTGATACTTTATTTGCTAATTTTTTTCCAATAGTTGTTTTACCGGACCCCATTGGTCCAATTAAAAAAATATTATTATGCTTCTTTGCCATTAAATTAAATTATATTGTATTTTTAATCTTAACTTCTAAGAAATTCTATCTATTTTCCTATTATACAAAAAAGGGTATAACCATTACGGATATACCCTCCATTATTCTAACTTTTATAATTATTATTTGATTTTTAAGCTGTCTTTCAATATTTTTGGTGTAATGAATATTAATAATTCATCTTTCTTCTTATCAATATCGGTTCTTTTAAATAAAAATCCGACATATGGCAGATCTCCAAAGAATGGTATTCTGTCAACCGTTTTTCTATCAGAAGATGTATATACGCCCCCTAAAACAACAGTTTCACCGTTAGATACTAATACTTGTGTTGTTACGCTCCTGGTATTTATCGCTGGCACACCAAGTACGGTTGTTCCGCTCACGGTGTCCTGATTAACTTGCAAATCCATAATAATACGATCATCAGGAGTAATTTGTGGTGTTACACGAAGACTAAGCACCGCGTCTTGAAATGAAACAGAAGTAGCTCCGCTCGAAGATGCCTCTTGGAATGGAATCTGTACGCCAGACTCAATTACTGCTTCAGTTTGATTAGCGGTAATTACACGAGGACTCGCAATATCTTCTCCTCTTCCCTCAGCAATCAACGCAGATAATTCTAACTGTAGTAAATATGATCCAACTTTACCAATTGCCAATGCTAGCGCTGCAGCATCAGCTGGTGTTGCTGGCAAACTAACAATCAAACCTTCTGTTGTATCAGCGCCAAAAGTAGTCAATGCACCGAAATCTGTATCCCCAGCTTTGCCACCGCCAATCGAAACAAAAGGATCTTCTGAAGCTGGACCAATAGCTGCTCTTGTTGTTGTTCCTTGTTTGCTTGCTTTTGAGTAACCAAACTTGACGCCTATATCCTTCGCAAACGATTCATCGGCATTAACTATACGAGCTTCAATTAATACCTGTCTAACTGGAACATCTAATTTTAATATTAACTCTCTTATTGCCTGTAGACTGGTTGCCACATCCTGAACAATCAATGTGTTGGTTCTTTGATCTATAGAAACAGTTCCTCGCTCTGAAGTTAACTTATTTTCGCCTGACTGAATTAGATTTGATAAGTCTGATGCATTCGCATAATTGACTTGAACGAATTCAGTTCTTAATGGGGCTAGTTCCTCTATTTGTTGATTAGCTTCAAGCTCTACGCGTTCACGTGCTGTTAACTCATCTTGAGGAGCAACCATCATTACGTTACCGCTTACTCGTTTACCTAATCCTCTTGATTTTAAGATTATATCGAGAGCCTGATCCCATGGAACGTTCTTAAGACGAAGTGTGACATTTCCTCCGACAGCATCACTTGTTACCATATTGAGACCAGTAAAATCTGCAATTAATTGCAATACAGCCCTCACTTCAATATCCTGAAAATTAAGCGATAGTCTTTCGCCTGTATAACCAAATTTTTCTTTCTTTTGCTCTTCTTTTTCTGCTTTAGTTAACGGTTTAAATTCTATGGTGTAATTTTGATCAGACTGATAAGCCAAGTGGTCATAATCGTCTGAAACTGAGCTAATTATCATTTTCGTATTACTACCACTAACAGCGGTATCTATTTCCTTAACCGGGGTTGCAAAATCTATCACATCCAATTTTCTGTCCAATTCAGGTGGTAACTGCGCCCCTATGAAATCAATGACGACATTACCGCCCTCAGTTCTCATATCTATAGGTATGGATGGATTGGATAGCTTAACAATTACTCTCCCTTCCCCTTTCTCGCCCCTCTTAAAATCAATGTCTTTAATGCTATGTGAAGATAAGGGATAAGCAGTATTGTCAGGCACCGCTTTAGAGAAAGATTTTTTAGTTGAATCGTTATTTACAACATTGATGCCGCTACTCAAATTTAAAACTACAGTGTTATCATTAACATCTATCGTGTAGGAAACGGAACGAGTTAGATTAATCACAACACGTGAACGCCCTTTGGCCTCAACCGCATTTAAGCTATTTGCCATCCCTATGCCTATATTTTGTGATTTTTCACTTAAATTTAGCGCTATATTTGGCAAATCAACTACCACTCTTGATGGATTATCAACACTAAAAGTTAATGGTTCTGTTGGAAGGGCCTCAGAAAAAATGAGCTTCACCTGAACTCTCTCTCCAGGAAGAGATGATGTATTAATTCTATCTAATGTAACCGCAAAAACCGATGCGCTGTTGAAAGCACTGAATAGCGACACTAAAAAGAATATCTTATACATTTTTTTATTCATATAATTCATATAGATATCTAATATATCAAATCTAGTACTTAATATCATAAGGTTTATCCAATTTTAATTACTCCACAAGGGGCATTAACGCCATTCTCTCTCCATATCTTCCGCTGTTATCCTTTACAATCTCTCGAATTTCAATCTTTTCCTCTTCAATCAATGTAATTTTTCCAATATTTAAGCCAATGTAGTTTCCAGTCTTAACTCTGTGAACGGTGCCATTTGGATCAATTACGATACCCCACTGACTATTTTCATTATTAATCGTCCCAACCATTTTAAGACTATCTAACTCAAATCTCTCCAGTTCTTCTCTATTGCGGTTTTGAATTTCGGCTCTCATTTCTTCAGTAAGGCCATCATCAACTGGCCCTTCAGTATTCTTAATCGCTATCGATTGTTCTTGAATATAAAATCTTCTGAATGGATTAGGTGCGTTCAATTTCCCTGATTCATAAATGTACGCTTCATAGGGTTTTATTTCTGGTAATGGATCAAGACGACCGCCAGGAGTCGACATTATACTTGAGACTTGCCGCTCTAGATCCGACATGTCCTTAGACACACAACCAGAAATTAGTAATAAAATTACTAACCCAGATATGAATCTACTATTGTATATGTAATCTGTGGTAGTCACTCCATACCCTCTTCTTCTTCTTCTAACGCGCGATATGTTTTTGCAGTTGTTTGCATTTCAAGTTGAGGAATTCCTGTTGCGGCATCTGTTTTTTTAGCCTTGATACTAATTTCGTGTGTTGTAACAATCCTTGGTAATTGCGCCAGACCACTAATAAACTCTCCAAATTGGTGATAACCACCAACAACGCTAATTGTGATTGGCAGAACCGCATAAAATTCTTTTGGTTCTTCAGCCTTTGGCTCAAACAATTTAAATTCGAGTCCGGCACTAAGACCAGTTTGGGAAATATCTACCAATAAACCTGCCACTTCAGTTGCATTGGGTAACTGACGAACCATATCTCCAAAAGAGATTTCCATCTCTTTCATTTGTTCTTTTAAAGCATTTAAATTGGCTGCTTTTCTTTGTTTAACTTTGAGTACATTTATTTTTTCCACTTCCTTTCTTTCAAGACCAGCTAACTCGTCTCGTTTTTTTGTAATATCAAATTTCCATCCAGCAAAAAGTAACGCAGCAAAGAGAACAATAAATAATATCATTTTGATGCTATTCGGCCATAATCCTGGATTATTAGGATCTAAATTTTTAAAGTCATCTAATATGTTCATAATTGCTGAATATCATCATCGCTTTCATTGGTAGGAACGATTTGTTCGAATGTAAGCGTGAAACTATTTACCGTTTTTTTGTTGTTCAACTTCGATTCTTTAATAACTTTTAACTGTGCTTTTTTTAACCATTCTGATTGCTCTATTTTTCTCATAAATGAAGAAACACGAGCATTTGACTGAGCTTCTCCCTGAATAGTTATCAATGCTTGTCTTTGTGTTAAATCTGTTATTGACATCCCCTCTGGCATACTTCTTACCAACTCATCAAATAAATGAACAATTAATGGACGGTCCCGTTGCAATGATTCGATTGCTCTCATTCGAGAAAGTAATCTCTCTTTCTGTTTTTCGAGTTCTTTAATTTCTACAATTTTCTTATCAACCTCTATAATTCTTTTATCTATGTAAGAAATTCTTTCGTTTTGGAAATCAATCAATTGCATATGGAAAAAATGAACAAGCCCCACAGTTAGAGCTGAAAAAAGAGCAACAACGCCAAGCATGATTAAAAATTCATTTAATAATTCTTTGCGTCTTTCTTCTCGCCATGGAAGTAAATTTATTCGTGCCATTACCCCTGACCTCTCATAGCAAGACCACATGCAATCATTAAGGCTGGAGAGTCATTTGCTAAAGTTTTTTTATTTACTTTTGGAGATATATTCATACCAGAAAATGGATCGGCAATTATAGTTTTAGCTTCTAGTCTTGACTCCATTAACTCAGCAACTCCTGGAATTGATGCAACCCCGCCAGCTAGAATGAGAACGTCAATGCCCGTCGTTTGGCTTGAAGAATAAAAAAACTGAAGCGCTCTCGATATTTCTGTAGCAAGATTCTCTTTAAATGGTTCTAGAACTTCACTTTCATAATCATCTGGAAGTTTTCCTTGTCTTCTTGCTATCGATGCTTCCTCAAACGATAGCCCATAACGACGTTGTATTTCCTCTATTAATTGCACACCGCCAAATGCTTCGTCGCGAGAGTACCCCACCTTAAGGTTTTCCAAAACACTAAAGGTCATTGACCTAGAACCAATATCTGCAACTGCAATTACATCTTTTGAAACACCTTTTGGAAAATTCTTGGAGATCAAAGCTATTGTATTTTCTATTGTGAATGCCTCTATATCGACGACTTTAGCTCGAAGACCACCTAATTCTAATGAACCAACAACATTATCAACAATTTCAGTTCTCGCGGCAGCAAGCAACACGTTTACATTTCCAGCCTCATCGCTTTTTTCGTCGATTACCTCAAAATCTATTGCAACTTGATCTAATGGAAATGGTATATGCTGATCGGCTTCAATTTGTATCTGACTTTCCATATCGTCATCAGATAAGCCCGACGGCATACTAATAACTTTTGTAATAACGGAGGAGCCAGCAACACAGACAGCTGCATTTTTTGTTTTTGTGCCAGATTTTCTAACCACACTTGCAATCGTCTCGCCGACCTGATCAATATCGTTTATAGTCTTCTCTGAAACTGAATTTGGTGCTAATGGCTCAACAGCATAGCTTTCAACCTGATATTTTGTACCACGCTGACTTAGCTCGAGTAGCTTGATTGCCGTCTCACTAATATCAATGCCTAAAATAGGGGCCGATTTTTTTCCAAATGAAAACACTAATTTTTCCTTTCCAATTCATAGGTTATATGTGATATGTATAATACTACATAAAGTTATTTTGACTACTATTGCAATATAATCTTTTGAATCTAATTTGAAGGAGTAGAATTCATTATTATTTACACAATAAAAGAAAAATATCTAAGGATATCAATTACCTAAAAAATAATATGTTACGTTTTATATTCAATTTCGTCCAATCAACGGTACTCTTTGGTTTGGCGGCACTATTAATAATCAGTCTTTATATACTGCCTAATCTCCCTGATATTGAGACTTTGAAGGATGTAAAGATGCAAGTGCCCCTGCGAATTTATAGTGCAGATTTGTCTCTTGTTGCTGAATTCGGTGAAAAACGACGTAAACCGATAAAAATAGATGAATTACCACCTAGGCTCATTGAAGCTTTCTTGGCTGCAGAGGATGATCGTTTCTATAAACATCCTGGGGTTGATTGGCAAGGTCTGGTTAGAGCAACTTATTCATTGATAAAGACAGGTTCAAAAAAACAAGGTGGCAGCACTATTACAATGCAAGTTGCCAGAAATTTTTTTCTAACTCATGAAAAAACTTATTTAAGAAAACTTAATGAAATTTTCTTAGCATTTAAAATTGAACGTGAACTTAATAAAAAAGAAATTCTCGAGTTATACCTAAATAAAATATATTTAGGTCAGAGAGCTTATGGAGTTGCAGCTGCAGCACAAGTATATTATGGAGTTGAAATAAGTTCTCTCAATTTAACTCAGATTGCAATGATAGCTGGTCTCCCAAAAGCCCCATCAAAATCAAATCCAATTACTAGTCCTAAACGTGCTTTAACTCGTAGAAATTATGTCTTGCAAAGAATGTTAGAACTTTCATATATATCCACTGAAGAATTTGATGAAGCAAATGAAGCCAAGATCAGCGCATCGCTACATAGCATGGCACCAGATATTGAGGCACATTATTTAGCTGAAATGGTCAGAAACGATCTAATTCAAAAATATGGGAATGATGCCTACACAAACGGACTAATGGTGACGACAACAATTCGTGACAGCAATCAAGTAGCTGCGAATAAAGCATTGAGAGATGGATTATTAGCATATGATCGACGGCATGGTTATCGCGGCCCTGAGCAATTCATTGATGATATCGATTCAAAAAATAATGAGGAAATATATGAACTCCTAAAAACTTTTCCAGTGCTAAGTAATCTCTATCCGGGTTTAGTTAAAAATGTTAATGAAAAATCTATAGATGTCTATGTATTAGATATCGGTGAAATAGAGATTAAATGGGAAGGTTTAAAATGGGCAAGGAAATATATTTCTGAAAATAAAAGAGGTGTTGCACCTGAAATAGCAAATGAAATTTTAAACCCTGGAGATATTATTCGTTTACTTAAAGATGAAAATGATGAATGGTCTTTATCTCAAATACCAGATATTGAGGGAGCATTAATCTCAATTTCGCCTAATGATGGGTCGGTATTCTCTTTGGTAGGAGGTTTTAATTTTTTTAAAAATAAGTTTAATCATGTAACACAGGCTAAAAGGCAAGTCGGATCTGGTTTCAAACCATTCATATATTCGGCTGCAATCGAAACAGGTAAAACCGCGGCTACAATTATCAATGATGCACCTGTGGTATTTGATGACCCAGGTATTGAAGATGAGTGGAGACCAGAGAATTATAGTCGAAAGAGTCATGGACCAACAAGATTGCGTGAAGCATTAACGCATTCACGTAATCTAGTTTCAATAAGGTTGTTACATTCGATTGGTATTCCATTTGCACTCAAACATATTCAAAAATTTGGATTCAATATTGATCGACTTCCTAAAAATCTCTCTCTAGCTTTGGGAAGTGCTGAGTTATCTCCATGGGAATTAGTAAGAGGCTATTCGGTCTTTGCTAACGGGGGCTTTCTCGTTGAGCCCTACTATATAAATGAGATTAAGACCTACGATAATAAAATAATTTTTAGAGCTAATCCGCCAGTTGTATGTAATCAATGTATTAAAGATACGGCATTGGAAAGAAACGACAATGACTTAAATGAAAATATAACAGAATTTATCTATGATAATAATATCGATCAACTGTATTCCCCCCGTGTAGTCAATGCAAAAAATATTTGGATTATGAATTCAATAACACAGGATGTAATAAAATACGGGACCGGTAGAAAAGCACTTGAACTTCAACGTACCGACCTGTCTGGAAAAACTGGAACAACTAATGACCAGCATGATGCATGGTTTTCTGGTTTTAACTCAGACATTGTTACTGTGGGTTGGGTGGGTTTTGATAAATTTAGACCGCTTGGTAAACGCGAAACAGGGGGGCGAGCTGCCTTACCTATTTGGATCGATTACATGAAAACAGCACTAAAAAATACACCTAAATCGGTTATGCAAAGACCCAAAGGATTAATTACTGTCCGCATAGACTCTAAAACTGGTGAAGCAACGAATCCCTCAAATCCTGATGCAATGTTCGAGACATTTAGATTGGAAAATGCACCAAAAACATCATCAAATGAAAAACAATCTGATATTTTACTGAAAAATGATGGAGCAATATCTATCCCAGAGCAATTATTTTAATAATAGTATGTGACTCTTCTTAATATGAAAACAAAAAAAAAGTTTCTAAGAGTCGCTGTTTCAACACCGCTAAGAAGAACATTTGATTACTTACCAGATGACGATACTGAAATAAACACACCCCAACCCGGAATTAGAGTATCTGTTCCTTTTGGAAAAAGGAAAAATGTCTTTGGTTTAATTATCTCAGTAAATAGTAAATCTGAATATCCATTTCATAAGCTAAAAAAAATTAATTATTTAATTGATAAAAAACCCATAATTGATATTAAACATTTGGATTTACTAATATGGGCGAGTAATTATTACCATCATCCTATAGGAGAAGTAATTCATAATGCTTTACCTGCACTGCTTAGGAAAAATGAGTACAAGAAAAAATATGAAGATAACTTCTGGTCGTTATCTAAAAAAAAATTATCGTCTAATACCCATACAATAAAAATATCACCAGCACAGAAAGATATAATCAATTATTTAAAAAAATGTAACCAATCAATCAGCGAAATAGAGCTATATAAAATTTTTCCCCGTTCGAAACGTTCGCTTATTTCACTTGAAAAAAATGGTTTGATACAAAAAGAATCTGGAGAGCATGTAGAAGTTTTAAAAAAGAGTATCAAAAAAAATGTAACTCTAAATAATCATCAAAATGATGCAGTAAATTCGATTGTAGCTTCGTTAAAGACTAACTCTGTTTTCTTATTAGATGGCTTAACTGGTAGTGGTAAAACTGAAGTATACATGACGGTAATGAAATCTGTAATAGAATCTAACAAACAATGCTTAGTTTTACTGCCAGAAATTGGATTAACACCACAGATAATAAAAAGATTTAAAAATAGGTTCAATGTCCCAATTGGAATACAGCATTCTGGATTATCTGATATTGAACGACTTAAACATTGGCAAGATGCTAAAACTGGAAAAACAAAAATTATATTAGGAACACGCTCTGCTATTTGGACTCCTCTTAAAAATCCTGGAATTTATATCATTGACGAAGAACATGATCTTTCCTATAAACAACAAAGTGGTTTTCAATATTCAGCTCGTGACTTATTGGTGGTTCGTGCTAAAAGAGACAATGTCCCCGCACTACTGGGTTCAGCGACCCCTTCATTAGAAACTATTTTTAATGCAAATAAAAATAGATACATCCATTTAATATTGCCGACGAGAGCTGGTGCTGCAAAACCACCTAAGTTTCAATTGCTTGATATAAGTGGCAAAAAAATGTACGGGCCATTATCAAAAATACTCATAGATGAAATTAAAAATCATTTAAAAGCAAAAAATCAAGTTCTACTATTTTTGAATAGAAGAGGTTATTCAACACATATATATTGTCATCATTGTGGCTGGAGAGCAGAGTGTGAAAGATGTGAAATCCCTTTTACTTATCATAAATCAAACAATACTCTCAAATGCCACCAATGTGGAACATCAAAGAAAAATATAAAAAATTGTGCCTCATGTAAATCAGAACTACTCAGACTCGGCCATGGAACTGAGCAAATAGAAGAGGTTTTATTAACGCAATTTCCTAAATCTAATATTGCAAGAATAGATCGTGATACAACAAGAAAAAAAAATACGATGGATAATTATTTAGATAAAATTAACACAGGGAAAATCGATATTTTGGTAGGCACCCAAATGATTGCGAAAGGGCATCATTTCCCAAACGTTACATTAACAGCTATTGTAGATGCGGACCGCGGACTATTTTCTACTGATTTTAGAGCTAGTGAGAGACTAGCGCAGCTCTTCATGCAAGTAAGCGGTAGAACTGGCAGAGGTGAAAAAGAGGGTACCGTGATTGTACAAACATATAATCCAAGTCATCCATTATTTCATAGCCTAATTAAAAACGGATATAATTATCTATCAAAATCATTATTAGAGGAGAGAGAGTCTTCGTTATTGCCTCCTTATTCGTACATGGCATTCTTAAGAGTTGAAGCGCATAATGTTAATCAGGTAAAATATTTCATTAAAAATGCCGGCATGCAATTAAAACAGCTTTCAAAAAATACTCTGCAACTTTTTGGACCAATTCCTGCATTAATAGAAAAACATAGTGGGCGTTTTCGTTATCAATTAATAATTCAGGCTTCTAATAGAAATAACTTACATGCTTATTTAGATGAATGGCTACAAAAACTAGAGAAAATGAAGGGATCTAAAACAGTTCGATGGTCTCTCGATATCGATCCACAGGACATGAGTTAAATATGAAACATAAAATTAAAATTATCATATTATCTATTCTTTATACTCTGGTAGGTAACACCCCAATACTAGCAAATGAACTAGATGTTAAGATAGACGAAGAAATTGGCTTTGTTGATGTTATACATAATGGAGAAAAAATTAGAATCCAGAGAAACCAAAATACTAGTAACATGATTAATTCTGAATATGCACAAACATCACGAAAATGTCCTCCGTTTTGTATACAACCGATTAGTCTCGGACATGGTGTAGAAACGATTGGCGAATTAGAAATACTGAAATATCTAGAAAAAATCTCTAACGGTAATAACTCCATCATAGTCATTGATTCAAGAACAAAAGATTGGGTAAAAAAAGGCACTATACCAGGCTCGGTAAATATACCTTGGAAGTTATTAAAACCCGAGGCTGGTGCTGATCCTTTTCAAATCGCTGATATTTTAGAAAAAGAGTTCAATGTAATGAATATTGAAGGGCTTTGGAATTTTTCAAAAGCAAAAACTTTAATACTTTTTTGTAATGGTATGTGGTGCGGACAATCACCATCTAATATCAAAACATTACTTAGGTTCGGATACCCGGCTGAAAAGCTCAAATGGTATCGTGGTGGTATGCAGAACTGGGAAATTCTTGGCTTCACCACAGTTAAATAGAACGACCCAATTGAAAAAACAACTTCAGACATTATTATACCAATCCCTCGAAGTACTAGAATCTGATGAGGTAGAAGTTTCGATTGAAAAAAATGATATAAAAATTGAACATACTCGTGACCCCAGTCATGGTGAATTTGCAACTAACATTGCAATGTTATTAGCAAAAAAAAATAAATGTAACCCGCGTGAATTAGCAAAAAAAATCTCTATAAATCTACCAAAAACAGATTTTATAGAACATACTGAAATCGCAGGACCAGGGTTTATTAATTTTTTTCTTAGTAAAAATGCATATCAATCAATCGTATTAGAAATTTTAGAAAAAGGTAAGAAATACGGCACTTCCAAAGCTGGAAAAAATAAATCTACATTAGTTGAATTTGTTTCAGCAAATCCAACAGGGCCGCTACATATAGGTCATGGCCGGGGAGCTGCTTACGGTGCAGCGATCTGCAACTTACTCAAGAAAACAGGCTATGACGTGCGAAGTGAATACTATGTTAATGATTCGGGTAGACAAATGAATATATTAACTGTTAGTACCTGGTTACGCTATATGGAGTTGTTCGGCGAAAAGATTAATTTTCCGGATAATGCATATCAAGGTAATTATATTAAAGATATTGCAAGTGAATTAAAGGAAAAATATTCAGATAAATTTATTTTTTCAAATAATAAAATATTTGATAATAGTTCCAATCAAAGTAGCGATGAAAAACTCGATACTCTAATAGATTTATGCATGAATGAGCTTGGTGAAGAAAAATACGGCGTTATACATAAAACTTGTTTGAATTCTATTCTACTCATAATAAAAAATGATTTATGTAGCTTTGGAGTAGAATTTGATAATTGGTACTCTGAAAATTCTTTAATAGAGAATATGGAATTGAATAAATGTATATCAACACTTGAGAATAAGTCTTGGATATACGAAAAAGATGGGGCTAAATGGTTTCGCTCTAGCAAACATGGCGATGTGAAAGACCGGGTGCTTGTAAGGGAAAATGGTCAAAGTACTTATTTTGCATCCGATATTGCATACCATAAATCTAAATTTGAGCGTCAATATAAAAAAATAATTAACATATGGGGAGCGGACCACCACGGCTACACTGATAGAATCAATGCTTCTATGGAAGCATTGGGCTATCCCTCCAAAAATTTAGAAATATTACTAGTCCAATTTGCTGCTCTTTTTAGAGGTAAAAAGAAATTACAAATGTCCACGCGGTCAGGAGAATTTATTACTTTAAAAGAATTAGTTACAGAAGTAGGTAAGGATGCTGCACGTTTTTTTTATATCATGAGAAAAAGTGAACAACATTTAGATTTCGACATAGAGCTTGCAAAATCTGAATCAAATGATAATCCAGTTTATTATATACAATATGCCCATGCTAGAATTTGTAGTGTCTTTAGACAAATGAAAGAAAAGAATTATTCATTTATTCAGATAAAAAAATTGTCAGACTTATCTGTACTAGATGACACACATGAGATTAAACTATTATCATCTCTTGCGAAATATCCTGACGTAATAGAAAATGCTGCTATTTCATATGAACCACATCAATTAGCATATTATTTAAGAGAGCTTGCAAATGATTTTCATACTTATTACAACGCTAATCAATTCTTGGTAGACAATGATGCAATTAGAAATGCGCGCCTTACACTTATAGATGCAACTGGAAAAGTTATTAAGGATGGGTTATTACAATTAGGTGTGAGCTCTCCTGAGGAAATGTGATGTCAAGAGATTATAAGAATATAAAAAAAAATAAAAAAGAAACACAACCTAAAAATTCAGGCAATTTGTTTTCGTTTTTGATAGGAGTAGTCTTAGGCATATTTGTTACATCTGCATTTTTTTTTAATTACAGCGAAAATACTTACTCTAAAAAACCTGAATTAGATATAGCTACTAGTGATAAACAAGAAAATAGGAAGCCAGAAACCACAAGGCCTGAGATAGAATTTGAATTTCCAACTATACTCGAAAAAAGGGAAATATCTAAAATTCCTGAGAAAAAATATAATGAGCCAGAAATAATTGTTAACGAAAATAAATCATATGAAATATATATACTCCAAGTTGGTTCTTTTAAAAGTTATAAATCTGCAGATGCCTTAAAAGCAAAACTGGCTTTTTCCGGATTGATTTCATATATAGAGAAGAAAGATATAATAGGCAAGGGAATTAGCTATCGTGTCCTCGTTGGACCATATGAAGATGAGAAAAACCTCAAAAAAGCAAGAAAAATATTATCGAATAACAATGTTAAGTCAGTAACCTTCAAGCAAACAATTGAGAGCAAATCAATGTAATCTATTGAAAATTACTAGATACATAAGATTTAAAAAGCCAAAATTCAAAAATAAGTTGAACTACGTCACTAAAATTCAAACTTGGTGGTCAACTATTAACAAAATTCTGCTACTTTGGGGTAAAAAAATATAAATAAAACATTAATAGTGGCTGGAAAATAATAAATATCACAATGAGTACGCATAAAAGAACTGCCGTTTTGATAGATGATAATGAATCTTCTCATAAATTTTTTCTTCGTTCTGTAGAAAATTTATCTATTGATTTAAAGGCATATCGTAGTGCAGATACAGCCATGAAGTTCTTAAATGATAACAAACCTAGTTTACTTTTTTTAAACATTATCTTACCAGATAAAAATGGCCTAGCTTTTTTGAGTGAATTGAGAAAATTACCCCTCCATGCTAAAACCCCAGTAATCATATTAACATCTAATGATTACTCCCAAGATCGAACGGTCGCCTCTGAGCTTGGTGTGCTCGATTTTATTGTGAAACCGATGTCAATGCGCACTATTAACAGTATAATGCTTGACTATATAAAATAATAAACTAGCTCTTTCAGTATCAATTAAAAATTAGATTACAGGTATGGCAAAATCATATATTCGTTTTTGGGGTGTACGTGGGTCATATAGTGCGCCATTTAAAAGATGCCTAGATACAGGTGGCAACACCCCTTGTGTCGAAATTAATGTCGATGGTCATTTGCTTATTTGCGATGCAGGTAGCGGAATCATCCCTCTTGGTCATCAATTAATTGCCGAGGATAAAAATAGAGAGCTGTTAATTCTCCTGACGCATTTTCACTGGGACCATATATCTGGTTTACCTTTTTTTGCGCCTGCATTCCATCCAAAATATAATATTAATTTTTTTGGCCCAGGAGAATCGAAAGAAATTGTAAAAAAATATATAGATGACCAAATGAAAGCGCCGTATTTTCCAGTAGGCACCGAAGAGTGGGTAGCGAATATATCTTATATAGATACAAAGAAGAAAAGTATAACGTATGGCCCGATGGAGATTTCCTATTACAGTGCATATCATCCAGGAATTACTTATGGTTATAAAATTAATGTTAAAAATAAATGCATTGTTTATATTCCTGATAATGAGTGCTTATCATTAGATAAAGAAATTAGAGAAAATTCTGAAGGTTTTAATAATGAGGAAATAGATATCCTTGAAGAAATGAATCGTGAAGAATATAAGGCTGAGGTAAACACAATAGCAGATGCTGATATTTTAATTCATGATGCTCAATATACACCTGAAGATTATAAGATGAAAAAAGGCTGGGGGCATTCGTGCTATACAGATGTAATTAATATGGCAATTGATGCTAAGGTAAAAAAATTATTTTTATTTTCACATGACCCAAGCAATGATGATGAAATGATCTTAAAAATTCATGAAGGTGCAAAAAAAATAATAAAGGACAGAAATTCATCTTTAGAATGTTTCGTTTCAAAGGAATCATTAGAAGTTAGTTTAGATTAGTTACCAAAAATGGAAATCATACTAAATGGTGCGTTACGCTCAATTGAAAATAATTTTTCAATCGAAAACTTAATTAAAGAGTCTGGTCTTATCGGCAAATATGCTATCGAAGTAAATAGAAATATTATCCCAAAAAGTCAATATGCTAGTACAAAAATAAAGTCCGGAGATAAAATAGAAATTGTTCAAGCTATTGGTGGCGGGTAGTTTAATTTTCAATGAGAAATTTTATGGCAACGAATTCTACGGATAAATTTAGTCTAGCGGGAATAAGTTATACCTCTAGATTATTAATTGGAACTGGCAAATATAAAAATATTGAAGAAACGCGATCAGCGATAGAAAATAGTGAAGCTGAAATTGTAACAGTTGCAATCAGGCGAGCTAATATTGGTCAAGATAATAAAGAGCATAATCTATTAGATGTAATTTCTCCCGATAAATATACAATTTTACCAAACACAGCGGGTTGCTATGATGCTGGTTCAGCGATTAGAACTTGCCAATTAGCGAGAGAATTATTAGATGGGCATAGCCTGGTAAAACTTGAGGTATTAGCAGACGAAAAAACACTCTTTCCAGATGTTACAGAAACACTGAAAGCAGCAAAAAAATTAGTTGCTGATGGTTTCAATGTTATGGTTTACACGACTGATGACCCAATTATTGCAAAACAACTTGAAGAAATAGGATGTGTATCAGTAATGCCTCTTGCAGCCCCGATTGGTTCAGGTCTTGGTGTTCAAAATACTTATAATATCCGTACTATAGTTGAAAATGCATCGGTACCTATAATTGTAGATGCGGGTGTGGGTACCGCCTCTGATGCAGCAATTGCTATGGAGCTTGGATGTGATGGGGTATTAATGAATACGGCAATTGCAGAAGCTAAGGACCCTATTCTAATGGCAAGTGCTATGAAAAAAGCAATTCAAGCTGGAAGGGAAGCATATTTAGCTGGGCGTATGCCAAAACGTGCCTATGCAAGTGCTTCGTCGCCAATAGATGGGCGTTTTCTTTAATGGGTAATACACATTATAAAAAAAAATAATAAACCAACTGAAAATCCTTTAGTGGCTAGAAGATCTATTAAGAGCTATGTGAAGCGTGAGGGCAGACTTACTAAATCGCAATCAAGTGCATTAGATAATTATTGGGTTAAGTATGGTGTCAACTACAGTCCTACTGCACTAAATCTTGAAAGTATTTTTGGAAGACGCGCACCAATTATTCTCGATATTGGTGTCGGGGCCGGAGAATCCACAATTAATCATGCATTAATTCATCCAGAAAACAATTATCTCGCAATCGAAGTTCATCGCCCTGGATTGGGTCGACTTTTAAATAAAATAGAATCACTATCATTAAATAATATTAAGATTATTAATCATGATGTCATTGACATACTAGAAAAACAAATTCCAAACCGTTCTCTTAACCAGATATTTATTTTTTTTCCCGATCCATGGCCAAAGAAAAAACATCATAAACGTCGCCTTATAAACAGTGATATATTTATGCTGATGAAAGACAAACTGAATCTACATGGACGTTTGCATATTGCAACAGACTGCCTAAATTATGCGGAGCATATCAATGAGCTCCTTAATTGTAACCTTGAAATAATTAATCTAGCAGGTAAAGATAATTTTTCCCCGAGACCTGTCTGGCGAACTGAAACTAGATATGAACACCGCGGGATAAAACTCTCTAATAAAGTTTATGACTTTTGCTGTGGATTATCATAAAACTAAAAAATAATATCATTAAAGGAGTGTATTGCTTCAAATTCTTCAGTATCTTGATTTGGTTTTTGGCTATTAGGTTTCGCAATAGATAATAAATGTTTGATACCGAATTTCTTTGCAGATCTCAATACACTAAGATTATCATCAATAAATAATGTTTTATTTATATCAAATGTGATTTTATTTTTTAACTCTTCCCAAAAAGAAATTTCTTCTTTCGCGTGACCAATAGAATGAGAGCTAATTATTTGATTAAAAAAAACATCTATTCTTGTTACGTCTACCTTCATTTTAATAAGCTTTTCATGCGCATTAGTAACCATAGTGACTGAAAGGTTTGAATTTTTAAGTTGTTCTAAAAATGATTTTGCATGCGGTCTATATTTAATAAGGTGTATTAATTCTTTTTTAAGTTGCAGTACGTCGAAATTTAGTTTCTTGCTCCAAAAATCTAAACAATACCAAGAAAGTTTCCCCATCTCCTGCTTGTACATGTTTAAAAGCTTTACTTTTGCTTTTTGAACATCCATATTATTCTTCTTAGCCCAATTTTCAGGCAGATATTCGTGCCAAAAATAATAATCAAAATTCAAATCAAGTAATGTACCATCCATATCAAGTAGTACGGTATTTATCTCATTCCAATCAATTTTTGGTTCCATGTTTTCTAAAGACATATAAAATAGGGGCTACTAGGATACCAAAGTAAAATAAATGAATACAATTGAACATAACAATCTACCTGAAATACTCTTTGAAGTTGAAAAAATTGCTCGTGTGGCTGGACTTAAAATTTTGGAGATCTATGAAACTGACTTCTCGGTTACTAGTAAAGAAGATAACTCGCCACTAACTCTGGCAGATACCGAAGCAAATAAAATAATTTGCCAAGGCCTTTCAAATTTAACACCGAACATACCAATTCTATCAGAAGAATCCTCGCAGATAGATTATGGTGAAAGGAGTCAATGGTCGCAGTATTGGCTGGTTGACCCCTTGGATGGAACACGTGAATTTATTAAAAGAAATGGTGAATTCACTGTGAATATAGCATTGATAGACGGAAATAAGTCAATATTAGGTGTGGTCTACATTCCAGTATCTGAAACTAGCTATGTAGCAGCAACCAGCTATGGCGCCCATAAATTTGATAAAGAAAATGGCCAAAAGAAAATAGCTGTCAGAAAAACAGATGGTGACCATATTACTATAGCTGGGAGCCGTTCTCATGGAAACGCTAGACAAAACACTTTTATTTCAAAGATTAAAAATGCGGAAATTCTTTCAGTCGGTAGCTCACAAAAATTTTGTCTTATTGCTGAGGGAAAAGCTGACATATATCCTAGATTTGGACCAACTTCAGAATGGGATACCGCAGCCTCTCAATGTATTGTTGAAGAGTCTGGGGGCTGCGTACTTGATGAAAATTTTAATCCAATTAAATACAATACAAAAGATTCGTTAATTAATCCTTCTTTCTTAGTTATTGCGGATCTAAGTTTTAATTGGCAGCAATATATTAGTTAATGTACTTCTAATAAAATGAAAATAAAAATTTTAATCATTACCCTATTGGCTATCATAATTAATTCATCTTTAAAAGCTAATACAATGTATACCGCTGAAGTTATCGCAAGCTCTTTAAATGTAAGGTCTATTCCTAATAACGAAGGACGTATTATTGGTTCTTTATATAGAGGACAAATAATTGTAGTTGAACCAATGTCAAGTGAATGGGTCAAGACATCGCTAGACGGGAATATAGTCGGATATGTATCCTCAATCTATTTGAAAATGATTAATACAGGAACAACTACGGAATTTAAACCTATAGATGATCAAAAAGATATCTGTAAACCTATGCTATCAAATATAAAATTGAGTATTGAAGACGTTAATATGAGATGCAGAGATAGCTTTGAAAAAAACGGTTACGATTCCTGCAGCGCAAGGTTTGAAGTGAATATAGAATCTAAATGTCTTGGGATAGCTGATATTAATATCAACTGCGGTGCCGAATTTAAATACGACATAGATAACGATTACTCATCTTATGAAACAGAAGAAAGTAGTTTAGGTACTATATATATGGATAAAGGATTTGGCACAACCGCTATAGATGTAGAACTAGCACCTTCAAAACTAACAGAACCTATTATTAAGGTTGAATTGATTAACGGTGTCTGTTCGGTACTAGATGTAAAAAATTATGACTAATTATTAATCTTTGAATTAATGCCAACTACAGAAGTAAAACTAAAAATTATAAAAAGAAAAACTATTATATTATTTATATTGTTTTTTTCTATTTCAGTTTTTGCAGAAGAAATAGAAATAGCGCCCTATCATCATATGAAAAATAATAAATTTCGTAATCCTGAAGGAAGTCCCCAGCGTGATCCAGATAAAAAATTTTCATATCGTACATTCAACAGAGAGAAAAAGAAGATAGAAATAAATATACCTAAAAATCATGTTATATCTAAAGAATATGTATTAAATGAATTAGAAGGATATGCTCAGGATGATTATATAACATGGATCGGTCATGCAACCTTCTTAATTAAATTGGGGGATACAACAATTATAACTGACCCCTATTTTTCCAAAAATGCAGGGCCGATGATGTTTGGACCAAAAAGATATGTAAATCCAGCTATCGGTCTTGGTGACTTGCCAGAGATTGACCTATATTTATTAACACATAATCATTATGACCATTTGGACTATATGACGGTGAAAAATTTTCCATACAAGGATGCTAAAGTCCTAACACCATTGGGATTGAGTAATTATTTTACTAAACATGAATTTTCTAACGTTGAAGAGATGGACTGGTATAACGAAATAAAAATTAATGATATCAAAATAACTTTTTTACCTGCTATTCACTGGTCGAAACGAACACTACTCGATACAAATAAAACTTTGTGGGGAAGCTTTCTTATCGAATACAAAGATATAAAATTATTTTTTGCTTGTGATACAGGTTATGGCAATATTTATAAAGAGCTAGGGGAGAAAATTGGGCCAATTGATATTTCCTTTATAAATATTGGTGCATATGATTTCAGACCAATGTTCGAAAAATCTATTTATCACGCGACTCCAGAAGAAGCACTTAATATTGGGCAAGACCTCAGGAGTAAAAAAGTGGTTGGTACACATTGGGGAACAGTACTACTATCCTTAGAAGATCCTTTTGAACCACCAGTTAGATTCAAAAAATCAGCAAATGAATATGGTTTTGATGAAAGTGATGCAATTATATTCAAAATTGGAGAAAGTATGCTATTGAATGAACTAATAGCGAAATAAATATGTTTGAATTTGATAATAGTTACGCGAGATTACCGGAAAATTTTTATGAACGAATAAAACCTATTCTCGTTAAAAATCCCAAATTGATTCGTTTCAATAAAGTACTAGCAGAGGAAATCGGATTAGATCTACGTGAGGATAATACAAAGCTCGGAAAGATTTTTTCAGGCAATCTATTGATGGGGGGATCAGACCCAATTGCATTGGTTTATGCAGGTCATCAATTTGGAAACTTTGTTCCACAATTGGGAGACGGACGTGCTGTTTTACTAGGGGAAATTACCAATCAAAACGGCTCTAGATTTGATATTCAATTAAAGGGTTCTGGACAAACATCATTCTCAAGAAGCGGTGACGGGCGGGCGCCACTTGGTCCTGTTATTAGAGAATACATTACAAGTGAGGCCATGCACTCTCTTAACATCCCGACAACCCGCTCATTAGCAATGGTCTCAACAGATGAGCTGGTATCTAGAGAAACGCTACTGCCCGGGGGAATTCTTACTCGTGTTGCATCCAGCCATCTACGCATAGGAACATTTGAATATTTCGCAGCTCTGGGTGATATAAAAAACTTAAAATTATTAGCAGATTATGCGATTGAACGCCATTACCCTAATGCAAAAGAATCAAACTCTCGTTATGAAAATTTTTTGAGTTTAGTTTGTGATAAACAAGCATCACTTATTGCTCAGTGGATGCAAATTGGTTTTATCCATGGTGTTATGAATACAGACAACACATCCATCTCGGGGGAAACTATAGATTACGGTCCATGTGCATTCATGGATTTCTATGACCCTCAAACAGTTTTTAGTTCAATAGATCGGCATGGGCGTTATGCTTATGGTAATCAGCCAAATATTGCGCAATGGAATCTTGCCCGTTTTAGTGAGTGTCTGCTGCCCCTAATTAATGATGATAGTAATAAAGCGATAAGTATTGCTGAAGAAATTCTAGAAAACTTTTCGATAAAATTTAAAAAATATTGGTTGGTTGGAATGTGTGAAAAAATTGGTTTAACAGAAAATATAGAAAATCATCATGTGTTACTCCAGGAATTACTACAATTGATGCAAAAGGATAAATCTGACTTCACATTAACATTTCGATATCTCTCTGATGCTATTAAAAATAAAAGTTCACAGTTTGAGGCTCAGTTTTCATCAAAGAATGAAATCGCTTCATGGTTAATAAAGTGGAGGGAGAGCTTGGAGCAGGAGAATAAATCAGAAGGTGCTATAAAAAAATTAATGCTAGCAATAAACCCAGCTTTCATACCACGTAATCATAACGTTGAAAAAGCAATTTTTGAGGCGGTAAATAATTATGATTATTCATATATGGATAGATTGAATATGGTGCTTAACAAACCGTATCATTATCAGTCAGGAAATGTGGAGTATATGAATCCCCCAAAAAACTATAACGCAAACTACCAAACTTTCTGTGGAACTTAAAAAAATTTCTATGTAATCTATCTTGTAACAAATCTATAAGTCCGTATACTCCCCCACTTCCTTTTTACACTAGTAACAAAACCGGGATAGTTATTAGTGATTCACCGACAGGCCGACCTAATGAATGATAAAAACTCTAATCTTGATAGCTTTAATGACTTATTGCTGTCTGCACCTGTTATAAAAGGTCTAAAAAAGGTTGGTTACGAGTCTCCTTCTCCAATTCAAGCTAAAATTATTCCATATATGATGGATGGAAGAGATGTCATCGGCCAAGCACAAACGGGAACGGGGAAAACTGCAGCATTTGCATTACCATTATTATCAAAAATCAATCTCAGACTATCGGCACCACAAATTTTGGTCTTAACCCCCACACGTGAGCTCGCTATTCAAGTTTCAGAAGCCTTTCAACGATATGCAAAATTCCTTAATGGATTCCATGTCTTACCGATTTATGGTGGGCAGGAATATGGGGTGCAATTACGACAATTAAAACGTGGTGTACATATTGTTGTTGGTACACCGGGGCGAGTCATGGACCATATGCGACGAGGAACCTTAAAAATAGATAATCTAAGATGTCTTGTTTTAGATGAAGCTGATGAGATGCTGCGCATGGGTTTCATTGATGATGTTAAATGGGTGCTTGGTCAGTTACCAGAACAACGTCAGATTGCACTATTTTCTGCTACGATTCCTGCGCCTATTCGAAATATTTCAAAAAAATATTTAAATAATCCAGAGCAAATTACTATTGAAGCAAAAAGTATAACAGCAGATACAGTTCGACAACGTTACATCCTAGTTAACAGAAGAGATAAGCTTGATTCTTTAAGTACCATTTTAGAAAGTATGACTTTTAATGCGATTATTGTTTTTGTGCGTACAAAAATTATAACAGTCGAGTTATCTGAAAAACTTGCTGCTCGTGGTTATGCTTGTGCTGCTTTGAATGGAGATATAACACAAAAATTACGAGAACAAAAAATTAGCCAATTAAAATCCGGAAAATTAGATATATTAATTGCGACAGATGTTGCGGCACGTGGCCTTGATGTTAAGCGTATTAGTCATGTTATTAATTATGATATTCCAAATGACCCGGAAGCATATACCCATCGTATAGGACGTACAGGAAGAATGGGCAGTGAAGGAGAAACAATTTTATTTGTCACGCCACGTGAAAAACATTTGCTACGAATAATTGAAAAAGGAACTAGTAAAAAAATTGAGCGTATGAGTATGCCAACAGTCGAAGTCATAAATCAGGAACGTATCCAGCGATTCAAACGGAGTATTACTAATACACTAGAGCTTAATGATAATCAGCAATTTCATAAAATTATAGAGGAATACCAAAATGAAACGGGGCATTCCCCAATAAGTATAGCTGCGGCACTTGCAAAACTATCTAAGGGTAGTGAGCCATTCTTGATGACATCTGAAAGTAGAAAAGAAAAAGTTAAGCGCGCTAATTCTAAAAAAGGTGAAAGACCCAGGCAGGAAAGACCTGATAGAGATATGGAGCGTTTTAGAATTGAGGTAGGAACAAATCACGATGTAAAAGCTGGTAATATTGTTGGCGCTATTAGTAATGAGGCAGGACTTGAAAGTCGCTATATCAAAAATGTAACACTCCATGGTGATTATTCAACTTTGGATTTACCCAATGAAATGCCGCGTAATGTATTTAATATTTTGAAAAAGGTTTGGGTTTGTGGAAAACAATTAAATATTAGTTATTTATCTGAAAAATCAGCTCAAACAAATAAAAAAAGAAAAAAGAAAAAAGAAAAAAGAAAAAAATTATCTTCCAAGAAAAAACAACGAGTTAAATCTAAACGTAAAAAATCACGTCGGCGCAACTGATAATAAAATTCAACTAGATGGTGATCAGGGACAGAATCGAACTGTCGACACAAGGATTTTCAAAACTAGTGCCAGAAAAGCGTTACAAATATAAACAAACACTTGAGTTGCACATTTCTTAAATTATGTCACATTTAGACTAGTTACGTCACACTATTAGGACAGGATATGTTATT
This sequence comes from Legionellales bacterium, assembly GCA_002692205.1. Taxonomy (GTDB): domain Bacteria; phylum Pseudomonadota; class Gammaproteobacteria; order Eutrophobiales; family Eutrophobiaceae; genus UBA11869. The sequence continues at coordinate 1,374 of NZJM01000048.1, read as the reverse complement.
ATTTTAATAATATTGAGGTAATTTTATGAATAATTATGTACCAGAAATTCTCGCTTTAATTGTACTGTTCGCGGCTTTCTATACAGTAACAAAAGGACTGTATATTGTTCCGCAATCAATGAATTACGTTGTTGAGAGGCTTGGTAGATACAAGGCTACCCTCAGACCCGGATTAAATTTAATCATTCCATATATAGATAGAGTCGAACACAAACTAAGTATTCTAGAACGTGCACTTGAGACATTCAAAATATCAGTGATAACAAAAGACAATGTCGAAATAAAATTACATACAACAGTCTTTTACAGAATTATTGATGCTTCCAAATCTGTATATAGAATTGCTAAAGATAAGAGAGACGCTGCCATTGAAACAGCAACGCAATCAATAGTTCGATCGGCAGCAGGAAAGCTTGATTTAGATGATATGCAAGCAAGCAGATCAACTATGAATACTGAAATTCAAAATGAACTAGGGAAAGCAGCAGACATATGGGGTATTGAAATAACACGAACAGAAATTATTGATATAGAAGTTGATGAAACAACGAAAAAATCTCAAAGACTTCAATTGGATGCTGAAAGAGAAAGAAGAGCTTCGGTAACTGAAGCAGAAGGTCAGAAAAAATCTATCCAATTAAATGCTGATGCACTATTCTATCAAGCTCAAAAAGAAGCAGACGCAATTAGGGTTAAGGCGGAGGCGGAGGCTTTTGCAATTAGACAGAAAGCAGAAGCACAGTCAGATCAAACAAGAATGATAGCTGCAGCGATTAAAGATGATGGGCAACCGGCAATTAATTTTGAGATTCTATCGCAGCAAGTTCAAGCAATAAGTGAATTAGCAAAATCAGGAAATTCAAAAACTATGATTATGCCTTCCGATATTACTAAGGTTCTTGGTTCGCTTGAACTTATAAGTGATGTCTTTAAAGGGAATAATCCAAAAAAATAATGTTAGATTTATCTTTGTTTCTGAACTACTGGATATTTAATGCTTATCTTTGGGTTATTGCTGGAATATTAATAATTATAATAGAATTTGTTCTGTCTGGTGAGGGCACTATAATTTTACCTACTGGTTTGGCTTGTTTTTTTATAGCTCTATTACTTACTATTAATAATAGTAACTTTATGGTAAATCTAAAGTTTGAGTATGCTACTTTACATAACATTTTGCTTCTAGATAATTGGGTAAATATCTTATATTGGTACTCTGGGTCCACAATTTTCATAGCAATAATATTAAGAAAAATTTTAATTGGTAAAAATGAGGAAGATATAAATAATTATTAGTATTTTACTGATTTAAATGGTGGCCAGGGACAGAATCGAACTGTCGACACAAGGATTTTCAGAAGTAGTACCAGAAAG
>NZJM01000047.1 GCA_002692205.1 Legionellales bacterium | reverse complement strand
TGCATCACTTCATAATAATTAAATAAAATAATACTAGCATTTTTATTAGTTCCATAAACAATCCCGGGGAATTTGCCGTCACGACGAAGGCGGCGGCTCGCACCCTTACCAATGTCTTCTCGTGGTTCAGCGATTAATTCAAATTCGTTCATTTTTAACTACTCCTAAAAAATAATTATTTATTTCTCTTTGACCGCGACCAATCAATGAAAAACTTGTTATCGAAAGACTAATCAAGAAACATTGAGCTTAGTGATTCTCCTTCGGCTATACGTCTTATACTTTCCGCCAGCATCCCAGCTACACTGAGCTGCCTGATGCGATCTGAAGTCTTTGCCTCAGAGCGAAGCGGAATTGTATCTGTTACTACCAATTCATCAAGTTTTGAATTTTCAATATTTTTTACTGCATTTCCAGATAGTACAGCATGTGTACAATATGCAACTACTTTTTTAGCCCCAAAATCCTTTAGAGCTCCCGCAGCATTCCCTAATGTACCAGCTGTATCAACTAAATCGTCAATTATTACACAAGTTCTGCCATCAACATCACCAATAATATTCATGACTTCTGATTCGTTTGGGTTTGGACGACGTTTATCAATAATTGCTAAATCTGTATCGTCCAATCTTTTTGCAAGAGCACGAGCCCTAACTACACCGCCTACATCGGGAGATATAACCATCAAATCTGGGTACTTATGCTTCCATATATCTCCTAATAAAACGGGTGAACCATAAACATTATCTAATGGGATATCAAAAAAACCTTGAATTTGATCGGCGTGTAAATCAACGGTCAAAACCCTATCTATACCTGCTGATGCAATCATATTAGCCACCATCTTAGCTGTTATGGGAACACGTGATGAGCGTGTACGGCGATCCTGCCTAGCGTAGCCCAGATAAGGAATAACGGCTGTTATCCTTTCTGCAGAAGCTCTGCGCAAAGCGTCTGAAATGACTAGTAATTCCATTAAATTATCGTTAGTTGGCGCACAAATTGGCTGCATGATGTAAATGTCTCTCCCGCGAACATTTTCATTTACTTCGACCATTACCTCGCCATCGCTAAATTTACCAGCCGTTATTTTACCAAGTGGCATATTTAAAAATTCGACTGTCTTGAGTGCCAGATTTGGGTTTGCATTACCGCTAAATATCATGATATTTGAAATACTCATGGTCTTGCTTTTCTCCGGACAATTAAAAAAAATGGCTGGGGTGCCAGGACTCGAACCTGGGAATGCAGGGATCAAAACCCTGTGCCTTAACCAGCTTGGCTACACCCCATATAATTATCAGTATGTTTAGTCAATCTAAAGAATAAAATTTAATGGTTTTTCTCATATATAAGTTTTTCAAGTAAAGGTGATGTATTTATACCCTTAACAACATAACCTTTCCACTTCATAGGTAGCTTGTCTTTTACATTATTTGCTATTTTCTCATCTCTGAACTGAGCAAACAAACACCCGCCTGTTCCTGTTAGTTTTGATGGAGAATACTCATTCAGCCAATCTAGTGCCTCGGCAACTTCGTTGTAATGATTTCTAATAAATTCTTCGCAATCATTCCCGCTATTGCCATTAAAGAAGTCGCGTATTGTGATTGGCAGCGTATTTCTTGTCAAATCAGCCGATTCAAATACGGTCCTTGTTGAGATATTACAGCCAGGATATACCACCAGATAAAAATGCTCATCAAGCTCAATCTTAGTAAGCTTATCTCCCACTCCCTCAGCCCAAGCAGCATGACCATAAATAAAAAAGGGGACATCTGCTCCTATTGATAGACCAATATTCGCTAATTCTTCAGTTGATAAATCTGTTTGCCATAATTGATTTAACGCGACTAAAGTAGTGGCGGCATTTGAGCTCCCGCCACCCAATCCACCTCCAATCGGGATGTTTTTTAGCAGACTAATATCGACGCCAAGTTTTGTTTGGCTCTCTTCTTTAAATTTATATGCTGCTTTTATAACTAAATCATCAGCCTCAACGATTCCTGAATTATTCGTGCTTCTTTTGATTATTCCAGATTCTAATATTTCAAAATCAATAAAATCATAGAGATTGATAAACTGAAATACTGTCTGTAGTTCATGGTATCCGTCTGGCCTTTGCCCCGTTATATGAAGAAATAAGTTAAGCTTTGCAGGCGACGGCCATTTGAGACTTTTCACGATACTATATGTCCCAGTTATTTATTATTAACCTTAATTGTATATTTTTTCCTTTAATAAACAATTTTTCTGGTAAAAAAAGACCATTGCTATCTTGATAACGTAAAACACTTACAGTGAAATCAGATTGTTTCATATCACTGAGTCTTCCATTTTCATCAAGCAAGAATTGACTATATTTTATATTGGGCTCAGGCACCCCTCTAATCCAGAACTTAAGGGCATTTAAGTCAATATCCCAACGAAGCTGCTCATAAATTAATTGGTCTAGTGTATTAGCAGTGAATATTTCATTTTTTGGTGTTTGTATACTTACGCCTTTATTTGAACCTTTTATTAAAAAAGTTCCTTGTCCCAAAGCTGCAATTAACCTTATTTCATAAGCATCATTACTGTGCGCCCAATGAATGTTCATCATCGCGCTGTCATTAAAATTTTTGACAGAAAGCCTTCCTGTTATCTTCCATGCTAGAATTTCTTTTACTGAAGCTTGATGCTTATCCCAACGTTTTAATTGCTCATCTTCATCAAGATGCTTTAATGAACTACAACCACTTAACATGAGTATGACCGGAAGAAACGATATAAACTTATTCAAGGCGTAAACGTTCAATAATTTTTAATAATCTATCGTCTTCTGGTGTATTTTTTAAAGCTGTACTCCATACGGCCTCAGCGGCTTTTTTATCTCCCATCACCCAATGAACCTCACCAAGATGAGCTGCTACTTCTGGATCATTTCTTAAATCAAGTGCCTGCTGTAAAAAGCTAATGGCCTCATCGAAGCGCCCTAGTCTATATAGAACCCAGCCCATGCTATCTAATATATAGAAGTCATTAGGACTTAGTTTATATGCACGTTGAATATAATTATATGCCTCCTCTAAACGTTCGCTTCTATCAGCAAGTGTATAGCCAAGCGCATTTAGTGCTGTAGCATTGTTTGGATCATCTTCAATAATTTGCATCAAATCTGCTTCTAATATGTCGAATCGATCAATTTTTTCAGCAATCATCGCTCTAGAATATAAAAGATCGGGGTGACTTTTTTTATCTATAGCTTTATTAAAAACTTCAAAAGCCTCTTGGTAACGTTTTTGTTCCATAAGTATTTCGCTTTCTGCCTGTATTAATATAATGCGATTATCATCTTTTGGTTTCTCTATAGAACGAATATGTATAAGTGCCTTTTCGACTTCGCCAAGTTTTGCATGAATAAAACTTACACGGATAAAAGCATCAAAATAATTTTTACCTCCATGGACAGCCTTATAAAACTCATTTGCTTTTTTTAAATCATTTTTTTCTTCTGCTATACGTCCTAAATAATAATTAGCATCAAAAATATGCTTTTTTAGTTCGATTAGCCTGGTAAAATATTTTTTAGAATCATCAGGGTTATCCTCTTGCAAGGACAATAAACCGAGGGCATAAAGTAAATCTGAATTATCTGGTGTCTGTATGTAGAGGATTTCAAATTGCTCTCTTGCTTTATTAAAATCTTTTTCATCTGTCAATAATCTTGCATATGCCATACGCAAATTAAAATTATCTTCTTTATTTGCCAAAACTGATTCAAGCCAAGCTAGAGCTTCTTTTATTTTTCCATGTTTTTTTAGTAACCCTATATACGCGATCGCCGCAGTCTCGTTATCTGGTTTTAAATTTAGTATCTTTTCTAATAAAACTTTAGCTCGTTCATCATCTCCAATAAGCGATGAAACATGTGCATAAGCATAAAGAGCGTCCATATCGTCCATATATTCGCTCATTATCGTATCCATTAATCTTATAACCATTGACTTGTCTTCTTCATCGCCTAGAAAGTTAGCTACCATCCATAATTTTTGATCAACATCACCTTCGGTTGATTCTAAAACTAAGTTGAGATGATGAAGTGCTGCATCAAAATCATCCTGTCTTATACGCATGACTGTCATTACTTGGTGTGGATCTGGGTTGTCAGGCTCGATATCGATCCATAAACCAGCTGCTTCTATACTTGCCAAATTATTACGTTTATAAACAGAAATTCTTGTGGCTCGCTCAATTACAGATAGATCACGAGTTTCTCTCGCTAAATTCATATAATAATCAAGCATGGTGTCAATTTTGCCACGATGACCCGCTATCTCGGCAACTAGAACTTTATAAAGAATATCGCTGGTTAATTCAGATTTTGCCCCTTTTTGGACAGATTCTTCTTCATTCTTATTGCTATTCTTCGTTTGTGATATTGGGTGTTCTTGAGACACATGATTCAAACCATCTGAAGTACTTAGTTTAGTTGTGTTACAACCACCAAGCGCCAAAACTATAGTTATAGTCGCTAGCATGCGGGAAAATTGACATGTTCTTATCATAGCTATTTTCTTTCTTTTAATAGGCAGTGGTTACTCATTTTCTCTGATTGTAGTCAAAAATAATACCAAGTGTGGCTAAATGCAATGCATCTATGGTAAATAAGTATGTAGACTATAGTACTAGGATTACATAATTCCAAATTTGTTCATTATCTAGATAAATCGCTTATTTTTGCTAAAATTGCTTTATATCAATACATTGCCTAATTTTTCTTGTATAAACTCAACTCATGACGCAAAATTTTCCATATGGATTACATCACTAAAAAAATATGACTCTTATTGCTTACGGAATTAATCACTCAACAGCACCAGTTGATATTAGGGAAAAGGTATGTTTTGGAACAGAAATTATACCTGATGCACTGAATGAACTGAAAAATCAAAATGGCGTTTATGAAGCAGCAATTCTGTCTACCTGTAACCGTACTGAAATTTACTGCAATATAGACGAAAGCGAAAACCGCAACCCGATTGATTGGCTTCATAATTTTCATGGAATGGAAAAAGGTTTGCTAAAGCCTTTTTTATATAAACATCCAGATGAGAATGCGGTTAAGCATGTGCTGCGGGTTGCGAGCGGTCTTGACTCGATGATTCTCGGTGAAACTCAAGTTCTGGGTCAATTAAAAAATGCCTATCAGGAAGCAATTAGTGCTGGTTGTATTGGTCATCAACTAAACCGTCTATTTCAACATTCATTTCATGTTGCGAAAGAAATAAGAAGTAACACGGCTATTGGTGATCATCCTGTTTCGGTTGCTTATGCAGCTGTAAGATTAGCTCAACAAATTTTTGGTAACTTAGAAAATAAAACTGTATTACTAATAGGTGCTGGTGAAACTATTGAATTAGTCATCAAGCATTTTCATGAAAATGGTTTAAAAAGAATGATAATTGCGAATAGAACTATTGAGAGATCCCAGCAATTAGCAAAAGAATATTCTCTTTTAACTATACATATTGGAGACATAGTAAAACATCTTGCCGAAACAGATATTATTATTTCTTGTACAGCTAGTTCATTGCCGATTATAGGTAAGGGAGCTATTGAAAATGCAATAGAAAGTCGAAAGCATAAACCAATATTTATGGTTGATATTGCAGTGCCTCGTGATATCGAGGATGGTGTTGGCGACCTAGATGATGTCTATCTTTATACTGTTGACGATTTAAAAGACATTGTTCAAGTAAATCTGAAAAATCGTCAATATGCAGCTAAGCAAGCTGAGCAAATAATTGATTTTCAAGCACATGAATTTATGACCTGGGTTGACTCGCTTGAAGCAGTTTCTACTATAAGAGCTCTGCGTGGGCAAGCTGAGAGAATACAAGATGAAGTTTTACATAAGGCACTATCGAGAATTAGAAAAGGTGAAATCCCTGAGGCAATTCTCATAGAGGCAATTCATACATTAACTAACAAATTGATTCATGAGCCGAGCTTTAAGTTAAAAAATGCAACTGCTAAAGACAGAGATGACTTACTAAGAGCAGCCGAAGAACTCTTCAGTTTAAAAGATAATAAAAAAAATAATTAATATATAATTACAAAAGATAGTATAAGTTAAACTCAGACGGTTTCCTTTTAAAAAAATGAAAGAATCCCTACATCTAAAACTTGAAAAATTACTTGAGCGTCAAGATGAGTTAGAGGGTCTTCTTGCCGATCCAGAAATTATTAATAACCAAAATAAATTTCGAGAATTATCTCAAGAATACTCAGAAATAAAGCCAATCGTGATTTGCTTCAATAAATACACCGAAATTACAAAACAAGTTAAAAACTCCAATGAAATACTAAAGGAAAGTGATAAAGAAATTCAAAAACTAGCAGCTGAAGAATTAAAAAAACTTGAACTTGAAGCCAAGCATCTTGAAAATGAGCTACAATTTCTATTACTACCTAAAGATCCTAATGATAAAAGTAATTTATTCCTTGAAATACGTGCTGGTACAGGAGGTGAGGAAGCAGCACTTTTTGCTGGTGACCTGATGAGAATGTACTCGCGTTATGCGGAGATTAAAAAATGGAAGATTGAATATATCAGTGTATCAGAAAGTGATTTAGAGGGTTATAAAGAGGTCATAATGCGTATTATTGGTGATGGAGCTTATTCAAGATTAAAATTTGAATCTGGTGCGCATCGTGTCCAGCGTGTTCCAGAGACAGAATCACAAGGTCGTATTCACACCTCGGCATGTACTGTTGCAGTTCTTCCTGAGGTTGAACTAGTAAATGAAGTAGATATAAATACAGCTGATCTCAGAATTGATACTTTTCGCGCATCTGGAGCCGGCGGACAACATGTAAATAAAACAGATTCTGCAATTAGAATAACCCATATACCAACAAATACTGTTGTCGAATGTCAAGATGAAAGATCTCAACACAAAAATAAAGCGAGAGCAATGTCATTGTTACAGGCAAGATTATTAAATGCAGAACAAGAATTGCAACAAACAGAAGAAGCAGAAAATAGACGTAGTCTTGTTGGAAGTGGAGATAGATCGGAACGTATACGAACATATAATTTTCCGCAAGGTCGTGTAACTGATCATAGAATAAACTTAACATTATATAAATTAGATGATTTCATGGAAGGATGTATTGATGTAATTATTGATCCGTTGGTGAATGAATACCAAGCGGATCTTCTTGCATCATTGAGTGAATAAAAAATGATATGCAAATTAAAGATGCAATTGATTATTCTATTAAAAAGCTAGAATTATCAGACAACAAGAAAATTGATTCAGAGATATTACTTTGCTTTGTACTTAACTGTAAACGTACAAAGTTATATGCATATCCACAAGAAAAGTTATCTATCTTTGAGAAAGTAAAATTTAAAACTCTTGTAAAAAAAAGAGCTACAGGTTATCCAATAGCCTATATTACAAATGAGAAAGAATTCTGGTCTAAAAAGCTATTTGTGGATCAGAATACGCTGGTACCAAGGCCTGAAACAGAGCTATTAGTTGAGATATCAAATAAGCTAATAAAGCTTTATTCGCTTAAAAAAATTCTTGAATTAGGAACGGGTTCCGGAGCAATTGCAATCGCCATTGCCTCTGAAAATATTACGACACATATCGATGCAACTGACATTCATGAGAATGTTATTAATGTCGCAGCCAGGAATGCTATTGATCATAAAATTGAGAATATAGTCTTCATTAAATCGGACTGGTTCAAAAATATAAATAAAAAAAAATATGACTTGATTGTAACTAATCCACCATATATTAAAGCTGATGACCCATGTTTAATAAATACTGATATTAAGTTTGAACCCACAATCGCATTATCTTCTGGAGTGGATGGATATAATGATTTACGTAAAATAATCTCACATTCACAGCATTATATAAAAAATGGTGGTTGGCTAATAGTAGAGCATGGCTATAATCAAGGTTTAAGTGTTAGAGAATTATTTAATACAAATGGATTCACAGCTAGCACGTTAAAGGATTACAATCAATTAGATAGACTTACTTATGGAAAATTACGATAAAAGAAATGAATAATGACCAGCTTTTAAGATATAGCAAACAAATTATGTTGCCTCAAATAGATATTGCTGGGCAAGAATGTTTACGAAATTCTAGAGTCTTACTTGTTGGGCTAGGAGGGCTGGGATCGCCAATCTCAATATATCTTGCGGCTGCTGGTATTGGCGAACTAATTCTAGTCGATTTTGATAAAGTTGAACTTAGTAATCTACAGAGACAAATATTATATGGTACAAAAGATATTAACTGTCTTAAAATTGATGCTGCTAAAGAACATTTAGTTGCAATAAATCCTGAAATACATATTAGTTGTATTAATGAAAAATTAGATGGAGATGAATTGATAAATGAGGCCAGGAAAGCTGATATTATAATAGATGCAAGTGACAACTTTGCTACGAGATTTTCTCTTAATAATGCGTCAGTAAAAACAAATACACCGCTAATTTCAGGAGCTGCAATTCGTTTTGAAGGTCAAGTTACTGTATTTAATCCATCAAATAATAATTCTCCATGTTATAGATGTCTATACGATGATGAAATTTCAATAGATGAAACTTGTAGTGCTAACGGTATCTTCTCCCCGCTACTAGGCATTATTGGCAGTATTCAATCTTGCGAAACAATCAAAGTAATATTGAATATTGGTCAAACTATTCAAGGAAAACTTCTTTTGATCGATGCATTAAATATGGAAATTCGCGAAACTAAATTAATTAAAGATCCCGATTGTCCAGTCTGTAGTTAAAATTTTATAAAAATTTTAAAGCTGCTGCATAATCAGGTTCATTGGCAATTTCAGAAACAAGTTCTGAGTATAGAACATCGTTATTTTCGTCAAGCACTAAAACTGCACGAGCTGTAATTCCTGCCAGAGGCCCATCTGTAATGAGGACACCGTAATCCTTAGCAAAATTTCTAGAACGCATCATAGATAATGTAATTACATTTTCTAGACTTTCTGACTTACAAAAACGTGACATTGCAAAAGGAAGGTCAGCAGAAATTATCATAAATGTTACATCGGTTTTCTCTATAGCTGATTTATTAAATTCTATTGTTGATAAGGCGCACACGGGGGTATCTAAACTTGGGACTATGCTTAGCAATTTCTTTTTTCCCTTATAATGTGAAAGAGAAATATCCTTCATTTCTGAATTAACCAGAACAAAATCTGGAGCATTGCTTCCGGCAACTGGAATGTCAGCATTGGTATTAATTTCATTGCCTTGTAAAGTTATAGTTGTCATCATTAATCCTCTTTAATAAAATTATAATAACTATCTGCATCAATCAATTCATCTAATTCCAGATTATCATTTGCTTTTAAAGTAAATAACCAACCATCACTATATGGTTCAGAATTAATTAATTCGGGCCTATCTTCAAGTTGAGAATTTATCTCGACAATAATCCCGGTTAACGGACAATAAATATCAGAAGTTGATTTCACTGACTCAACAACAGCACAATCATCTGACTGCGAATATTCTCGATCTTTTTCTGGTGGCTCGAAAAATACAATATCACCAAGCTCATCTTGTGCGAAATCAGTAATACCGATTCGAAAAATATTTCCACCGATATCTTCTATCCACACATGATTTTTTGTGTATTTTAAATTGCTTGGAATGTCGTCCACTTTATTATTTCTTCATTATCCCATGAAATAAAAATATAAAATAAAAAAATTCTTAATCTTCATTCGCCAATATCCGGAAATACAACCAGATGATCGATTGCCATTTTAATTCCTATTGGCTCATTTATAGCATGATCATGGTGACTTGGTACAAGACTTTGTAAAAATAAACCATTTTTCATCTCTAAGGTATATAAGAATTGGGGACCTCTAAATTCTTTTTCTTTTACAAGCGCAGTAAGTTTACTGTCATCATCATGTAAAATATCATCTGGACGAATTAGAACTTGAACTTTTTCTCCTGAATCATAATTGTGAGGAATATGACCTTTTATGTTACCAATATCAGTTTTTACATCAGTTTGGTTAATAATTTCGCCTTTGACAAAAGTACCCTCTCCAATAAAATTAGCAACATCTAATGTTTTTGGTTCGTGATACAAATCGAATGGGGTATCCCACTGCATTAGTTTTCCATTTGCCATAACACCTATTATATCGGCCATGGCAAATGCCTCCAATTGGTTATGCGTAACCATAATTGTCGCAACACTATCCTGTTTTAAAATAGAGCGTAGCTCGCGAGCTAATGATTCACGTAACTCTATATCTAAGCTTGCAAATGGCTCATCCAACAATAAAACCCTTGGTCTAGGTGCCATTGCTCTTGCCAATGCAACCCGTTGTTGTTGCCCTCCAGATAATTGATGAGGATACTTGTCTGCATGTGCTTCTAAACCAAATAATTCTATTAATTCATCTAAACGTTCTTTAATTCTAAAAGGCTTTAGATCAGCTATACCAAACGTTATATTTTTTCTAACATCCATGTGTGGAAACAAAACGTAGTCTTGAAAAACCATTCCTATATTTCTTTGTTCAACTGGTATGTAATGATTTGGATTATTCATAATAACGCCTTTGATTGAGACTTCCCCGTGGTTCAGTTTCTCAAAACCAGCAATACAACGTAGTAATGATGTTTTCCCACACCCGCTCGGCCCGAGTAAACATGCAATCTCTATTTCACCCAAACCAAAAGAGATATTTTCAAGTATTGAGCGGCCTTCTATTGATAATGATAGCTCTTTAATTTCTATTGAATTATTCATAACCTGGACGTGACCGTGAGATTGAGTTACTGATCATAATAACTGGGATAATCCCTGCGACAACAATCGCTAGGGCGGGTACTGCAGCATCTGCCAATCGCTCCTCATTAGCTAATTCAAAAGTACGTACAGCTAAAGTATTAAAATTAAATGGTCGAAGAATTAGTGTGGCGGGAAGTTCTTTTAATACATCCACAAAGACTAACAATGAACATGTTAGCAAGCTTCCCTTCATGATCGGCATATGTATTTTTCTCATGATATTAAAATGTGACATACCATTTGTTTTTGCAACTTCATCTATTCCCGGTTTTATTTTTTCTAATGCCGCCTCAACTGTGTTAATTGGAATTGTTATAAAACGTACAAGATATGCAAAAATTAAAATAAACAATGTGCCGCTAATTAATAACCCAGAACTTACATTAAAATTTGCTAATAAAAAATTATCTAATCTATTGTCAAACCATGCAAAAGGAATTAAAACTCCTATAGCGATTACTGTACCAGGAACAGCATATCCTAAACTGATAAAACGAATAAGGAATTTATTTATAAACGAAAAATTATTTCTATTGATATAACCTAAAAATAAAGCAACAAATAAAGCCAGAAAAGAAGTTATCAGAGCAAGCAAAATGCTATTCGATAGCAATCTAATAAAACTATAATCAATAGTTCCAGAATATATCTCAATCGCATGACCAACTAAAAAACCAATCGGAATAATAAAGCCAAACAACAATGGGGTAAAGCATACGAAAAAAGCAAAAAAAGCTCTTATACCTCTTAGTTCTTGCTTTAATAATGGGCTATATCGATTGCTTGTGTGATGAAAAGCTAATAGTTTACGGGAGCGTCTTTCAAGAAATAAAAATACAAAAACAAATAATAACAGTAACGCGGATAATTGTGCTGCGGCTAAACTACTATCCATCCCGAACCATGTTTTGAATATCCCAGTTGTAAAAGCCGATACACCAAAGTACTGGACAGTTCCATAATCCGCTAAAGTTTCCATCAAGACCAAGGAAAGTCCAACTATGATTGCCGGCCTTGCAAGAGGTAATGCTACTCGCCTAAATGCACTCATCGTATTGCAACCAAGAGTGCGTGACACTTCCAGCACACACACTGATTGTTCTGCAAATGTAGCGCGTGCTAATAAATAAATATAAGGATATAGAACAAGTGATAACATCGTTATTGCGCCCCCAAGAGAGCGAATTTCGGGGAACCAATATTCGCTATATCCCAGTCCTGTTAAATCTCTTATTGTTGCCTGAACTGGCCCAGCAGCATCTAATGCACCCGTATAACTGTAAGCAATAATGTATGCAGGCATTGCCATAGGTAACAGAATTGCCCATTGCAGCCAATTGCTAGCTGGAAATTTATACATCGTCACTAACCAAGCAGGAATCACGCTCAATAATAAACTAAAAAAACCAACACCGATCAATAGAAGAAAGGAATTCAACATATAATCTGTCAAAACGGTATCAACTAAATGTACCCAAACACCCTCGAATGGCAGAAACAAAGAACCGGAGATTATGAATACTGGTATACAAAAAAATAATGAAATTAAAACTAATACTAAACTGGGACCTGATTTTTTTAAGCTACTATACTTTAAGTTTAATTTTTTTTGAAAATAATATGAAAAGTTACTAAGTATCATTTTCAACCCTTTATAATTATTTCCAACCAATTCGATCCATTAGTTTAACAGCATCAGTATTATATTTGCCTAATAAACTTAGGGCTAAATTATCCATCTTAAAAATACCCCATTCTTTTAAAACAGAATGATCATAAACGTTAGTTATAACCGGGTATTCATAATTTATATCTGAATACCACCTTTGTGCTTTATCGCTAACGAGGTATTCTAATAATAGAATTGCCTCATCTTTATTTTTTGCATGCGTTAATACGCCAGCTCCGCTTATGTTGACATGTGCTCCATTTCCTCTCTGATCAGGCCAAAATAATTTTACCTTTTTAGCGGCTGTGATTTCCTTTTCCTGAGAAGAATCAAGCATACCAGCTAGGTAATAGTTATTAACTATAGCAACATCGCATACTCCAACTGCAACTGCTTTTATTTGATCCCGGTCACCGCCTTTTGGTGCTCTCGCAAAATTACCAACTAATCCTGACGCCCATATTTCTGCTTGTTCTATACCATGATGTGAAATTATTGATGCGACAAGTGACTGATTATAAATATTAGATGATGAGCGCACACATATGCGACTCTTCCACTTTTTACTTGCAAGATCGATATAATTAATTAATTCATTAGCTCTAACTTTATTAGGATTATAAACAATGACTCTAGATCTAAGGGATAACCCGTACCATTGGTTATCAATGTCGCGTAAATGAACTGGTATAGCTTTATTTAAAATTTTAGAATTGGTGGCCTGAAATAGTCCTTTATCTTTAGCTCTAACTAACCTAGCAGCATCAACCGTTAATAAAAGATCTGCGGGGCTATTTTTTCCTTCAACTTCGATTCTTTTTATAAACGTATCTGCTTTGCCAGTTATGAGGTTGACTTCTATGCCCGTGTCTTCTGTGAACTTATCTAATATAGGCTTAATTAAAGCTTCTTTTCTAGCAGAATAAACATTAACTTCTCCTGCATTAACTTCTCCTGTGTTAAGAAATTGGCTACAAATTAAAAGAATTATGATTATGTTTACTTTGTTCATTTTTTTATATCAATAATTAATAAATTTTATAAATTAAATTATTAATTTTGACTAATATGGTGATTTAAAAATCGATATCTATCATGACTACTGGTGCCGTCATGAAATCCACTTTTATGCAATAATTCTTAAAGAGGAACTCTTCAATATTTGTAGAAAATGCACAAAAACAAAATTAACTAATCCATGTTATTTTTTAAAACCAAAAATAATAATAGAATCTATGATATTCTGAATAAGAATTATTATCAATAAGCGATAATTTATATAAAATACAGTAAGTTAAATAGTAAATTCTAAATTTTTTTTAATAAATTAATTTAATATGCTTGTGAATGATTATGAATAATTTGTGCAAATGGCTCAATTTGTCATAACATCTCACCTCCAATTAAATAAGAAAGCGTACACATGAGCAAAGAGAATCCTTTACTTGAAAAATATGCCCTCCCTTTATTCGATACAATTAAGGCTGAGCATATCGAGCCTGCTATTGATGCGTTGATTAAAAAAAACAAAAATCGCATTGAAAGATTGTTAAATTCTACAAAAAAACATTCATGGGAAAATTTTTTTCAGGAAATAGAAGATTTAGAGGAAGACTTACATCGAACTTGGTCACCAGCCAGTCATCTACACTCGGTTGCAGACAATGATGATATTCGAAAAGCATACAGTAACTGCATAACAAAAATTTCAAACTATTCAACAGAAATAGGTCAGAATAGATCGCTTTTTATGGCTTATGAAAGATTTTCAAAAGACCCGTCTTTTGTAAAATTAACGGAATCCCAGCAAAAAATTATACATAATGCGCTCAGAGATTTTAGATTATCAGGTATTGATTTAGATGAAGAATCACAGAAGAAATACAAAAAAATTCAAAAAGAAATTTCAGAATATCAAACAAAATTTGAAGAAAATCTACTAGACGCAACTCATGCATGGAAGAAACAAATTATAAATGAAGATGAACTTTCTGGTATACCGGAAACAGTAAAAGCACTGGCAGCTCAAACTGCTAAAAATGAGGGCAAGGACGGTTGGGTATTTACGTTAGATTTTCCTTCATATATGCCCGTTATGAAATATGCTGATAATGCTAGACTAAGAGAAGAAATATATCGCGCGTACGTAACACGCTCATCGGAATTAGGTTCTGATACTAAATGGGATAACGGTGAGATAATGTATAAAATTCTGGCGTGTAGAGCAGAAAAAGCAAAGTTATTGGGTTTTAATAACTACGCTGAATATTCGCTTGAAAATAAAATGGCTAAAACCTCAGATGAAGTCATGTCTTTTCTCAATAATTTAGCAGAATGCTCAAAAGGATTCGCTATTAAAGAGTTTGATGAATTAAAAAAGTTTGTTTTTGAATCAACCGATTTAGATCGACTAGAAGCATGGGATATACCATACTATTCTGAAAAATTGAGAAAGAAGAAATTTTCTATTTCACAAGAAGAGCTAAGAAAATATTTTCCTGTTAAGCAAGTTATTGAAGGACTCTTCAAAATTACAAACAAACTATATGGTGTAAAAATAAAGGAACGAGACAGAACTGAAGTTTGGCATAAAGATGTAAAATTTTATGATATTTTTGATAACAAAGGCAAAATTATAGGGAGTTTTTATCTTGATCTTTTTTCCAGGAATCATAAACGCGGTGGAGCATGGATGGATGAATGTTTACTTAGAAAAAAAACTGGGTCTGCCATTCAAAATCCAGTTGCATACCTAACCTGTAATTTTACTCCCCCTATTGGCAATGAACCCACATTATTAACACATGATGAGGTCATTACTTTATTCCATGAGTTTGGTCACGGCTTGCATCATATGATGACAAAAATTGACTATAGTGGTGTATCTGGAATTAATGGTGTCCCGTGGGATGCGGTAGAATTACCAAGTCAGTTCATGGAAAATTACTGTTGGGAAAAAAAGGCTTTGGATTTGTTTGCAAGGGACTTTAAAACTGGTGAATTGATTAGCGATAATTTATTTGAAAAAATGAAAAATGCAAGAGTTTTTCAGTCAGCAATGCAAATGGTAAGACAACTTGAATTTGCTATATTCGATTTCCGCTTGCATATGGAATTTTCATCGAAAAAAGATATCGATATTCAAAACCTCATTAATGATGTGCGTAAAACAATTTCTGTGACTGATGCTCCTTCTTTTAACCGTTTTCAGCATAGCTTTTCACATATATTTGCGGGCGGTTATGCTGCTGGTTACTATAGCTATAAGTGGGCAGAAGTTTTATCTGCTGATGCCTTTTCTAAATTTGAAGAAAAAGGTATCTTTGATAAAAATACAGGCAAAGAATTTTTACAAACAATTCTTGAAAAGGGGGGAAGCCGCGAACCTATGGATCTATTCGTTGACTTTAGAGGCCGAAAACCAAATATTGATGCCCTTTTAAGGCATTCTGGTATTGCTGCGTAATGAAAAAAATTCTACATAAAATATACGGATATATGCTATTTCATATACCAGCCATAATATTATTTACTTGTTTTTATATAATCGATATCAGTGCAGAGCAGGTTTATGTAATAGATGAAATAAAGATTGGCTTACATCAAGAACCCTCAAATCAAAGCTCAATCATTAAACTTGTTCCAAGTGGCACGGAATTAAATGTTATTGAACGAGAAAATGATCTTATTCATGTCGAAGAACCAGAGGGAGTAAGAGGTTGGATAAATAGCAAGAATGTACAAAATGAAAAACCTGGCAAAGCAAAAATGAATCAGTTAGAAATTATAAATAGAGAGCTTGAAGAAAAAGTAAAATCTCTGAAGAAGGAAAAGATACAATCACCATCCCAGACTGAACTAGAACAACAATTAAAATCAGAGCGACTGAGAGTTGGCCAATTACAAGTTGAGCTCACAAATATTAAATCGAAAGTTGGGAGTATTGACCCTCCAGAAAAATTACTCGCTGATATAGAACAACTAAAAAATGCAAATAGACAGTTAATTGAACAAATTGAATCATCGGGGCTAAGTACTGAAGGTAATAAAAATAATTTGGGAGCGGATGAAAACTCCTCATTTATATTTCTTTTAATTGTTTTTCTAATTGGTGTTGCAAGCGGTACTTTTATTCTTGATTATGTTAATCGCAGAAGACATGGTGGCTTTAGAGTTTGACTATAAAATTTACTACTAAATAAGCTGATATCAAAACTGTGCTCAAGATTGCAACCTGGAATGTAAACTCTCTTAAAGTAAGGCTCCCTCATGTCCTGCAATGGATGGAAAAAGAAGGCCCGGATGTCTTGGCGCTCCAAGAAACAAAATCTATTGATGAAAATTTTCCCTCCGATTCAATCAAAGAAAAAGGATACCATGTAAAATTTATCGGACAAAAAACATACAATGGTGTTGCAACAATTTCAAAATCTCCAATTGAGGTTATAGCAACACAACTACCTAGTTTTAATGATGAACAAAAAAGAGTTTTAGCTATAAAAACGAGAGGCACCATAATTTTAAATATTTATGTACCAAATGGTTCAGAAATTAACTCGGAAAAATATAAATATAAGATGAAATGGTTCTCAAAACTTCATCCTTTTATCACCAAACTACAAAAAGAAGATAATCAATTAATTACTCTGGGCGATTTTAATATAGCACCGGAAGACCGAGATGTTCATGATCCAGCGGAATGGGAGGGAAATATACTTGTTAGTGAACCAGAACGAAATGAATTTAAGAAACTACTATCGCATGGGTTAGTAGATTGCTTCCGTATGCATAATCAAGATAAAGGGTGTTTTTCATGGTGGGATTATAGAGCTGCTTCTTTCAGGAGAGATCGTGGAGTTAGAATTGATCATATACTTGCATCTAAGAATCTCGCAGAACAATGTCTGCATTGCTATATCGATAAAAAACCGCGGGAACTGGAACGGCCATCTGACCATACCCCGGTAGTAGCCGAATTTGATGTTTAGTATTTGGTGCTCGAATCTTATTTAAACCTCCAAGTTGATTGCGAAAAAAGTCATATTGGCATAAAATCCACGCCCGTTTCGTGCGATAAAAAGGTCAGAGGTAACTTAATGAAGGCAGATATACACCCAAAATACGCGGTTATTACAGTGCAATGTAGCTGTGGTAATTCCTTCAAAACGAAATCCACATACTCCGGCGATCTTCATATTGATGTTTGCTCTGAGTGCCATCCTTTCTATACCGGTAAACAAAAGATTCTTGATACTGCGGGAAGAGTTGACAAATTTCGCCGTAAATACGGAATGTCCTAGTCATCCTATATTAATCCCCAACTTAGAGATTGTATTTGTGTAATTTATCCACATTTTCTGTGGATAACTCTGTGGAAGCAATATGTTTTAAAAGCTAAAACTAATGTAATTATTTCAAATCTGTTAAAACTATTAAAAATTAACCAGTTCTATTATTATCAAAAAAACAATAACTTAGATGGGTAATGTTTGTATCTGTACAGTGTTACAACGCATGTTATTGAAAACAATAAATCGCATGACAAAAATTGTGAATAAACAATTTATTGTTGACAACCAAAATCTATGGGGAACTTTTTAAATTTGCATAACTCTTACATTTATACGCACTTCTCATGTCTTTCCTCCCTTAGACGAGAAGTCGTGGCCGGTAAATCCCATGCCGGTAATATTCAGCCCCGGATAACCAAGTATCCCTAAATGAGCACTAATCCGGGGCCGTTTTTAAGCTATCAAAACAGCCATTCTGCTAGTTTAATACGTGCCTCATCAACTCCTATACCCTTTAATGAAGAAAATAATTGTATGCTCGTATTGGGTGATTTTATATCGCTTTTGATTTGATTGATTGTTTTATTTGCCATATTTTTAGAAATCTTGTCGGACTTATTCAAAACCATATGTAAGGATAAATCATTAGTTTGACAATAGTTAAACATTAATTGATCGAAGCTTTTAAGTGGATGACGTATGTCTATAATGAGAAAGACACCGCGCAAAGACTGCCTTTCTTGAAAATAAAAGTCTAATAATTTACGCCATTTATTTTTTGTTGCTACATCAACTCTAGCAAATCCATAGCCAGGCAAATCAACAATCCGCCTATTTTCGTTGATAGAAAAATAATTTAATTCTCTAGTTCGCCCTGGCAGTTTACTAGTTCTCGCTAAATTTCGACGTGACGTAATTTTATTGATAACACTTGATTTGCCGACATTTGAGCGCCCAGCAAAGGCTACTTCTTTCCCGTTATCATCAGGAAGTTGCTTTATTGATGCAACGCCTAGGTCAAATTCAAAGCGTGTATACCAATCCTTTGTTAGTTCTTGATTAGGTATGATAAATTCTCCATTTACAATTTATTCAGGCATAATCATTAAAAAATAATATATTATTGACTAGCTATAATTAAACTCTGGCATCTAGCCATAATCTGTATTTAATTAGCTGCATATAATAACTTAAAATGGTAATTCGTGGATATAATTACTGGCGAGGATGCTTTTGATGAGCCAAGAACAAGACAAAATATTTTTTAGAAATTTCTCACTCGTACTTGCCCTAATTGCAATTATGATGGTAGCTTTTTATGTGATCGCTAAATTTGCATCAGAAAAAGAAGAGCATGCAGAAGCAATAGAAACATATGAGAATAATAATACGGTTTTCTACGCAAGTGACCCTGTTAAAGGTAAAACCCTTTCTCAACCTTGCGCTGCTTGTCATGGGGTTGATGGGAATAGCGTAAATCCAATATGGCCAAAAATTGCTGGTCAACATTCCTCCTATATTTTTAAGCAATTAAATAACTTTAAAAATGGCGATAGAGTTAATGCGCAAATGTCAGCTATGGTAGCTAATTTAAATGATCAAGATATGAGAGATCTTGGTGCATACTATGAAAGTCAAAAAATTAGTCTAGGTTTTTCGAATCCTAATTCGATTGATTTAGGACAAAAAATATATCGTTCGGGAGACAAAGATTCGGGTGTAGCAGCATGCATGGCCTGCCATGGGCCTGCTGGTAACGGAAATCCAAGTGCAGTCTACCCAGCCATTCAGGGGCAACATGCTGAATATATTGCAACACAGCTAAAAATGTTTAAATCTGAACAACGTAATAATGATTTAAATGGTGTGATGAGAACAGTGGCTGGCTATATGTCAGAAGCTCAAATTAATGCGGTTTCTGAATATATTCAGGGGCTTCGAAGAAATTAAATAATACGGCACAAAACATCAATCCAATGGTCTAAACATCGATGATAAATATTAAAAGATACAAACGTATAATTTAAGGAAAAAAATATGACGAGACTAATTCACTCTGTAACTCTTACAATTTTTCTTGTGCTCTCTTACCAGGCAAACGCATTTGACGGCTATGTGGAAATTGCACCACCTCAACCCACCCAAACAGGTGACAAAATCGAAGTTCTTGAAATATTCTGGTATGGATGTGGTCACTGCTATGATTTCGAACCTTACGCAAATGACTGGTTGAAAACAAAACCGGATGATGTTGTTTTTAGAAGAATGCCTGGTATATTTCAAAAAAGTTGGATACCTCATGCGAAAGCATATTATACGGCTGAAAAACTAGGAGTATTAAATGATTTTCATGGCCCCTTATTTAAAGCTATTCATATAAAAAAGAAAAAAATATCGAGTGATTCTGCAATAAAAAAGTTTTTTTTAGATATTGGTGTTGATAAAAACAACTTTAAAAAAGCCTATGATTCAGATGAAGTTAATACCAAGATAAAACAATCTTATATAATGGGTCAGCGCTATAAAATAACTGGAGTCCCCTCAGTTATAGTAAATGGAAAATATATGGTAAGCGGAACAACAGCTGGCGGCTTCCCTAATATGATTAAGGTTATAAATCTACTGATTGAGAAAGAAAGAAATAATTTGAATTAAATATATTCGACAAATAATTTAGAACCACACATAAATGATGAGCAAAAAAAAGGACCGATGAGGTCCTTTTTTATTCTTCTTACGAGAAGGAAGTTTTATTTGTTGTTAATGTACATGGTTACTTCAAAACCAAAACGGATGTCGCTGTACTCAGGTGTTTCCCATTTCATAATATTACCCTCTTTTTTTTAACGTTAAAAAATACTGTTTATGTAACTAAATATAATGCAGTTTACGTGCCATTATGGTAAAAAACTCTTTAATTCTATATAAAACATTAACTTATAGAAATTAATCATTTCTCAAAACAAAAAAATGATTTAATTTCTGGTTCAAAATAACCAGATAATTGGTTAAAAACAACCAATTTTTTGTAAAATAGTCATAAAATACAGATTTACAAATTGCTTTATGCTAAATTCGCCGCTTTTTTTTACAGGAATATATAATGGGGATGCTTTCAATCATTAATTATGAATGGAGTATGAAGTTTTGAATTCAATAAGAATTGGAATTGTCGGAGGAGGGCAGCTAGCAAAAATGATGGCTGCTTCTGCAATGAAATTTGGCTTTAGTATTTTCATTCTCGAAAAAGTAAAAAATACGCCCTGTGAAAATTTAGCTACTGAAATATTATATGGCGATTGGGATGACCCATCCAATCTATTAAAGCTAGCTAACAAAGTTGATATAGTGACATTGGAAAATGAATTCGTTGATGCGAAAAGTCTTAGCTTTTTAGAAAAAAATAGTTATAAATTATTTCCTTACTCTAAAACGATTGCTTTAGTTCAAGACAAGTTAGTACAAAAAAAGGTTCTTAACGACGCCGGTATTTCGGTCGCGCCTTTCGCAAAAATTGAATCTAAGAATGATATTATTCTTGAAGCTAAAAAACTTGGCTGGCCAATTATTTTAAAAAAGAGACGTAATGGTTACGATGGTAAAGGGAATGCGACTATACATGATAAAAAAGATATAGATGCTGCTTGGGATAAATTAGATGGTGAAAATCAAGAATTATACGTTGAGAGTTTCTGTAATTTTAGTTCTGAGTTAGCGGTAATGATTACCAGAAGTACTAATGGTGAAATAGCTACATACCCAATAGTTGAATCGATACAAGAAAATCATATATGTCATAAAGTCAAGGCTCCTGCCGATATTAATAAAATCACTGCTTCGAAAGCACTCGAGTTGTCGATAAAAGCAGTTGAAACAATAGACGGTGTTGGGTCATTTGGCATTGAGATGTTTTATAAAGACAATGAGATAATTCTAAATGAAATGGCGCCACGGGTACATAATAGTGGGCACTACACAATTGAAGCATGTCAGTGTTCCCAATTTGAAAATCATATAAGAGCAATTCTCGGACTACCTCTTGGTTCAACAAAGATGATTGCTCCCGCAGCTGTAATGGTTAATATTCTTGGGGATAAAAATGGTAGCGGCTACCCAAATGGGATCGAAGATGCATTTAAAATAGACAATGCCCACATACACATTTATGGTAAAAAAACTAGTACTATAGGAAGAAAAATGGGGCATGTAACCGCATTAGGATCGACTATTAATGAAGCAGAGAAAACAGCTAATCTGGCTGCTTCATTAATACATTTTGGAGAATAGTTATGACAAAAAATAACGAAGCCTTAATTGGCATCATTATGGGAAGTGATTCCGATTGGAAAACATTGGAAGCTGCTACAGAAATCTGTAAAGATTTTTCTGTAGCATATGAAGCTCATGTTGTTTCAGCACATCGCACGCCTGATGACATGTTTGAATATGCAAAAAAAGCACACGCAAAAGGTTTAAAAGTAATTATTGCAGGTGCGGGCGGGGCGGCGCATTTACCAGGTATGATTGCAAGTAATACTCCCCTTCCAGTTATCGGTGTTCCTATAAAAACAGATTCATTAAATGGGATGGACTCTTTACTTTCAATTGTGCAAATGCCAAATGGAGTACCGGTTGCGACTGTTGCTATTGGGGCAGCTAAAAATGCAGCTTTACTAGCAATTGAAATATTAGCAACAAATAACCAAGAATTAACAGAAAAACTCATTGCTTATAAAAAGGAAATTGCAGATGAATCTAGAAAAAAAGATGAGTTAATAAATAAAGATTAATCATTCAAAAACTATTGATTTCCAATTTTTATAAACTAGCTCTGCTGAGTAATTAAATCCATCTATTTTTTCAGATACATCTTTAGTAAGCTTTTCAACTGCATTTTTACCTATATTTTCTTCAAGAGACTTTTGATATTCCGGTATTCTACTCCAATCGAAAATAGTCGATTGCGTAATTTCTTGATGGTACTGAATACTAAAAGCCTTTTGTCCAAAACTAAGCGATTGGATAGAACACTTTTCTGATTCAGCTAATACACTAAAGCCCTCTGGAATAGTTTTAACCTCTGCACTATGCCATTGCAATGTATCCATGATGTTAGGTAAACCTAAAAGAAATCGAGATTTGGTACCGGCTAAAGTTTTTCGAACTTGCATAAGCCCAACTTCAGCTTTATCGCTTGGACCAACCTCTGCTCCGAAAGCATGAGCTAGTAATTGATGGCCTAGACAAATCCCCATAAAAGGCATACTTAAATCTTCGACTGCCCTTCTGATAGCTGAAGTTTCTTTAATTATCCATGGATATTTTTCTTTCTCCCATACATCCATCGGCCCACCCATAACCCAAAGAGCATCAAAGTTTTTTAAATCAGGAATATTTGCGCCCTCATCAAGTTCTACTGTGTGAGTTTCAAAACCATCATTTTTAAAAAAGTCCCTAAAGACGCCGGGGTGTTCTATATTAAGATGCTGGAATATTAGAATAGAATACTGAGCCATAAGTTTATGTGTTAATGATTGAATAAATATTATTGCATCTCAATTGGCGCGCCCGAGAGGATTCGAACCCCTGACCTCGGCCTCCGGAGGGCCGCGCTCTATCCAACTGAGCTACAGGCGCATATATTAAAAATATCATTATAGTCTTATATTAATTCAATTTTTACAGAAAAATGCTCTTTACTTATTCGCTCTGTAAGAAATAGCCTGGGTTGGCTTACCTGATTTACAATAACCATAGTTTCCTCGACTACGTTCAATATGTATAATCCTCATTCCATAATAATTAAATAGACTATAAATTTTATATATTTGCTTTCGAGGTTATATTAATGAGTCAAGAACAAGATAAAATATTTTTCAGAAACTTTTCCCTGACACTTGCACTTATTGCCGCAATGATGGTTGGTTTCTATATTATTGCTGATATTGTTGCGCATGAAGAAGATGATACTAATACTTTTGAAAACTCTATTGGTGCTGATGAACTTACCAAGCCCGTTGGAAAATCGGCAATAGCTGGAGAGGAGCCAAAAGAAGAAATTGCTCAGAGCGAAACAGTAGTAGCTACAATAAGTAATAATGGAGAATCTGTATACAATGGCCTTTGTGTTAACTGTCATGGAATTGCTGCGCTTGCTGCTATGATCCCACAAGCAGGTGATGCTAGCGCTTGGGAGCAACGAATCAAAAAAGGCATGGATGTTTTATATGCAAATGCAATCAATGGATACACTGGCGAATTAGGTATGATGCCAGCTAAAGGTGGCAATCCAAACCTTAGTGACGATGAAGTAAAAGCAGCGGTTGATTATATAATGAATTTGACACAATAAATTTGCTCATCGCAAATTTATTTGTAATATCAGGTTATTTTAATTCTAAACTTTTTTGGTAGGCTTCATCAGAAAGCTCATTCCAGTTTTTATAATTTGATCTAAAAGTTTCATAGGCATCATAAACTTGCTTAAATCGAGGATTATTTTTTTCATTCATCAGGTATACTGCCTCTTCGTCAAGGGTCTTTTTCGTCAAAAATTTTAATTTTAAAAGCACATCATCCGGGAATTGAAGGATTTCTATGTTTTCCTTCTTTCTCAATATACTCAATGCTTGTTGATTATGAAATTCCATTTGTGCATATATCCATTCACCTACCGCGCTTGCCGCAACTTCGACTATTTTTTGTAAGTCCTCAGGCAATAATGCCCATTTCGTTTTGTTGATCATCAACTCAAAAACTGTGCCCGGTTCATGCCAACCAGGATAATAATAATACTTTGCAGTTCGATCCAAGCCTAAACGTAAATCATGAAAGGGAGAAACCCATTCAGTTGCATCAATTGCGCCTCGTTCCAGTGCGGTATATATCTCACTTCCTGCCATTAATACTGTATTTCCACCAGCTTCTTTGAAAACTTTTCCTCCTAAGCCGGGAATACGCATTCGTAACCCTTTGATATCGTCCAGAGAATTTATTTTTTTCTTAAACCAGCCCCCCATTTGCACTCCTGTATTACCCATTGGGAATACCGTTAAATTGAAAGGCTCATACATTTCTTGCCATAATAAGAGCCCCCCTCCATTATGTAACCATGCATTCATTCCCTTTGCTGTCATACCAAAAGGAACGGAAGAAAAAAACTGCGCTTCTGGAATAGTACCTGCCCAGTAATAAGGAGACCCGTGACCCATTTCAACTGTTCCTTGTGATACTGCATCAAAAACTTGAAGAGCAGGTACAAGTTCACCTCCAGCATAAACATTAATATCTAAGCGTCCATTACTCATTATCCTAACTTCTTTAGCAAACCTTTCTGCTCCTTCTTGGAATATAGGGAAGTTTGACGGCCAGGTTGTAACCATCTTCCATCTAAAAACTTCTGAAGAGTAATTAGATGACAGTGCATTTTTATTTATTTCAGCCTTGTCGCTGCATGCTGTATTAAAAAAAATGACTAATACATAAAAAAATATAGAATATTTTCGCATTATTTTTCCTAATATAAATGAATAAATTAAACTAGCTGAAGATTGGCATAAGAGGCAACCAACCATTTGCTTCCTTCTTTTTCAAAGTTAACTTGTATTCTCATATGAGTGCCGCTACCTTCTAAGTTAAGAATAACACCTTCCCCAAACTTTGCATGTAATACGCGTCGACCAAGAGTTAATTCTGTAGATTGATTCTCTTGATTATTTATAGTTTTTTTTGTTAATAGTGCATTTGTTACACTACCACCTAATCTTATTTCGTATAATAATTCTGAGGGGATTTCATCAATAAACCTAGAGGGTTGTGGGTAATAATCAGAACCATGTAACCGTCGAAATTGTGTATGTGTAAGTGTTAATGTTTTCTTTGCCCGTGTTATGCCAACATAACAAAGTCTGCGCTCTTCTTCCAATTGCTTTAAATCGTTACAGCTTCGTTGATGTGGGAATAATCCTTCTTCCATTCCCACAAGATATATTGATGGAAATTCGAGACCCTTAGCAGAATGCAAGGTCATTAAATGTACACAATTTGATTTATCGCCAGACTGCGTTTCACCTGACTCAAGTGCTGCGTGCGCAAGGAAAGCCTGCATCGAATTCATACCGCTTGATTCCTCTGCCTCATCTAACTCAAATTCAGATGCAGCTTTGACAAGCTCCTCGAGATTTTCAATTCGTGCTAACCCTTTCTCACCTTTTTCTTTTTTAAAATGACTTACTAAACCACTTAATTTTATTATTTGATTAACTTGTTGATCTATTTTTTCCCCTGAAACTAAAGACATTTTCTGAATTAGTTTTATAAATTCTTCCAATGCATTTGTTGCGCGTGCACTTAGTAATTTATTTTCAATTATATGAGATGCGGCTTCCCACAAAGAGCAATTATTTTTCTTAGCAAAAGAGCGTAATTCGCTAATAGTTTTATTACCTATCCCGCGTGTTGGTGTATTGATGATGCGCTCGAGTGAAACGTCATCATCTTGAAAAGAGGTTATACGTATGTATGCAAGAGCATCTTTTATTTCCATACGCTCATAAAAACGAAGACTGCCGAATACTCGGTATGGTATTTTTTCTTTTAATAAAGCTTCCTCTAAAACGCGTGACTGGGCACTAACTCGATATAAAATAGCATGCTCACTATAGGTCGCATTCTGTTCTTGTGAACTTTTAATTTTATTGACAACATAGTTTGCTTCATCGATATCGTTATAAGCCATATAGATACCAATGGGTTCTCCTTCTTCTCCATCTGTCCATAAGTTTTTTCCTAAACGTGCGCTATTATTTCCTATAAGTTTATTAGCGGCTTTTAAAATTGTTGTAGTCGATCGATAATTTTGCTCTAGTTTCAATAGTTTAGTATTTTCAAAGTCTCTTTCGAATGCCTGCATATTTTCAACTCGCGCACCACGCCAACTATATATTGACTGATCATCATCACCAACGGCAAACAAAGTATTATTATTACCTATCAGTAAACTTAACCACTTATACTGTAGTTCATTTGTGTCTTGAAATTCATCAACTAAGATATGCTTAAATCTCTGTTGATAATATTCCCTTATGACGTCATTTTTTTTAAATAACTCATATGTTCTTAATAAAAGTTCAGCAAAATCGACAGCAGCCGAACGCTCGCATGTCTCTTGATAATTTTTATAGACTTGAACCATTTGTGCTATTGTCACGTCATCATCTTTAATATCATCGGGTCTTAACCCTTTATCCTTCTGTGCATTGATGTACCACTGAACTTCTTTAGGTGAGTATTGTGATTCGTCTAGCATCATCGTACGAATTGTCCTTCTTATTGTTCTGTATTGATCTTCATTGTCTAATATTTGAAAATTTTCTGATAAATTGGCATCTTGACAATGAGATCGCAGTAAACGGTGGCAGAGTGAATGGAAAGTGCCAACCCACATTCCCCGAGTTGATTGGCCTAAAAGGTTCTCAATTCTTGATCGCATCTCAGCTGCCGCTTTGTTTGTGAAAGTCACAGCCAAAATACCATGAGGACTAGCTTCGCCTGTTGAGATGTACCATGCTATACGATGTACTAAAACACGTGTCTTGCCGCTTCCGGCACCTGCTAAAATTAGTAAATTACTACACGGAGCGCCAACAGCTTCGCGCTGGTTTGCATTTAGTGAATCTAGTACGTGAGATACATCCATAAATTAATTGTACTCAAATGTATCGCACTATTAAATTATTGCTGCCACAATTGATTTGGATGATAAAATACATCCTTTTCAAAATTTTGGGATAATTAAACATAATCAAAAAGGATTCTACATTGCTTGATAATGAAGACAATCTTAAAAATATTATAGATTTTGTGCTAACTGGTTCAAAAAAAATGGGGGCTACTGCGGCAGAGGCTGATATAGGCGCGGGGATTGGACTGTCTGCTAATGTGCGGAAGAGCCAAATTGATAAACTCGAATATACGCGTGAAAAAGGTTTAAGCGTAACATTATATATTGATGGGAAAAAAGGTAGCGCGAGTACCTCGGATTTCAGTGATACTGCATTAAAAAATACCCTGGAAGCAGCTATTAATATTGCTAAGCACTCAAGTCATGACCAACACGCGGGTTTAGTAGACAAACAATTTATGGCAAAAGACATCCCCGATCTAGATTTATATCATCCGTCTTTAATATCTGCAGAGGAAGCTATTGAACTTGCTGTTGAATGTGAAAAATCAGCTTTTAAACATGATAAGCGTATTTCGAATTCGGATGGCTCAATTGTTAGCACTTATTCTGGGATAAATCTATATGGTAATTCTAATGATTTTATAAATGGATGGCGTTGGTCAAATCACATGATTGATTGCACAGTTATCGCAGAGGATAAAAGTGGCATGCAACGCGATGGTTGGTATACAAAATCTTGTGATTTTAACGAGCTAGAATCAATTAAACATATCAGCAAAGAAGCAGCAAGAAGAACCGTGAGCAGGTTGGGTGCGCGAAAACTTGGATCATCTGAAGTACCTGTTATTTTTGAGGCACCAGTTGCCTCTGGTTTATTTTCTGCTTTTATTACTGCTATATCTGGCTCAAGTTTATATCGACGCGCTAGTTTTTTACTCGATAAGAAAGGTGAAGAAGTTTTTGCAAAGCACGTAAATATATCCGAAAACCCTCACTTAAAAAAAGCGCTTGGAAGTGCTCCGTTTGATAATGACGGTGTCGCAACAAAAGAACGTCGCCTTATAGAAGATGGCGTACTTAAAGATTATGTGCTCAGTGGTTATTCTGCTCGTAAGCTAGGACTTGAAACAACTGGTAATGCTGGTGGAGTACATAATCTTACTATCGATGCTGGAGAAAATAATCTCAGCGAAATGATTAAGAATATGAATAATGGGTTATTAATAACCGATATGATTGGTTTTGGTATCAATCAAATTACTGGTGACTATTCAAGAGGTGCATCTGGTTTTTGGATTGAAAATGGTGAAATTGCTTTTCCTGTTGAAGAAATAACAGTTGCTGGGAATTTAATAGATATGTATAAAAATATAATTTGTATTGGAAATGATGTAGATAAACGTGGCAATATTCTAACGGGGTCAGTCATGATTGATAAAATGGTGATTGCCGGTAAATAAATAAATGTAAATAATATATGTCTGAAAAATTTTTTATTTCTTCTGATCGCGAAATTGCGATTGGTACAATTTAGAATAATGATTATTGTTTGCTAATAGTTCTTGATGTTTACCCTGCTCAACAATACTCCCATTGTGAAGAACAATAATACGGTCCGCATTCTCAATAGTTGAAAGTCGATGAGCAATAATAAGGCAAGTACGCCCTTTTCTAACATTTTCAAGTGCTGTTTGAATATGACGTTCAGAGTGTGAGTCAAGCGAGGAAGTGGCCTCATCAAGAATGAGTAATCTAGCATCCTTCAAAAGCGCTCTAGCAATAGCCAATCGTTGCCGTTGGCCGCCTGAGAGACGAGTACCATCTTCACCAATAACTGTATCCATGCCTTTTGGCATTTTGTTTATAAACTCCGTTGCACATGCGGCTTCGGCTGCTGCGGAAACAAGGGTATCAGAGGCTTCCTCTAGTTCTCCATAAGCAATATTATTTCTAATCGTATCATTAAATAGCACAACATCTTGACTTACATATGCAATATTCTTACGTAAGGAACTTAGAGTTAGCATAGATATATCAGTATCATCATAAAATATTTTACCATTTTTAGGTTCATAAAATCTTGGTAATAAATTAGCTAATGTTGTCTTACCGCTGCCAGATTCACCAACTAATGCTATTGTCTCACCAGGTTCTATATTTAATGAAACTGAAACTAATGAATCTTCATCTGAACCAATATAGCGATAAGATACATCATGAAAATTTATTTTACCTTTAGGATTTAATAATTCTTTATTTCCATTTTGCGATTCAATTTTCATATCAAGTAATGAAAATACACTTTCGCATGCTGCTAAACCTTTTTGTATATGTTCATTTATAGCTGCAAGCCTTTTTAGTGGACCCAGTAACATTGCAATTGCAGCAAAAAAGGACACAAAGTTACCAACTGTTAAATTACCCAATGTTGCAAGCTGTATACCAACATAAATAATCACAGCTAGGATAACTGCTGTAACCATTTGAACTGCCGGACTGCTGGCGGTTGCTGCCATTGCAAATTTCATTGTGAAATAACGATGTGCGTTCACAGTTTCAAAAAAACGTTTTTTTTCTGCTTCCTGACCTCCGTAAAGCTTTACTACTTTCTGAGCATCAAAACACTCACTTAAAACATGATGGATGTCCCCCATTGTGCGCTGTACATGTGAACTCATTTTTCTTAATCTTTTACGAATTATTGAAATAATAATTCCGATTAAAGGGGCTCCAGCTAAACAAATTAAAGCCAACGTCCAGTTGATGTAGAACATCCACCCTAATAATCCGATTACGGATAATGAGTCACGAACTATCGTTGAGATAGCATTAGTAGATGCTTCTTTAATTTGTGTCACATCATATGTAAAACGCGACATTAGACTTCCTGAACGATTATTATCAAAAAAAACAGTTGGATAATTTACTAATCGTTGAAACATGGCTTGTCGTAAATCCATGATCACTCTGTTTGCAACCCAATGCAATGAAACACCACTGATATATGAAGCCAAACCACGCACTGCGAATAAAACAATAAATAGTATTGGAATAATCGTAATTATATCTGGGTCTTTCTCGATAAATGCTCCGTCGAGCATAGGCTGCATCAATGCAGGTATTGCTGGGTCTGTTGCAGCCAAAACTATCATGCTAATTATGGACAACAAAAAACGTTTCCAATAAGGAAGCACGTGACTTAACAGTCGTTTATATAAAATAATATCTTTGCTGATCACCTTAATAAAACTTTTTCCCTATAAAATCATGATTTTACCTTATGGTTTTGAGGTAACATATGGCTTATAATGCACGTGGTCATCGAATTGTGCAATCTATACATAGAAACTGTCACAATAGTAATATTTTAATAAAACTGACCAAAAATGGATTAATAACTATGTCTGAAAAACACCCTATAATTGCAGTAACAGGCTCATCTGGGGCCGGCACGAGTATTGCAAAAAGTGCTTTTATGTACATTTTTCGAAAACATAGTATTAAGCCGGCGATTATCGAAGGAGATTGTTTTCATCGTTATAACCGGGATGAGATGGATAAGTTGAGTATTGAGGCGGAAAGGCAAGGCAAAAACCTAACGCATTTCGGACCTGAGGGAAATTTATTCAAAGAATTAGAGAACGTTTTTAAAGAATACGGCCTAAATGGAACTGGGAAAAAACGCTTTTATATACATGACGAGAGTGAGGCATCAGAACATGATAGTGCTCCGGGGACTCTTACTGAATGGGAGCCTCTCGAAGAGAATACAGATTTACTTTTATATGAAGGTCTACATGGTGGATTGATAACTGAAGAAATAGATATCGCCAAACATGTCGACTTGCTTATAGGTGTAACCCCAATTATAAATCTAGAATGGATGCAAAAAATACATAGGGACAGAGCAATACGAGGATACACAACAGAGAATGCAACTAAACTTATACTAAGTCGTATGCATGATTATGTGCATTACATAACACCACAATTTTCTTTAACAGATATTAATTTTCAAAGAGTGCCGACTATAGATACATCTAACCCCTTTGCTACTCACTATATACCGACTAATGATGAAAGTTTTAGTGTATTACATATTCGTAACCTAGATAAGATACAAGTTGATTTCCGTCATTTATTAGAAATGCTAGAGGGATCCATCATGTCGAGTCCTGATACAATTGTTGTCCCAGCAGGAAAAAAAGTATTTGCAATGCAACTAATTCTAACACCGGTAATACAAAAACTAATTGATAAAAAAAATGAGAAACTAAAAACGTGAGAACTATTATTGTATTAAACCCAAAAGGTGGTTGTGGAAAAAGTACGATTGCTACTAATGTAGCGGCTTATTTTTCAATGAAAGGAAAGAAAGTAACCTTAGCTGATTGTGATCCTCAAGGTTCAAGTCATGACTGGTTATCAATAAGGGCTGATAAATATAGTGCTATCAATGGAATAGTTGTTGAAAATGAACGTTTAAAGGTTCCGAGAAATACAGAAGTTTTAATTATAGATACACCTGCCGCTCTTGAAGACAAAAGACTGCGTAAGTATCTTAGAAAAGCTCAAAGTCTTATAATGCCAGTTGTTGCATCACCCATAGATATACGAGCAGCAGAGCGGTTCCTTGATGAACTATTCTCATTTAAAGGTTCAATAAATAATAAAATAAAGATCGCGACTATCGCTAATCGTGTTCGAGAAGATACTTTGATTGCAGCAAAGTTAGAACATTATTTATATAATATAAAGTTGCCAAATGGAAAGAAACTACCTTTCATGACAATGTTAAGATCGAGTCAAAATTATATTAATGCCTCCGAGCGTGGTTTAAGTATTTTTGAACTGCCTCCATCCAAAACTTACTACGACCGTGAACAGTGGGCACCTCTCTTGCGATGGCTCAATAGTAAACGCAGTATTCCTGGATAAATTTTTTAGATGAATTATGTTGTTCGACTTACAGATCAAAATATTTCTTTTGAAGCAAATGAGAAAGAAAGTATTCTGGAAGCTGCATTAAGACAAGGACTCAATTTACCATATGGTTGTCGTAACGGTGAATGTGGGTCATGCATTGCGACGATCAAGTCAGGAAGCTACTCCTATAAAGCTGCCTCAGAATATACCTCGCAGAATAAACTTGAAAATAATCATATATTATTATGTCAGGCTAGAGCTTCTAGTGATATTGAGATTGAAGCTAGAATAGTTGACACTCAAACTAAGATTGCTATCAAACAATTTCCTGCTCGAGTAAAAATATCTGAAAAGCTTAATGACTCTGTTATGCGAATAATCCTCGAATTGCCAAAAACCGAATCTCTTGAGTTCTCTCCTGGTCAATATATTGATTTGATTTTACCTGGGGGGAAACGCCGTTCATTTTCACTTGCTAACCCACCACATGAAGATCAAATTATAGAGCTTCATGTTCGGTATTATGATGGTGGATTATTTTCTGAATACGCTTTTAAAGTATTAAAAGATAATTCATTGATGAAAATTGAAGGTCCGTTAGGCCAGTTCACATTACAAAAATCAGAACGTCCAATTATCATGGTAGCTGGTGGAACAGGTTTTGCTCCTATAAAAAGTATTGTTGAGTATATGCTTGAAATAAATGACCCAAGAACCTTACATATTTATTGGGGCGCTCGTGTTGAAACTGATCTTTATCTTAATAAAATGGTGAATGAATGGGTTAATAAATATCCTCATATATCCTATTCCCCCGTATTATCTGATGTTGATGCGCAATCAAATTGGTCCGGAAAAACTGGGTATGTCCACGAGGCTGTTTTAGAGGATTACTCTGATTTATCAGACCATGATGTTTATGCTTGTGGGCCACCGCCTATGATTGACGCTGTCATACAAACGTTCCCCGAACATCATCTTCGAGAAGAAAATTTATTTTCTGATTCTTTTGAGATAGCGAAAAATTAAAATAATAATATCTATTTTTAGATACTTAATTTTTTATTTATTTTAGTTTTTTTAAAAAAATTCCTCTTTCATAATAAATCGAGGCTTGTTTATAATCACCTTGAGATTGATACAGCTTCGCAAACTCAAAAAAAACATCTGCATTTTCCTCAATATCACTAGATTTTTGCAAATACTCTTTCGCCTTAGTCCACAAACTATTACGAATAGATATTCTACCTAGAGTTAAAAATAAGATTGGATCACTTTTATAATTATTTAACCATGATTCTGCGGTTTCAAGTTGACCATCTGCATCTGTTGAAATAACAAGCCCATATAAATTTATCAATCTTCTATCCCAATTGCGTTTTATCTCTTGCTTAAGCAAAACTTCACAATCTGATGTATCTTTGAACCTAATGCGCTCAGTAATATATACTACGATTAAGCTTGTTTGTTTCTTCAATTTCCGTGGGAGATCTTCCCACAGTTTATTTAATAAATTTCTATCTCCTACGCATCCTGCCTCATTTAATAGTCCTTTATAAGCGGTGATTTTTTTATCTTCAATTACATCATGAGAGAAATACTTATTTTTTCCAATCGTGCTCAATAATTCTAATAATTCTTGCCAATTATTAACTAATATATAGGCCTCCATAAGTAATTCTTTAACGCGATTTTGTTCTGGCCATTTTTCTAACAAGCTATTCAGCACTCCAATTGCCTGCACAGCTTGGTTTTCTTTTAAATGTAGCTCTGCCTGGATTAACCCGGTAATAAGTAATGCATCTGGATTATCAATTCGTGCCAGTTTTAAATATTCGTTTTGCTTATCGAGTAACCCGCTTTCGTATGCTGCTCTTGCTGCCTGAGCATAAATAATATATGGGTCATGGCTTATAGCTGCCGCTTTATGAAAGCTTTTCTCTGCGTCTACCCAGTTGCCCTCAACCATATTGACTAAGCCATTACTAATATGCACTTCGATTAGTGATTGATTCTTTGCTAATTTCCATGCTCTTAAATCTGCTGGTAATCTCCATGTTCTTATGAAGCTTCTTATAAGAATATATACCGCAATAAAAACTAGAGTTAGAGTAGAGGAGAATACGATAAGATTTGTTTCGATTTTCCAGCCAGAAATAGCTAGCTGAACATAGCCAGTATCCTCCACAATGAGAGAACCTATTGCAACCGCAATAAATAGTACTAATAAAGTTAGCAACAAATATTTCATTTATGATTTTTTATCACTTAATTGGCTTTGAATACGTATTAAGGCGCGAACAGATTCAAGAGATGAAGTTATATCGATACCTGGTATATGTAACTCTAACCCAGATATTCTTGATAACTTCTCAAGAATATCAATAAGTTCTGGATCTGTTAAGTCATAATGACTGCTTAAAGTATTCTTTATATTATAAATAGATTCATCTAAATCTTTCTTGGAACGATTTAATAACGATAGTTTTGCATTTAGAATCTCATATTTAATAATTGAATTTATATTATTAGGAGAAAATACTCTTCCATTTAAATTTTTATCATACGTTATTAAAACTAAATTTTTAAGCTCAGCTAAAACGTAGTCTAGAAATTTTTTTTCTTCTATTCTTTTCTCATTATCTTCACTAGTAACGTTATTATTTTCTTTAATAATTACTTTTTTTAGTGAAAAACTTTCAATGCGATTTGATAAATTGGATAGTAATATGAGTATTTCTGTTGAATCAGCAATATTATATGATTTTATAATATTAATTTGTTTCATAAGTTCTTGCTGAATAATTTTTGCTTTCTCTATATCAATACCATCTAACCTAGACTTTGCTATCTCTATTATCGATAATATTTTTTGATAGTCTCCGACTAATAACAAATTATGGTTCGCAATAGTCAGTAAATGCTCTATTTCTAATAATGCATAATCAACATTAATAGTAAATTGTTCTTTAATTGGTTGAGAAACTAAATCAGAGAGTACATCATTTTCTGACTTGTACTCATCGAGCTTTTTTTTCATATTTAGAAGATTTTTATTATTCTTATTTATAGAACTATCGATATTAGCGATTGTATTCTCTATCTGTATTATTTTTTGCTCCATATATTTTTTATTATTTTTATCTTTCTTTTCCAAAAAGAAGAATGAAATAGAAAATATTACAATTAATATAAAAAATAATGATATTATTTTATAAGATGATTTATTTTTTGGACTGACTTGCTTTGTTTTATTTTTTTCTTTTGTTTCACTCATACTCTTAATCTCCAACAAGTTTAAGTAAACATTGGAAAATACCATCGTCACTTTTTTCTTTGACTATACTTATTTTTGATATAAAACCTATATTTCTTGCATATTCCGCAATCCTATCCGACATTACTATAAGAGGAGTAGATAATAATTGCTTTTTGTCGTCTTTTAATATGTTTGTTAAATTGTCTAAAATATCATTGCTTGTGACTATTGCAGCATCGGGCTTCCTCTTATACCAAAGCTTATCTAATTGATTTTTATTGTATTTTGTTAGACATCTTTTATAAATCTCAATACACTCAACGTCAGCACCTCTTTCTTTTAAGCCTTTTACTAATAGTTCCCGTCCACCTACGCCGCGTATAATAAAAATTTTTTTACTTTTTATTTTCTCACTTTGCATATCTGATAAATTTAGCACTCCTTCACTATCAGATTGCTCCGAATAAATAATATTTTTAAAATTCGATTTTTCTAACTCGCCCATAGTACCGGAACCTACGCCAATAATTTTAATATTTTTGAACATATTAATATCTGTAATAAAACGATCAACCGCAACTCTTACTGCATTACGACTTATAAATATTAAAATATCACTATCTTTTATATTATTAAAATTCGCAATTAACTCTTTAGTTTTATCCAATGGCTGAATATCTATGGTGGGGAATTTCACGCTTATGCCATCATTGTCCAAAATCAATCGTGACAAATAATCAGCTTGTTCAATTGGCCTAGTTATTAATATATATTTTTTATTAAGTGTCATAACTATAATATCAATTTATGAAATTTTTCAAAATAACATCTGCTCCGCGTTTAATTAATGACTCAGCTAATGAAGAACCAATTTTTTCTGCGTCTTCAAAATTTCCTGTTTGTGATGATCTAATAACCTGACTTCCATCCAATTTTGCAACTAATCCATCCAATGTTATCTGATTAGATTCGATAGTTGCATGTGCAGCAATCGGTAATTGACAGCCACCATTTAAACGCCGGCTGAATTCTCGCTCCGTTAATACGCAAAGGGTTGTATTTTTATCGCCTAGGGGGGTAATTAAATTTTTTGTTTTTATATCATCAGAGCGACACTCTATGCCAATTGCGCCTTGGCCTATAGCAGGCAGAATATCTGAATAAGGTACTAGTTCAGTTATACGTTTTTTTAAACCTAACCGAATAATTCCTGCAGCTGCTAGTATTATCGCATCATACTCTCCATCATCTAATTTGCGTATTCTTGTCTCAACATTTCCTCGTAAATCTTTAAGTTGAATATTTGAATCGATCTTTCTTAATTGTGACTGTCTGCGTAAACTCGAGGTTCCAATAATACTATTACTAGAGATTTTCTTAATTGTATTAAATTTATTTGATACCAGTACATCACGGCTATCTTCTCGCCTCATAATAGCTGCAATTTCAAGACCCTCTGGTAAATCTATAACAACATCTTTCATTGAGTGCACAGCTATATCCGCATCTTTAGATAATAATGCCTCTTCAAGTTCTTTGATAAAAAGACCCTTGCCACCAATATTAAATAAAGGAGAATCGAGAAAACGATCTCCTTCTGTTTTTATGTACAATAATTCAATTTCTATATCAGAGTGATTTTCTTTCAATTGCTCTTTGACATATTCGGCCTGCCATTTTGCAAGCATGCTATTTCGGGTAGCTATTTTTATTTTTTTCATGCTATATATAATTTATTTAAACCATGTTATTAAATGAAATACAGTTTTATAATGATACACTTTGGGAATTATTGAGAAAGCTGTTTATAGTCATATGGAATAACTGGAGTAAGGATATCTTATGGAATTGGGAATTATCATGGACCCGATTAGCGAAATCGAGATAAAGAAAGATAGTTCTTTCGCAATGTTGCTAGCTGCTCAAAAACGTGGCTGGAACATACATTATATGGAGCTTGATGATCTCTATATGGATAACGAAAAACCACGAGCACGAATGCAATCGCTGACAGTCGAGGATAATTCCAAAGAATGGCATAATCTTACAAATACACATGTAGATGATCTATCTGCACTTGATATAATCTTAATGAGAAAAGACCCGCCATTTAATCTCGAGTACATCTATTCAACTTACATACTTGAACACGCTCATCGACTAGGAACATGTGTTGTAAATAATCCTGCATCGCTAAGAACTGTTAACGAAAAATTCTATATTACGTATTTCCCAGAGTGCATCGCGCCAACTTTAATAAGCAGAGATATAAAGCTATTAACAAAGTTCGTACAAGAACAAGGCGATATTATCGTTAAACCTTTAGATGGTATGGGAGGAATAGGTATTCATCGTATAAACAAACAAGACGATAATATTGAAAGCATATTAAAATCTATGAGAAAAAATGGCAGTGAGTATGTAATGGGTCAAAAATTTCTGCCAGATATTGTTGCAGGGGATAAGCGTGTTTTGTTAATTGATGGCAAACCTATTCCTTATGCATTAGCAAGAGTACCGTCTACTAATAATTCAAAGGGTAACCTCGCTCAAGGGGCGATTGGTAAAGGAATTGAGTTAACTAAGCGTGATAAATGGATATGTGAAAAAGTTGGCCCCAAATTAAGAGAGATGGGTTTAATCTTTGTTGGTATAGATATAATAGGTGATTACCTAACAGAAATTAATGTGACTAGCCCAACATGCATACGGGAACTAGATAATATCTATGATCTAAAAATTGCAGAGCAACTCATGGATGCAATAGATAAAAAAAGAAAAGAGTATAGATGATGTATATCACGCAGCGTAACAAGCCGACTCCACATGATCGTCTAGGCTTAACTTTATCTATAGCCCTATTGGTTCATGCTCTTATTGTTTTTGGAGTAAGTTTTACCAAGGAAGATAGGCCAAGTATACGCTTTAACACAATGGATATTATTTTAGTAAAACAAGAAACTAAAGCAGATAATGAAAGTGAGATGCTTGCACAAGCAAATCTTGAAGGTGGGGGTGAATTTGAAGAAGTTGATAAACCTGCAACATCGATTACACCAAGCTTTTCTGATGCAAATCAGCAAGTAATTGATAAACCAACACTAAAAGAAGAACTTCTCCAACCCCATGATATAGAGATGAGTAAAACCGAGATTCCAGAAATACTCGATGTAAATGAACAAAGTATGCAAGTAATCGCAAAGCAAGAAGAGAAAAATGAAGTCACTGATATTATTTCCGAGAAACAGGAACTTGATTTTGTATATGAAAAATTTGACGAACCTAATATAGAAAAAAAAATAAAAAAAAGAGTAACGACACCTCCAACTATACCCTCAGCCGACGAACTACTGACTAATAGTTTTGAAATAGCATCTTCGGATAATGAGGTGAGGCGTGAAATGATAGAAAAAACGGAGAGACTACGGCGTAAATACATTTCTGCAAACACTAAACAATACGAATACGCGTCATACATGGATTCATGGCGAAGAAAAGTTGAGAGAGTTGGTAACCTTAACTATCCTGAAGAAGCTAGAAAACTTAATCTATCAGGTAGCTTACAACTAGAAGTTGCGCTAAATAGGGATGGGACAATTAATGAAATTACCTTGAGAAAATCTTCTGGAAAAAAAGTTTTGGATGATGCAGCAATAAAAATCGTTGAA
The DNA here is from genome assembly GCA_002692205.1 of Legionellales bacterium. Taxonomy (GTDB): domain Bacteria; phylum Pseudomonadota; class Gammaproteobacteria; order Eutrophobiales; family Eutrophobiaceae; genus UBA11869. The sequence continues at coordinate 23,424 of NZJM01000047.1, read as the reverse complement.
TTAGCTGCACCCTATGCAGCTTTTCCTGAAAATATTGAAAACAAAGTTGATATTTTGCATATACTGCGTACTTGGCAATTTATAAATAATAGAAGTTTTAAATAATTTTTAATTAAAAAATATGATTACGCAAACACGTGAATAACAAAACATTACTTTGTTTTGATTATGGCGAAAAAAGAATAGGTGTGGCTGTTGGGCAAACCGTCACGCGTACTGCAACCGCATTAGAAACAATAAATGTGGTTGATAAGAAGCCGGACTGGAAAGCGATTAGTGAAATCATCTATGAATGGAACCCAGATCAATTTGTTGTTGGACACCCTCTTACTTTAGAAGGGAATCGACAAAAAATGACTGATTTAGCTGAAAAATTTAGCAGACAGCTACATCATCGTTATAATATTTCGGTTGATCTAGTAAGTGAACAGCTTTCCTCGTATGAGGCAAGACGAGAATTAAAATCAACTCGTAAACTTGATCCAACGTCGGCTAGACTTATTCTTGAAACATGGTTTAGCGAAAATACTAATAACAAATGTCGACAAAATGATGGTAATAAGCAAAACTAACAATATATGAATAAAGAAATTAACATAGAATCTTTGATAGATAATATGGCAAATGAGATTCGTACTCATTGTGAGGATCTCAAATATAAAAAACCACTAATGATTGGTATACAGCGCGGTGGCGTATGGGTAGCTACACGATTGCACCATAAACTGGGATATAAAGATCCTTTGGGCGAACTAAACATAGCATTTTATCGTGACGATTTTAGTAAAATTGGTGTGCACCCAGAAGTAAAGCCGAGTAAATTATCAACAAATATAGATGATAGGGATGTGATTTTAGTTGACGATGTCCTACATACAGGTCGCACGATTCGAGCTGCTATGAATGAAATTTTCGATTTTGGGCGCCCAGCCAGCATAAGTTTAGTAATACTAATAGAGCGTAGTGGTAGAGAATTACCAATTCAGGCGGATGTAATTGGAAAAACCATTACACTTAAACAGGGAGAACATGCTAAACTCTCTGGTCCAGAGCCCATGGCACTGGAAATTAAGAAAACTGGATGACTGGAAACAATATTCAACTCGACAAAAGTGGCAATCTAAAGCATTTTCTTTCTATTGAAGGACTGGATCAACCGTTACTTCAAACAATCCTTGATCATGCGGAATCATTCGCAACAGTCGGGGAAAGACCCGTAAAAAAAGTACCTCTCCTGCGCGGCAAAACTATTGCAAATTTATTTTTTGAACCCAGCACAAGAACACGCACTACCTTTGAACTCGCAGCCAAGAGATTATCAGCTGATATACTTAATCTAAATATTTCAACAATGGCAACGAGTAAAGGTGAGATATTAAGCGACACACTTCATACGTTAGAGGCAATGCATTGTGATATGTTTGTTGTTAGACATGCAAATAGTGGAGCAGCTCATTATATTGCATCACAAGTTGCCCAGCATATTAGCGTAATAAATGCTGGCGATGGAAGACATGAGCATCCCACTCAAGCGATGCTTGATATGTTCACTATTCGACAACATAAAAAAGATTTTAAAAAATTAAGCGTTGCAATTGTAGGCGATGTTTTACATTCTCGTGTTGCTCGTTCTAATATACATGCTTTAAATGTACTTGGAGCTAATCAAGTTAGAATAATCGGGCCACATACTTTAATACCAAAAGATATCGAAAAATTAGGTGTCCATGTATATCACGAAATGGACAAAGGTTTGGAAAATGTAGACGTAGTTATTATGTTAAGACTACAGCGTGAGCGAATGAAAGGTGCTCTTCTCCCTACCGAAAATGAATATTTTCAGAGATACGGGCTAACCAATGAAAGACTTGAAAATGCAAAATCAGATGTGATTGTAATGCACCCAGGGCCCATAAATAGAGGCGTTGAAATTGATTCTGATGTTGCCGATGGGGAACATTCAGTAATTTTGCAACAAGTTAGTCATGGAATTGCGATACGAATGGCGATTATGTCAATGGTGATGGGCGGAACAAGTGAAAGCGGGGGGATTAAAAACTAATGCGTATTTGCATTAAAAATGGAACTGTATTCAGTCCCTCTAATAATATTAATGATAAGAGAGATGTTTATATTGATAAAGGAAAAATCATATCACTTAAAAAGAAACCGAATGGTTTTAAATCGGATCTGGATATAAACGCAAAAGATAAAATAATTTTACCTGGATTAGTTGATATTTGCGGTAGGCTTGGCGAAATTGGTTCAGAAAAAAACATAGCTATCAAAAATGAACTTAAAGCTGCAAACCGTAGTGGTATAACATCAATTTGTGTCCCACCTGATATACAACCAACTATTGATACGCCGGCCATTGTGGAATTTATAAATCGGCGTGCTAGTGAATCTAACCGCGCAAATATTTTTCCACTTGGCGCTTTAACACAAGAACTAAATGGAAAAGAACTGACAGAGATGTTTTTATTAAAAGCTGCGGGCTGCATCGGCGTAAGTAATGGTGATGTTGCTATTGAAAATACAGAAGTATTAAGACGCGCATTTGAATACGCTAAGAGTTGTGACTTGACTGTGTTTATTTTTGCTGAAGACTCAAAAATAAAAAATAATGGTGTCGCTCATGAGGGTGCGATTAGCACAAGACTCGGGTTGCCCGCCATACCTGAAACCGCAGAAACAATAGCTATTAGCAGGGCTTTATTACTAATTGAACAGACGGATGTCCGAGCTCATTTTTGTCGGTTATCCTCGGGTCGGGGTGTAGAATTAATAAGAGAAGCCAAAAAAAATGGCTTGAAAGTAACTGCTGATGTGTCAATTTGTAACTTACATTTAACAGATATAGACATTGCTGATTATAATAGTAATTGTCATTTACAACCCCCTCTTAGAGACGACAGTGACCGCAAAAGATTAATTGAAGGTCTTATTGATGATACGATTTCTGCAGTTTGCTCAAATCATCAGCCCCATGACGAAAATGCTAAATCTGCACCATTTAGCTTAACTCAAGCAGGTGCCTCAACAGTCGAACATTTACTTCCTTTAATTCTTCATGTCAGCATGCATGGTGCTGGCTTTACATTTGAGGAAGCTATTTTATCGGTAACTTCAAAACCAGCAAAAATACTTGGAATTAAAAAAGGAATGCTTGAAGAAAATAGTGATGCAGATCTTTGTATTTTTGATCCAAATAAAAATATAGATATCGATAAAAATAATTTATTGAGTGCTGGGAAAAATACACCATTTAATGGATGGAATTTAACTGGAAGTGTCACCCACACGATTCTTGATGGTAAATTAATTTTTAATTCGGACTAGTTAATGACACACCCAAAAACTCGTAACACACTATATGTAGAGCAGGCTCAACTTATTTCGCAAGATATTTATGAAGATAATCAGTTTCATATGGTATTAAAAGCACCAGAAACATCAAAGAATGCAAAACCGGGGCACTTTGTTCACATGCAATGTGACCCGACCATTTATATGCGTCGACCGATGTCAATTATGCGTTGTAATCCTTCAAAAGAATCAATTGAAATACTTTATAAAATTGAGGGTGAGGGCACACAGGCATTATCTAAAAGAAAAAAAGGTGATGAAATAGATATTATTGGTCCAATTGGTTGCTCATTTAAAATGAAGTCTTACAAAAAAAGGCCTTTGCTCATTGGTGGTGGTGTTGGGATCCCTCCTATGATTTTTCTAGCTGAACATATAAAAAATACTACAAATGATTTACTCCCAATTGTAATCATGGGTTCTGAAGTTCGTTTTCCATTTAAAACTAAGCCGTCAAAAATAATATTAAAGGAAATGCCTGCCGATGTTATTGCATCAATGCCGTTGCTAGATGATTGGAATATCCCATCTCGTCTCACAAGTTTGAATGATTTCGCAGGCTGCTACCGCGGTTATGTAACCGAACTAGCTGAGGTATGGCTAAAGAAACTTGATAATGACCAACGAAAAGAAGTTGAAATATTTTCGTGCGGACCCACGCCTATGCTTAAAGCTGTAAGTACTTTAGCAAAAAAATATAACTTACCTTGCCAAGTTTCTTTAGAAGAATATATGGCTTGTGCAGTAGGAGGGTGTGCTGGATGTACGGTATTGATTAGAACCAATAACGGAGATGAAATGAAACGAGTTTGTGTCGACGGACCTGTGTTTGAATCAGAAAGCGTTGTGCAGTTCCATAGCTGAGCGTTGTATATAAAAAAATATAATAACTAAAATATATATTTAACCAAAATTTATTTTGGCTTCGAGATTTGTTCTCGAAGTCGCATTATTTAAAGCTTCATCTAATTCTATACGGCCTTCTTTATACAGATTATGAAGAGCAGTATCAAAAGTTTGCATTCCTTTTTTCCCGCTTTCCTCCATTGCGATTCTTATCTCTTCAATATCTCCTTTTAGTATCAAATCTTGAATATGAGGGGTCATAACCAATATCTCTAGAGCTGCACATCTTTTTCCGTCCTTTGCTCTAATCAATCTTTGAGAAATCACACCTTTTATATTAAGCGACATATCCATTAATAACTGTTTATGCATCTCTTGAGGAAACATATTAATAACCCTTTCAATAGCTTGACCCGCATTATTTGCATGTAAAGTTGATAATGCGAGATGCCCCGTGTTACTTAATTCAAGAGCTGCCTCCATCGTTTCTCTAGTTCTGATTTCCCCAACTAAAATAACGTCAGGTGCCTCGCGAAGAGATGCTTTTAGAGCATTTGCATACGACTTTGTATCCACACCAACTTCGCGCTGATTCACGATTGATTTATGATTTTGATGACTAAATTCAATTGGATCTTCAATTGTTAATATGTGATCTGATGAATTACGGTTTCGATGATCTATCATTGCGGCTAATGTTGTAGATTTACCAGAACCAGTTGCTCCAACCATTAAAACTAGACCACGTTTCATCAAACTCATTTCTGATAAAATTTCAGGGAAACCTAGTTCCTTTATTGTTGGAATTTTGCTTTGAATACGGCGAAAGACCATGCTTACCTGACCGCGTTGATTAAAAACATTTACACGAAAGCGATCTGAATCCTTTAAGGCTATTGCGAAGTCACATTCCATAGTTTTGTTAAATATTTTTTCCTGTTCCTTATTCATTATACTTTGTGCAATTTTTTTTGTTATATCAGGTGATAATAGTTTTTTGCCGACAGAGATTATATTTCCATCTATTTTAATCTTAACAGGCGAGTTCGCAGTTAAAAAAAGATCTGATGCTTCTTTTTCAATCATTAGCTCAAGATGTGGTGTAAGATGATTCATAACTATATTATTTAACGTACTTTTCCTGCTTCCTCTTCTTCATCATCATGTAAACTTATATGCTCAAGACCCGCCTTAGAATCACTGCCTTTTGCTGCTTTTCCCTCAAGTTTAATTCGTAACCGCAATTCATTCATGGAATCAGCTGAACGAAGTGCATCTTCGTAGGTAATTTTATCGGCCTCATATAAATCAAATAATGCTTGGTCGAATGTCTTCATCCCGAGTTCATTAGATTTGGCCATGATAGCTTTAATTTCATGAACATCGCCTTTTAAAATTAAATCAGAAATTAGTGGCGAATTTAACAAAATTTCTATCGCAGCGACCCTGCCTTTACCATCGGTAGTTTTTAATAACCTTTGCGAGATGACTGATTTTAAATTTAATGATAAATCCATAAGTAACTGTGACTTTCTCTCTTCGGGGAAAAAATTGATTATTCGATCAAGAGCTTGGTTTGCACTATTAGCATGCAATGTTGCCATTGCTAAATGTCCCGTTTCAGCAAATGCAATTGCAAATTCCATAGTTTCACGGTCACGAATTTCGCCAAGTAAGATCACGTCTGGTGCTTGTCGTAATGTATTTTTTAGGGCTATCTCCCAATCATCCGTATCAACACCTACTTCACGTTGCATGATTATGCTTTTTTTATGTGGGTGAACATACTCAATTGGATCTTCAATAGTTATGATATGCCCATAACTATTATCATTTCTGTGATCAATCATTGCAGCTAAAGATGTAGATTTACCGGAGCCTGTCCCACCGACCATAATTACCAAACCATTTTTGGTCATGACAACATCTTTAAGTGTTTCAGGTAACTTTAATTTATCTATATTTGGAACATCGGTTTCGATAACACGCATTACTAGTCCACTATGGCCTTGCTGAACAAATGCATTAGCACGAAAGCGCCCGATGCCTTGCGGGGCAACGGCAAAATTACATTCCTTAGTTGCTTCAAATTCTTTCAATTGCTTGTCATTCATTAAAGACTGACATAATGCCTTTGCATTATCTGCTGTAAGTTTTGTTTTTGAAACTGGAGTTACTTTCCCGTGAATTTTCATTGCTGGCGGGAAACCGACTGTTATGAATAAATCTGAACCGTCCTTCTCGACTAACGCCTTAAGAAGGTCACGCATGAACTTGATTGCCTTATCTCTATCCATTATCGACGCTCCGAGTCATAAAATATTATACTGTAATTATATATTATCTTTGTTGGCAGCCTTTGAAGCCGCTTCTTCCTTAGTTACAACGTTGCTCTGTACCAATCGTTGTAAATCCTGATCCAATGTTTGCATACCAAATCCCTGACCAGTCTGGATTGCCGAATACATTTGAGCAATTTTATTTTCTCTTATTAAATTACGAATAGCTGGAGTTCCGATCATAATCTCATGAGCCGCAACACGTCCACCACCTTGTTTTTTTAATAATGTTTGAGAAATAACAGCTTTTAGTGATTCGGATAACATCGCCCTTACCATTTCTTTTTCATCAGCTGGGAAGACATCTACAACACGGTCGATTGTTTTTGCAGCAGAACTAGTATGTAGTGTTCCGAATACAAGATGGCCTGTTTCCGCTGCGGATAATGCCAATCGAATTGTTTCTAAGTCTCGCATTTCGCCAACAAGTATAACATCCGGGTCCTCACGCAATGCGGAACGAAGCGCTTCGTTAAATCCAAGTGTATCTCTATGAACTTCACGTTGATTAATTAAGCACTTCTTACTTTGATGCACAAATTCAATCGGGTCTTCAACGGTCAGAATATGTCCTTTTTCAGTATTATTTTTATGATCTACCATTGCCGCGAGTGTGGTTGACTTTCCTGAGCCGGTCGGTCCAGTTACTAAAACAACTCCTCTAGGATAATCTGAAATTTCTTTAAAAATCTTTGGGGCATTGAGTGTTTCTAGTGAGAGAATCTCGGAGGGTATTGTTCTAAAAACTGCTGCTGCACCGCGATTCTGATTAAATGCATTGACACGAAACCGAGCTACATTTGGAATTTCAAAAGAAAAATCACATTCAAGAAATTCTTCAAAGTCTTTCCTTTGCTTATCATTCATGATGTCATAGACCATGCTATAAACATCCTTATGCTCCATTTCGGGAGCCTTGATTCTCTGCATATCACCATCAATTCGCATCAATGGTGGCATGCCTGCTGATAAGTGAAGATCGGAACAACCTAACTCAACGCCTTTCGTTAAAAGATCGCCTATATCCATTACACTCTCTCCCTGAAAACCTTTTTATTTATTATCATTTTATCTGTTTTTATATACCATAGGTTACTGCAATACTGACCTAGTGTTAATAGCATCTGGTGTTAAAAAGGCCCCAATTTTATGGAAATTGATATCAATTTAACTAAAATACGTAACAAAATCGGAGCTGTAGAAAAACAGTTTGGACGAGAAAATAATTCTGTTTGTCTGATAGCTGTTTCAAAAACAAGGAAAATTAACGAGATAATCCAAGCCATAGATAAGAATCAGCGTCATTTTGGCGAAAATTACTGCCAAGAAGCCGTAGAAAAGATAAAAACCATTAATCGGCCCGACATAATATGGCACTTCATCGGCCCCATTCAATCAAATAAAACGAAACAAATTGCCCACAATTTTAATTGGGTGCACACCCTAGATAGACTTAAAATAGCTCAACGTTTAAACGAAATGCGCCCGGATCACCTGCCACCACTAAACATATGCGTTCAAGTTAATACTAGCAATGAAGTCACAAAATCAGGCCTTTCAATTGACAAACTAGAAAGTTTTATTGACAGTCTCAAAGAATTTAAGCGCCTAAAAGTGAGAGGGTTAATGTCTTTACCAGAAATAAAAAGAGATTTTGATGAACAAAGAGAATCCTTTAAGGAGCTGAACAAAGTATTTCTCAGACTTAACAAAAATAATGCTGAGATAGATGTGCTATCAATGGGCACCTCTAACGATATGGAGGCAGCCATTGCTGAAGGAGCAACTTTCGTCCGTATAGGCACAGCGATCTTTGGGCCTCGTATTCAATAAAAAGTGTTTGCTTAACATGTATAGCCTGATATTTTTTTCTCACACCGTTATACTTTCTTATGCTTTTTAACTTATTCAAAAAATTATGAAAAATCTTACAATTGCATTCATTGGTGGCGGTAACATCGCAGATAGTATAATCGGGGGACTCATTTCTAGTGGTGTTCCTACAACAAATATAATTGCTGCTGACCCTGATATAGAACGGCAGCAATCAATATCGGAAAGACATGGCATTGAAGTATTTGAAAAAAATCATGACGCAATAAAAAAAGCTGGTGTCATAGTATTTGCCGTTAAGCCTGAAAAAATGCCAGTAGCTATTAAAGAAATTTTTGAAAATACTATCGTCAAAAATAAAATAATCCTTTCAGTTGTTGCTGGAATAAAAATAAAATCTATAGAAGACTGGGTTAAAGAATCTTTTTCCATTATAAGAATTATGCCCAATACGCCAGCATTAGTCCGTTCGGGTGTTACTGCTTTGTATGCAAACAAAAATACTTCAGATAAAGAAAAAGCTATAGCTGAAAAAATTATGAGTTCCGTTGGTAAAACGGTATGGCTTGATAAAGAAGACCAGATGGATTCTGTAACTGCACTTTCCGGAAGTGGGCCTGCTTATTTTTTTTATTTTATGGAATTAATGGAAAATCATGCAATAGAAATGGGCTTAAAAAAAGAGGATGCTCATTTACTAACAATAGAAACGGCGCTTGGTGCTGCGAAAATGGCACTGCTATCAAATGCCGAGCTAAAAGAACTGCGATTACAAGTTACTTCACCTGCCGGGACAACTGAAAGAGCTATAAATACTTTCGTAAAGGGTAAGCTACATAAATTACTACGTGATGTTATGGATGCTGCAAAAAAACGTTCCGTAGAATTGTCAGAATCATTTAAGGATTAAGTATGAGTGGCAACTATATTAGCCAAGCAGCAATATTCTTAGTGCAGCTTTTTTTTGATATTTTTATTTTAGCTTTTTTATTGCGTTATCTATTAACTAAATTACGCATAAACTCATATAATCCGTTATCAGAAGTCATCATCAGAGTAACAAACCCCGTACTTAAACCACTAAGGAGAATGATACCCGGTTATTATGGGGTTGACTGGTCTTCTATTGTTGCATTGCTGCTCATACAATCCCTAGAAATAATTATTACACAATTGATTATAAGAGGAGATGTAATTGCAATTAACGCATTATTTATCCTAACTATGGCGAATTTATTAAAAATGATACTTTACATATACATGTTTACTATAATTATTCAGGTAATTATAAGTTGGATAAACCCTGGTGCATACAATCCCATAGTGACAATTATGTCCCAGTTAACCGATCCAATCTTAAGACCTGTAAGAAGGATAGCCAGTTTTGGCGGGGGTCTTGATTTTTCACCTCTGATTGTACTTGTTATCATACAACTCTTGATGATATTGATAATTTCGCCTTTAATGGAAATAGGCTTTAGGCTGTCATACTAATTAGGATAATTTATTTAAATTAATATGCAAAATTCATTACCTCAAAACAATATAGGCTTAGTAAAGCCAAGCAAAGTCCATTTCGATGATAAATTACTACTCGCTTCGGGAAGCTCTTTAAATGGCTTTGAACTTGTTTACGAAAGCTATGGAGAATTAAATGCTGATAGGTCAAATGCAATACTAATATGTCATGCACTAAGTGGGGACCATCATGTTGCTGGATATCACTCGTTAGAAGATAAGAAGCCTGGCTGGTGGGATAATGCAATAGGACCCAACAAAGTAATTGATACAAATAAATTTTTTGTTGTGTGCCCAAATAACATTGGCGGTTGTGGAGGCTCAACTGGCCCGCTGACTACTAATCCTGATACTAATGAAATTTATGGGCCTAATTTTCCTCTTGTTACCGTAAAGGATTGGGTTAAAACCCAAACAATGCTAGCAGATCATCTTGGTATCGATGTGTGGGCAGTAATTATCGGTGGCAGTTTGGGAGGGATGCAGTGCATGGAATGGGCAATTACGTATCCAAATCGACTAAAAAATACTTTTGTTATTGCTGCGGCACCAAAACTGTCAACTCAAAATATTGCTTTTAATGAAGTTGCAAGGCAAGTAATTCGATCAGACCGTAATTTTGATGAAGGTTACTATTATAAGAATAATAATAAACCTATCCACGGTTTAATGCAGGCGAGAATGCTCGGACATATTACATACCTTTCTGATGATGCTCTTGATGAAAAATTCGGCCGCCAACTACGCGATGGAGGAATAAAGTTTGGTTATGATGTTGAATTTCAAATTGAAAGTTATTTAAGATATCAAGGACGATCATTTGTCGATCGTTTTGATGCAAATAGTTATCTTTTAATTACTAAGGTACTAGACTACTTTGATCCTGCTGCTGAAACAAATGGTGACTTAGCGAAGGCTATGTCCCCTGCAACTGCTGAATTTTTAGTTATTTCATTCAGTAGTGACTGGCGTTTTTCGCCGGCACGTTCCGTAGAAATTGTTGGTGCATTATTAGAAAAAAATAAAAAAGTTAGTTACTTAGAAATTCAATCTAAAGAAGGGCATGACTCATTTCTAAAAGAAATCCCTATTTACCACCAAGCAATGAAGACTGCACTTGATCGTATTGATATGGAAATTATTGCTTAAATGAAACTGAGAACCGACCAATCGTTAATCGCCAAATGGATTAAAAAAAGTTCACGAGTCCTTGATCTTGGCTGTGGTACTGGCGCGCTTCTTGCAAATCTCCAAGAAAAACAAAATGTCTCTGGTTATGGTATTGAAATTGATGGAAGCAACATAATAAAGTGTATTGAAAGCGGAGTTAACGTGATACAAACTGACCTTGATGCAGGTCTTTCGCAGTTCGATAACAATACATTTGACTATGTTATTATGACACAAACACTGCAGGCGATTTATTACCCCGAAAAGCTGCTAACCGAAATGACCCGTGTAGGTAATGAAGCAATCGTCACCTTTCCAAATATGGCTCATTGGCGATGCCGTTTACAAATGGCCCTTGGAGGCCATATGCCAAAGTCAAAAACATTGCCATATGAGTGGTATAACACACCAAATATTCATCTATGCTCTTTAGATGACTTTGAAAATTTATGCGCCAAGAAAAATATTGAAATAATTGAAAGAGCAACAGTTGATCATGCTCATCAAATTAGTTTCGGCATGAATATATTTCCAAATTTACTAGGGGAAGTAGCAATCTACCGTTTTCGATCTAAATAGTAAAAAGATATTGTGATTTTAAATTCTCAAAAAACTATATATATCTAGGTTTAAGTTATTGTGAAGTCGTAGTCTATCGTCAAAGGTGCGTGGTCTGAAAAACGATCATCCTTGTAAATTGAGGCTGCTATTATTTTGTTTTTTAATTCAGGAGTAACAACTTGATAATCGAGGCGCCATCCCACATTATTTTGCCATGCTTGGCCTCTATTTGACCACCAGGTATATTGTTCTTCATTCTGATTAATAACTCTGAACGAATCGACCATCCCAACTTTTTCGAATAAATTATCCATCCACTCCCGTTCTTCTGGCAAAAAACCAGAATTTTTCTGATTGGAGCGCCAATTTTTAATATCAATTTTTTTGTGCGCTATATTCCAATCACCACAAATTATATATTGACGCTTATCTTTACGCATTTTCTTTAAAATCGGCATAAATCGATCTAAAAAATCAAATTTGATTGCTTGACGCTCATCACTAGAGGACCCAGATGGAAAATAAATAGATATAATACTTAATGGCCCGAAATTAGCTTGTAAAAAACGGCCCTCTTCATCGGCATTTTTCCACCCTAGTTTATCAATTACTTTATCTGGCTTTTTTCGCGCATATAGTGCAACACCACTATACCCCTTCTTAACTGCATCATTAAAATATGAATAATATCCTGTGGGTTTTGTTATTTCGTCAGATAATTGATCAATCTGTGCTTTTGTTTCTTGTAAACATATAAAATCTGCATTTTGCTTTTTTAACCAAACAAAAAAGTTTTTTCTATGCGCAGCACGAATTCCATTAACATTTACAGAAATTACTCTCATTGATGCTATCCCCTATTTATTTTGCACTGTATCATACACAATCACCTTAAATTTTTTTTCTAAATTAAGAGGCTTGAATGAAAGACTATCAAAAGAATTTTATAGAATTAGCAATTGAAAAAAAAGCATTATGTTTCGGAGAATACAAGCTCAAATCTGGTCGAATTAGTCCATATTTCTTTAATACTGGACTTTTTAACGATGGAGAAAGCTTAGCGAAACTTGGTAGTTTTTACGCTGAAGCAATTAAAAATTCTAAAATTGAATTTGATATGCTATATGGTCCTGCTTACAAAGGTATTCCCTTAGCATCGGCTGCGGCTATTTCCTCACATAAAATGTTTGAACACAATTATCAATTCTCTTTTAATCGTAAGGAGATAAAAGATCATGGTGAAGGCGGGATTATATTTGGAGCTGAAATTAAAAATAGAGTCCTGATTGTTGATGATGTAATTTCTGCAGGAACCTCGGTAAATGAATCTATAAAAATAATCCAATCTAAGGGAGCGATTGTTGCTGGAGTAGTGGTAGCTGTCAACAGACAAGAGAAGGGTAAAGGCGAATTTTCAGCAATTCAAGAAGCACAAAAAAACCATAATATTAAAATTACAAGTATTGTTAACTTAAATGATATTATTTCGTACATAAGCAAAAATAGTAACTTTGATAATTATATCAATGATATTATTGCTTATCGAAAAAAATATGGCGAAATTACTGAGTGACTTAAAAATAAAACTCATATTATAATGTGTAAAAAATAGAGTATTTTTTATGAATATAAAATTTTCAAATTTAGTATTATTTTCATTTTTGACTATACTGGCTTTTAGTAATAATTCTAATGCTAGGATTAAGTGCTGGACGAATAGTGAAGGCAACAAGGAATGCGGAGATAAAATTCCTCCCGAGTATACTCAACAAGGTTATAAGGAATTAGACAAACGGGGGCTTGTTAGAGACGAAAAAGAAAAAATCAAAACTGGCGCTGAACTAGAAGAAGCGAAAAAACAAGCCGCAGAAATAAGAAAAGAGAAAGAAAAGAAAAGAAATCAGCAGGCATATGACAAAATGTTGCTTGAGACTTATACAAGTGTAGATGAAATAAAAATAGCACGTGACGAAAGGATTAATGCCGTCCAATCAACAATAAAGTTAACAAGAAAACGTATTATAAAATTACAATATCAGCTTGATGATGAACTATTAAATAGTAATGATAATAATGAGTCTGATAAAATTAAGTCTCTTAAAGATCAAGTTTCTATCAACGAAGTTTTTATAAATAAGAAAATAGATGAACAGGAAGAAATTAAAAAATCATATACGGAATATATTGAAAGATTTAAAAAGCTTAAAGGTTATAAATAGTTATCTAAAAAAGCCTTTCTTCATCACTTCCCATTGTATATCCATATGTTCAGTTGGTTTTTTAATAAATGTGCTTCTAACAAAATAAGAGAGCTTGCCTTCTATATAAGATAATACTTGATTAGTAATAGCATCAATATTACTTATTGGTCTGGGTCCGTCGCTCAGATTAGCCTCGCGTAATATTTGTCGTATCTGTGTTTCAATACGTTCAAAAAAATGGGCGGTCCGTGCATGTAACTTTTTATTCTCCCCAAGTAAAACATCACCAATAAGTACTCGTGTCACGCCAGGATTTCTCTCTGAAAATGTTAAAATTAGATAAGTAATTTTCTGTATTTGTATTACTGAGTTCTTTTCTTGCTTTAGAATATTATTAATAGAACTAAATACAGATTGTTCTGCAAAATTAATTAAGGATTCAAACATTTGAGATTTGCTAGCAAAATGTCGATATAAGGCAGCTTCAGAAAAACCAATGGCACTAGCGAGACTAGAGGTTGTGATAGGTGAGCCAAGATTATTCTCTAGTTCATTAGCCAACACCATGAGTATCTGTTCACGTCTATCCAGCTTAGGTACGTGCGTCATAGCTAAACAATATTATTATCTTTTATTTTACGACTATGTATCAAAGTTCCCACACCCTCGTCAGTAAGTATTTCAAGAAGCACCGCATGCTTTACCCGACCATCAATAATATGCGATGTTGCAACTCCAGCATTAACAGCATTTAATGCGGAACGTATTTTTGGCAGCATACCGCCACTAATAATCCCTTTACTTATTAGCCCATCAACCTTGTCAATAGACACCCCTGTCAGAACTTTACCATTTTCATCAAGTAGACCTGCTGTATTTGTTAGCATAATGAGTTTTTCAGCACATAAAACTTCGGCTATTTTACCAGCTACAAGATCAGCATTAATGTTATATGATTGACCAAGCTCATCGATACCAATGGGGGCTACAATTGGTATGTAATCATCCTTTAACAAAGCATTAATAACCGACTTATCCACGCTATCTACATCACCAACATGGCCAATATCAATAATTTCAGGCGCGTTAAGCTCTGGACTATTTTTTTCAAGAATCAATTTTTTTGCATTAATTAATTTACCATCTTTACCGCTTAAACCTATAGCTTTCCCTCCAAAGTTATCGACAAGGTCTACTATTTCCTTATTGATCACACTACCAAGGACCATTTCTACAATATCCATAGTCTCTGTATCAGTAACACGCATTCCCTCAATAAATGTGCTTTTCTTCCCTAATTTTTCCAGTGTTGCACCAATCTGTGGCCCGCCACCATGTACAACTATTGGATTCATTCCGACTAATTTCATTAAGACTACATCACGCGCAAAACCGGACTTTAAAGATTCATCAGACATGGCATTCCCGCCATATTTTATAACGATTAATTTATTTCTAAATCTCTTTATATATGGTAGCGCCTCTGTTAAAACCTCGGCAATATAACTTGGTTTTTTATTTTCTTTAATCATATGAGTAAATCAAAAATATTTGTAATTTTTATTTAAAATTTAAAAGGGTGTATTTATCTTATTATCTATTTGCTTAATTATATTACGAAACTCGGTTTTTATTCTTTCAAGAGCTAATTCATTATCTCCTTCAAATCTAAAAATTATAAAAGGGGAGGTGTTCGACGGCCTTACTAGCCCCCAACCATCACTATACTCTGCCCTTATACCATCTATATCAATAATATCAGCATTTAAACAAGAAATATTTTTTGAAAACTCATTCATAAAATTAATATGCTGATCTTCTCTAAGAGACATTCTGAGCTCAGGAGTACTTATACCATATGGAAGTTCGCTAAATAATTTTGATGGCTTTTTTTTAGTTTTTGAAAAAATTTCGATGAATCTAGCAGCGGTATAAAGTGCATCATCAAAACCATACCAACGTTCTTTAAAAAATATATGCCCACTCATTTCACCTGCTAAAGGTGCGTTAACCTCGTGCATTTTTTGCTTTATGAATGAGTGCCCGGTCTTCCACATAATGGCTTTCCCACCCTTTGATTCTATATCTAGCTTAAGATAACGACTACACTTAACATCGAATATTATGTTGCTACCTTTATTTCTAGTCAAAATATCTCTAGCTAATAACATTAACTGTTGGTCAGGCCAAATGATGTTCCCGTTAGCATCAACAACTCCAAGCCTATCTCCATCGCCATCAAAAGCAAAACCAATATCCGCATTCTCTTTTTTTACTTTATCTATTAGAGCTTTCAAATTTTCCGGTTGGCTAGGATCTGGATGATGATTGGGGAAATTTCCATCAATCTCTGTGTAAATTGAAATGCTTTGACAATTCAATGCTTTAAAAAGCAGGGGAGCGATATAACCAGCAGAACCATTGCCGGTATCAATAATAATTTTGAGAGATGAGTTTTCTTGAGAAATTATATCCTTTGAAATACGTTCAATATAATCTAATGTAACATCAGCTTTTTTTAACGAGCCTTTTCCTTTTGAATATTTTTGAGATAAAACAAGGTTCTTAATTGCATCAATCTTTTCTCCAAATAAGGAATTTCCATCTATTACTGTTTTCAAACCATTATATTCGGGGGCATTATGACTACCTGTAATCATGACACAATTTTTTGTTTGTAAATGATGGCTTGCGAAATATGTAACCGGTGTTGGTACTACGCCGATATCGATAACATCCAACCCGGTACTCACTAGACCTTCGATTAAGACCGTACTCAGCTCAGGGCTAGATATTCTTCCATCACGTCCAACAACAATCTTTTTCTGACCATTATCATTAACCATTGTGCCAATAGCTTTTGCGATTTCATATACGATTTCTACGGTAAGCTCTTTTCCAAAGATTCCGCGAATGTCGTACGCTCTGAAAATCACAGGGTCGAAGTCTAAGGCTATATTCTCATCTCCCATATATCAAGACAGACCTGTATGTCCAAAACCACCCGAACCCCTTGATGTCTCTTTAAATGTATCAACGAATTCAAAATCAGGTTTTTCAACAGGTACAATTATCATTTGAGCAATTCTATCACCAGGATTTATTACGAATTTTGTTTCACTTCTATTCCAGCATGAAATAAATATTTCACCTTGATAATCGGAATCTATTAGACCCGTAAGATTTCCTAAAACGATTCCATCTCTATGACCAATACCAGAACGGGGCAGTAACATCGCCGCATATGATTTATCAGCAATGTATATTGCAAACCCTGCAGATATTAAAATTGTTTCATTAGAATTAATTTCTAAAGCTTCATCGATGCAAGCAGATAAATCTAGGCCAGCAGAGCCATCAGTTGCATAATGAGGCATAGGAAAATCATTACCTAATCTGCTATCAATGAGTTTTATTTGAATTTTTTTCATTATATCTAGAAGCAATTAATTTAATTAAATCTCTTGCTAATTTATTTTTCGAGTTTTGTGGAAACTTCATCTCGCCACTTTTCCAAAATACGCTTAATGCATTTTCTTCGGAGTCTATTCCAATAGTTCCTCCTACTTGATTTGCAGCAATCATATTTAGATTTTTTGAACGTAGTTTTTCTATTGCATTAAACTTCAAATCTTCTGTCTCAGCAGCGAAACCGACTGTAAATGGCGCGTTATCCAAAGCTGCTACCTTTGCTAAAATATCAGGGGTTTTATGTAGCATTAGCTGATATGAATCATTTATTTTTTTTATTTTGTTTTTAGAAAAATTTTGTAGATAGTAATCAGCTACAGCTGCAACTGAAATGAAAATATCGGTAGTATTGATTTTTTCCATAACTGATGTGCACATTTCTTCTGCGGAAGTTACGTATATTATTTTTTCGACTCCAACAGCTTCGATATTAACGGGACCAGAAACGAGAGTGACATCAGCACCTGCCTCCACGGCTGCTGAAGCAATTGCATAACCCATCCGTCCCGAACTACGATTACTCAAGAATCGCACTGGATCAATTGCTTCGCGTGTCGGGCCCGCAGTAACTAACAATCTCGAGCCGGTTAAAATATCTGTTTGGAATATTTTAGCTAAAAATGTTGTAATTTCTTCTGGCTCGGTCATCCGGCCTGGGCCCTCATCACCACAGGCTTGCTCTCCCGAATCTGGGCCAATGACAGCAACTCCTCTCTCTTTTATTTTTTTTATATTTTCTTGTGTTGCATCATTTAACCACATCTGCTGATTCATCGCTGGTGCGATAGCAACAGGGCTGTCGGTCGCTAAGCATAGGGTACTTAATAAATCAGCTGCAAAGCCATTTGCATATCTAGCAATAAAATTTGCGCTAGCCGGCGCTATTATTATTAAATCTGCCCATTTAGCTAATTTTATATGCCCCATCGCGCTTTCTGCATCTAAATCTAACAACTCTGTATGAACTGGTTTTGATGATAATGCCTGAAAAGTAAGCGGGGTCACGAATTCACATGCATTTTTTGTCATTACAACGCGAACATCTGCTCCATTTTTCCTCAAAAGACGAACTAAAAAGGTCGATTTATAAGCAGAAATACCGCCCGTAACCCCCAATAAAATGCGCTTTTTATTTAATCTATGCATAACAAAACGATTTTACCTTAATTATTCATTGAAGTAGCGTGAGTTTTCTAGGTTCTACCCAAGATTATCGAGAACTTTCTGCCCCCCCGTAAATACTTGGATTCAGCATTCAATCGATGTACAATCCGCGCTCGTTTTATTTTCAATCAATAGAGAGTTAGAAATGTCACGAATTTGTCAGGTAACAGGCAAAAGGCCAATGGCTGGAAACAATGTTTCTCATGCGAATAACAAAACAAAACGTCGTTTTTTGCCCAATTTACAATCCAGACGCTTCTGGATTGAGAGTGAAAATCGCTGGGTTAGGCTGCTTGTTAGCAAAAAAGGTTTGCGTATTATTGACAAAAAAGGCATTGATGTGGTTCTATCTGAAATTCGCTCTCGAGATAAAATAGTCTGAGGTAATTGGTAATGCGCGATAAAATTAAACTTGTTTCATCTGCAAATACAGGACATTACTATACGACTACAAAAAATAAACGAACGATGCCCGATAAAATGGAAATCAAAAAGTTTGATCCAGTCGTTAGAAAACATGTCGTATATAAAGAATCCAAAATAAAATAGTGCTGTTGAGCGCTATTGTCACAGTTGCGCGATGAAAGAAAAGAAACTGCTTGTATCTGTTAATAATATTTCACGTTCTTATGGAAAAATCCCTGCAATAGAAAATATTACTTTCGATATTCATCGTGGAGAAGTTCTCGGTCTACTCGGACCAAATGGCGCTGGTAAATCTACAGCAATGCAAATAATTAGTGGGGTAATTTCTGCAAATAGCGGATCTGTTAATATATGTGGTTCTGATATCCAAGATTTCCCTAAACTAGCTAAAAAAAATATTGGTTTTTTATCTGAACAATTACCGCTATACAATGACCTAACTATCGATGAATATTTATTTTATACAGCAAAATTACGTGGTATAAAAAAAATAGATATAGAAAAAAAAGTTAATTTTTGCAAAAAACGTTGCGGGTTAGAAGATTTTGGCTCACGTTTAATACAAAATCTTTCCAAAGGTTTTAGACAGCGTGTCGGTGTGGCACAAGCAATTGTCCATACGCCACCAATTATTATTTTAGATGAACCAACGTCTGGTCTTGACCCACAACAAATTCTAGAAATAAGAAGTTTGATGCAAGAATTGCGTAAAGACCATAGCATAATACTATCAACTCATATTCTTTCAGAAGTAGAAGCAATGTGTGATCGAGTACTGATTATTAATAAAGGAAATATCGTTTTAGATCGAAGACTCAAAGAATTACTTACAAATGAAGATTCTCTTGAATCAATATTTATGCAACTAACCAAAAAATAATTTAGATTATTTATGATCAGAAACATAACACTAATTTCCGGCAATGAACTTCGGCGTCTTTTCAAGTCTCCTCTTGCGTGGATAATTCTTGCTATTACTCAGTTTTTAGTTGCAGTTTTTTTCTATATACCACTGATTATGTATTTGCAACCAAACTCAGTTGCATCAGGACTTACTGATGCAGTTGTTTCGACAATGTTCGGATTTGCGGCTTATATTATATTAATGATCTCTCCATTACTTACCATGCGTCTCATTGCTGAGGAACGACAACTAGGTACCATAAAACTATTATTTTCTTCGCCTATTAGTATTACAGAATTAGTTTTGGGGAAATTTTTTGGTATTACAATTTTCTATGCATTGATGATTATGATGATTACATTAATGCCTGCGTCTCTACTATTTGGAACATCGCTTGATTTAGGCCAAATCCTTTCCTCAATAATAGGATTATACTTATTAACAATAACTATCGCATCAATAGGGTTATTTTTTTCATCTCTTACAAAATCTCCAGTAATCGCAGCTATCAATACCTATGCAATTTTATTCTTATTATTAATAATAAAAATATCATCTACCAATGCCTCAACAACTGTCGCGGGAATATTTTCATATTTATCACTCGATAATCACTACAATAATTTTTTAAGTGGAATATTCAATACTACAGATATTTTTTATTATCTAATATTTACTTCATTCTTTATTAGCCTTTGTATCTGGAAACTAGATATAGAACGAGTAAATAAATAATACAAATATGTCTATTAAACTGAGAAAGATAGCATTTAAAAGAACAAACAGTATTATTATGCTTGTTTTGTTATTTATTTTTTTATTTTTATTGTCGTTTTTTAATTATAATAATTCTATCGAGTATGATTTAACTGCAACTGGTAGGCATACTTTATCAAAAACAAGTATCGGTCTTTTAAAGAAAATGCCCGAAAAAATTGAAGTTATTTCTTATGCTCGTGTGACACCTCTCCTAAGAAATTCGATTAAAAAATTCATCGCTAAATACCAAAAATATAAACCAAATATTTCTCTAAGTTTCGTCAACCCAGACACGTACCCTGAACAAGCACGCAACTTAGGTATCACGGTTGATGGTGAAATAATCATTCAATACAAAGGACGTGTTGAGCATCTTAAAACCGATAACGAACAAGTCTTTGCAAATACTTTAAAACGACTGCTACGAAATCAGGAAAGATGGATTGCTTTTTTAGAAGGTCATAATGAGCGAAGTGCATTAAGTGCTGCGAATGATGATTTAGGTGGTTGGGCGAATAGTCTTTTAAAAGAAGGCTATAAAATACAACCAATCAATCTATTTGAAACAAAAACTATACCTGATAATACTAAGATACTCGTTATTGCAAGCCCAACAAATGATTACCTACCTAGTGAAGTTAATACAATCATAGAATACATTGAAAAAGGCGGTAATTTGTTGTGGTTACATGAACCAGAGGCGTCTTACAAGCTTGATGCATTATCAAAAAAATTATCCATAGAATTCCTAGATGGAGTCATAATTGATACTGTCGGCCAGGAAATTGGTATACAAGACCCGACCATTACATTTATAACAAAAAGTTTATACCAAAAACATCCTATTACTCAGGACTTTGATCTTATAACGCTTTTCCCAATGGCAGGTGCAATAAATGTCCTGGCATCTGATGATTGGCGTATCAATCCTATATTGAGTACTGGTAAACATACATGGAATGAAATAGGTAAATTAGAGGGAGAAATAGAACTCAATGTAGATGAAGAAAAGCAAGGTCCTTTATTACTAAGCATAAGCTTAGAAAGAGATGTAGAACAAAAAACTAATAATAAAATCTCAACAAAATACCAACGTATCCTTGTTGTTGGTGACGGAGACTTCTTATCCAATGCTTATTTTTCTAATAATGGGAATGGTGAATTAGGTACACGTATGATTAATTGGCTTAGCAATGATGATGAGTTTATTACAATTCCATCAAAAACTATTATTGATGCGCAGTTAAAAACACCATTTGTTGTATTAGGTATTATGGGAGTAATATTTTTATTTTTAGTTCCGGCAATACTTATTGCTATTGGAATCATTATAAATATTAGGAGAAAAAGACTGTAAAGTGAAAATACGAATCTGGATTAATGTTTTTTTATTCTTTTGTATTATTTTTTTGTTAGCCAATTTATTTTTAGAAAAAAAAGACGCCGAGAAAAAAATATCACTATTGACAAATATTAATTCAGATACGATTGATGAAATTTATATTCAGAGGAAGAGTCTCGAGAACATAATCTTTAAAAAACAGAATGAAAAATGGTCTATGGACTTTCCATTTAAAATAACCGCCAACGCTCAGAGAATCGAATCTATTCTAGAAATACTAAAAGTACCAGTTTATGCAAAATTTGATGTGGATAGCATTGATCCTGTTCAGTTTGATCTGAAGAATCCTAGGATTCTATTGAAACTAAATGAAAGACAATTACTTTTTGGAACGACTAATCCCATCGATCAAAAACGTTATATTCTGTTTGGTAAAAATATTTATATAATAGAGGATGCTCTGTACCCGCAATTGATGACGAACCCTATATTTTTTATCGATAATAAAGTCTTGCCTAATGAAGCAAGAATTACTTCGATAAATTACCCAAATTATAATTTCAAAATAAATGATAATACATGGCAGTCCACATCAACAAAATATAGTGTTGAGCAAATAAAAAAAATTATTTATAAGTGGGAGTCAATGATTGCTGTTTCTATTTCTAAATATGAGGAAATTGAGACAAAAAAGAGAATATCAATAAAAACCTCGTCTAATGAACAAATTGATTTCATGATACTTGCAACCCATCCATATTTAATTCTCGGAAGAGAAGATTTGGGAATTCAGTATAATATAGGGAATGATGATGCTAAATTAATTTTAGATAAACCTGATCCTTAATAATAATATTTTTTATAATGCCCGAATTACCTGAAGTTGAGATAACAAAAAAAGGAATTTCGCCTTTTGTTGATAGCAAAGTAATTCAAAAAATAATTGTTAGAGAATATAAACTAAGGTGGCCGATACCAAAAAGTTTAACATGGAATCTTAATAATCAAAAAATTATAAGATTAAGAAGGCGCGCTAAATATCTTTTATTCGATACGATAAAAGGTAGCATGATTATACACCTTGGTATGTCAGGAAGCTTACGGATAATCGAGAATAGTCAACCCCCTCTGAAACATGATCATGTCGATTTCATTTTTGACGAGTACCTTCTTAGATATCATGACCCAAGAAGGTTTGGGTGTATTTTATGGACAAGTAATGATCCAATGAAACACAGATTAATCACAAACTTAGGGCCAGAGCCACTTAGCGATGAATTTAATGGAGACTACCTTTTTCTTGCATCAAAAAGAAGAGCATCGTCTATTAAAACTTTCATAATGAATAATAAAATTGTAGTAGGGGTGGGAAATATATATGCAAACGAAGCTTTATTTTTATCGGGCATAAATCCAAAGCATAAAGCTAATAAAATATCAAAAATGCGCTATATAAAATTAGTCTCGTCTATAAAAACTATATTAGAGAAAGCTATTGAAAAAGGTGGCACAACATTACGT
>NZJM01000046.1 GCA_002692205.1 Legionellales bacterium | reverse complement strand
CAACAACAAGTACTGAAAATAGCGGATTATTGAACAAGTTAAATCCATTATTTGAAAAAATGCATGGTATTAAAGTAGATGTTATTGCTGTTGCTACAGGTAAAGCAATTCGTTTAGCTAGAAATGGTGATGTAGACTTAATTCTCGTGCATGCGCCTGATGCAGAAATAAAGTTTGTGGAAGATGGTTATGGCATAGAGCGATTACCAATCATGTATAATGATTTTGTAATAATAGGACCAAAAAAAGATCCAGCAGGCATAAGAAACAGTAAAAATATTTCCGAAGTAATGTTAAAGCTTGAAGAAGCAAGGCATACATTTATCTCGCGTGGCGACGATTCTGGAACACATAAAAAAGAAGCCAATCTCTGGCAAGTCATAGAAACTTTACCCAAAGGACGTTGGTACCTCTCCGTAGGACAAGGTATGGGTCAAACTATAGTTATAGCAAATGAAAAAGAAGCTTATGCTTTATCTGACAGAGGCACCTATCTTGCATATAAGCACAAGGTAGAATTAGATATTATTTTTGAAAACTCGGGTGAACTTATTAACCCTTATCATATAATTTTAGTTTCTCCAAAAAAATACCCGCATACAAAAATCAATTTAGCCAGAAAGTATTCTATGTTTTTAAGGAGTAAAGCAGGAAAAAATATTATTAAAAATTTTAAAGTTGATAATCAAACTTTGTTTTATCCTAACTGATATTTGATATTACCTTAATTTTTTTTAGAATTTTTAACATCAAACTTTAAAAAATAGAATATTGTGAAAAGCGATATTACTGCAAAACTTATCCAACCAAAAGTGGAATTATATGGGCTGACAAGATGATTAAAATCGCTTTCCGTTGTTCTATTTGTAAAATAGTCTGCTATTTTTATAAGTGCTACAACGCCAGCATGCAGTCCGATACACGCAGCAATATTCTTATGTTTTAAGCGTAACAAAGATAAAAGTACTCCAAAAATAAATAGAGTAAAAAAATAATCAGTTATATCCCATTCAAAAAAACGACGAAATGCATCGGGCATCATCATGAGACCTGTTAACCAATCGATTTCAGAGCCTGATTTTAAATCCGGGTACCTAACAAAATGTACCGTTGAATATATGAGGCTTGTAAATATAGTAGAGATAAAAGCCCCTGTTCTTTTATATAGACCGGAAAAGAAGGCTCCTCTAAAAATCAATTCCTCTATAATCGCGATTAATAAGCTCATAATTATAATTTTTATGAGAAGTGAAAAATTAGACAGTAACCATACATCACGATAAGAATCAATCTCGTGTATTCCTAAAACAAAAAGAATTACTTCAATTATAGACATAATTAATAGCCCATAGATGAAGCCATTTAAAAAACGCATTAGGAACTTATCAATCGCACCACTGAAACCGAATGCTTCAGCAGTTAGTAGATTATTAATTCTTAGGTAAATTGCACAAGTGATTACTCCACTGATTAACGTGGCATAGTTTAGATATTTACGAAAAGCAAGTTCTAATACTGGGTCAAGTAGTAATTTTAGTGGATAGGCTAATATCGCACCTAATATGAAGGTCAGTACAACAATGAAGCTAAAAGAAAAAATTGCGCGCATTTAATTATTTTTTTAAATTGAGAAATTATTCTATTAGAGATTCTAGTGAATCATTATTACCAAGGTTATCAAGCCATGTTATTTTTATTTTATCGCCTACCTTAGAGTTTTTGAACATAAATGAAAGATATGGATTTTTCGATACAGCACGACTCCAATCACAAGAGAATATTAGTTTATCGTTATGTTCGAAAGATATTTTTTTTATATAGTGTTCAGGTACCAGTTCGTTTGTTTCATCATCAACTCTAAAGCCCGTTTCCATAGGATGACGCACAATTAGTCGAATTGTCGTAATGTCATCTCGTATTTTTGTTTTTAGTCTAATAGTAGAAGCCATTTAACCGCAACCATTTTCATGAACAATAACGAATTTTTTTGCCATATAAAGCACATCATTAGCATTTACGATGATAATAACATTTGAGGGTTCGCTCACCTTTATTCTTGTTGAAACAAAGCCAATACAGGCAGAAGTCAGATCAAAATTAGCAATTAAAGGATTTGGGTTTTTATCTGCAAAAATTGTAATTGATTTAACCATCTTTAAATCGGTTTTAACTTTAACAGGAACCACAGCACCGTTTTCAACTTCATCATAAATTTCTATTTTTATTTGGTCAGTTTTTTCTATATTTTGATTTGGAAAATAATTACCAATTGCGGTATCAATATCTTTAGCAGAAAAAGCCGAATCTTTCCATTCAGCAAAAAGTCTTATGGGAGTAAATAAGCCGGAGAAAAGTAGAACCGTACTAGATGTTAGGATTTTAAGGAAGCTTCTACGTAACATAAAAATCTCTGTTTACAATTTGATGTCATTTTCAAGATCAAGTTCATACTGAAGTTCAATTAAACGAGCTATTACACGTTGTTCTTGATAATAGTTCATATTGAATTTTTGTTTTATGAATTTTAATTTTTCAATAGCCAACTTTGTCTCACCTGATAAGTAATAAAATTCAGATTGAAGTATAGCAGTTTCAATTTCGTTTCCGAGCATACCTTCAATTTGTCCAAGTAATGCATATGAATTTAAATCATGAGAATGATAACGTTCATAGTTTTTGATAATTTTACGAGCTTCTTCGGCATTGCCTATGTCCATTAATGCGCGAGCATAGGCCATTAACATAGGTTTGTGTTCTGGGTATAGTCCGTAGATTTTGCTATAAATATTTAAAGCGTCATCGTATTTAGATTGTGTAGTTTTATGCTTAGCAGCTAATAGAAGATATGCAGGATCTTTAGCATTATTTTTGAGTAAATGTTTTATTTGTTGATTTGAGTGCGCAAATGCATTATCTGCAAGATAAGCATAAGCTAAGCCGTAACGAATATATAATTCTTTCTTAGCACCATCTTTATTTTCTTCAAGCTTGTTGCGCAAAAATAAAATAGCTTCTTTTGGTTTCTCTATCGTCTGTACCAGTAGTTTATACCGGACAAGTTCATAGGCATGAGAGTTTTCAAACTGTTTTTTTGTATAGGACTCTGCTCTGGAACGAGCGTCCGCGATACGTGACGTTGTTAAAGGGTGTGTGCGAAAAAATTCAGGTTGATTATTTTGTGAAAATTTCGATATTTTTTGTAGCTTTTCAAAAAATTGAGGCATCCCTCGAGGGTTATACCCAGATTTTTCTAGTAATTTTATTCCAATTCTATCCGCTTCTTTCTCGTTCTCGCGCGTAAAATTAATTTGATTTTGCGTGTTTAGGCCAGTTATTCCACTTAACATTGCTTGCCCAGCGGATGGATTTTGAGTAGCCATAATTATAGCTCCAATCATTGCAGCCGCAGTAGGAAGACTGTACCTTTTTGCTTCTTCAAATGCGCGCGCCAAATGTTTTTGTGTTACATGCGCAATTTCATGCGCAACAACTCCAGCAAGCTCGCTTTCAGTTCCAGAGTGCAAGATAACCCCGCTGTTTATACCAATGATGCCACCAGGACCTGCAAATGCATTAATTGAGGGGTCATTAATTACCATAAATTTGAATGATTGTTTTGCATTGTCACTATTTGAGACCAAGTTATAACCAAGAGATTGAATATATAATTCAACCTCGGGGTCTGTATTAATTGTTGAAAAACGTCGTATCTGTTTCAAAAACATCTGACTCAGTCTTCGCTCATAACTTGGTGAAAATGTTCCACCTGAAGAATCGCCAAAATCTGGCAAAACAATATTTTCATCCGCAGCAAGTAATATATTTGGTAGTAAAAAATATAAAAGAATAAGTTTCTTTGTAATTTTTTTATAATTTTTATTAAAAAAACACATTTAAATTAGCCATTCCCATATCTGGTAACAATAGATTACCCAAAGGTTTATATATCATTGTAAACTAACACTATAGTATAGACTGAATTTATCCTATATTGGTTTCACAAAAAATGAGTAATTTTAGGAGTGATTATTTATGGCTAAGGCTAAAAATGCATTCTATGCACAATCTGGCGGTGTTACTTCCGTAATTAATGCCAGTGCATGCGGGGTTATAGAGACAGCAAGAAAGTATCCTAAAGTATTCTCCAATGTTTATGCTGGTAGAAATGGCATTATTGGGGCATTAACAGAGGATTTAATTGACACTAGTCAAGAGTCAGATGCAGATATAGCTAGCCTAAAACACACTCCATCTGCTGCATTTGGTTCATGTCGTTATAAGCTGAAAGGGCTCGAGGAGAATCTGGAGCAATATGAGCGACTCATAGAGATTTTTAAAGCACATGATATTAGCTATTTTTTTTATAACGGGGGAGGTGATTCAGCTGATACCTGTAATAAAATATCAATGCTTTCGAAGAAGATGAACTTCCCAGTTCAGGTGATTCATATTCCCAAAACGGTCGATAATGATTTACCTATCACAGATGTTTGTCCTGGCTTTGGCTCGGTTGCAAAATATGTTGCGATTTCAACGAGAGAGGCATCATATGATGTTCTCTCAATGGCAAAAACATCGACAAAAGTTTTTGTAATTGAAGTCATGGGGCGGCACGCCGGTTGGATTGCAGCTGCTGGTGGTTTAGCTGCTGATTCAAAAAATAATATTCCCATTGTTATTCTCTTTCCGGAGGTAGAGTTTGACCAGGCTTCATTTCTGGCAAAGATAGATGAGAATGTTAGGAAGCATGAGTACTGTTCTGTTGTTGTCTCAGAGGGCGCGCGTTGGCCAAATGGTAAATTTCTCGCTGAGCAAGGTACAAAGGACGCATTTGGGCACGCTCAACTTGGCGGCGCAGCACCTGTTGTTGCAAATATGATAAAAGAGACACTGGGCTATAAGTATCACTGGGCAGTTGCTGATTATTTGCAACGTTCAGCAAGACATATTGCTTCAAAAACCGATGTAGACCAGGCCTATGCACTGGGAAAAGCAGCAGTTGATATGGTTCTTGCGGGTGAGGATGCGATTATGCCGACGATTGTTAGAAAATCAGACGCTCCTTACACTTGGGAAATAGGGAAAGCCAACCTTGTGGATGTTGCTAATGTAGAAAAAATGATGCCAAGAGAATATATAACAGATGACGGTTTTGGAATAACGACCAAATGCCGGTCTTACTTATTACCATTAATAGAAGGCGAAGATTACCCACCATATAAAAATGGAATGCCCTGTTATGTAAAACTTAAAAATAAATCGGTTTCGAAAATTTTAAATACAGATTTTAAAATCTAGTTTGTTCAATTTCATTAATCGTGCTTAAAAAACTTTATTACATTCATGACCCGATGTGTAGCTGGTGCTGGGCTTTTAGTTCGTCACTTCAACAGCTGATGAAAAAAATTCCAAGAGAAATTCTTATTATTCGTTTGTTAGGTGGCCTTGCGCCAGATAACGATAATCCAATGTCCGATGATATTCGTGACTATGTGATAAAAAATTGGAATTCTATTGAAAAGAGGGTACCCGAAACCAAATTTAATTATGATTTTTGGAAAAAATGTAAACCACGAAGAAGCACCTACCCAGCATGTCGCGCAATTATTGCAGCAAGAAAACAAAAAAACGAATTTGATACCGAGATGACCACAGCGATTCAGAAAGCCTATTATTTACAAGCAAGAAATCCATCTGATTACGAAACTCTAATTGAATTAGCAGAGGAAATTGGTGCAGATAAAAATAAATTCTCCAGAGATGTAGCCTCAATAGAAACAGATGAAATTTTAAAACAAGAAATTGAACAATATAAAAATCTTGGTTTAAAATCTTTGCCAAGCTTGTTATTTATAAATGATAAAAATAAATTAAAAATTGAACCAGATTATATTAATCCAGATAGTATGCTTGAAAAAATTAATTCAATTCAATAAAAAAGCCGCATCAGAAAGACGCGGCTTTTGCGTTCCTTATCTTTTTAATTACACCAGTAGCGGCGCTATCACTAAGCTAACGATTGCCATTACGTTAATTAAAATATTCATTGACGGTCCCGAGGTATCCTTAAGCGGGTCTCCAACAGTATCTCCAACAACCGCGGCCTTATGAACATCTGAACCTTTTCCACCGAGGTTACCTTTCTCAACATATTTTTTTGCGTTGTCCCACGCCCCGCCAGCATTTGCCATCATTAGTGCCATCATTACACAGCAGATAAGCGCTCCACCAAGCATACCGCCCAGTGCTTTGGGGCCTAAACCAAAACCAACCACCACGGGTGCAAGTACGGCAAGTGAGCCTGGTAGTATCATCCGTTTTAAGGCAGCACGCGTTGCAATATCAACACATCGAGCGGTATCGGGTTTACCGGTACCTTCCATTAAGCCAGGTATTTCCTTGAACTGACGGCGAATTTCTTTAATCATATCAAACGCAGCATCACCTACCGCGGTCATGGTTATCGAGCTAACTAAGTATGGAAAAATAGCCCCTAGGAACATCCCGCTTAAAACTAATGGGTCATTAATACGTAAAATAAAATCTTCATTACCCAGGGATACTTTTTCAATGTATGCGCTAATCAATGCCAATGCCGCAAGTGCCGCAGCACCAATTGCGAAACCTTTCCCAATCGCCGCGGTGGTGTTTCCAACCTCATCAAGGGAATCGGTAATTAGACGCGTTTCTTTTCCAAGTTCTGCCATCTCGGCAATACCACCCGCATTATCTGCAACCGGACCGTATGCATCGATTGCCATTGTTATCCCAACCGTACTTAACATACCAACTGCTGCAATACCAACGCCATACAATCCTGCAAAGTGACTCGATAGATAAATAATCGCACAAATTGTAATAACAGGTATGGCGACAGATTGCATACCAACAGCGAGACCAGAAATCATTACTGTAGCCGGGCCAGTTTCGCCCCCTTGTGCAATTTTTTTAACAGGCGCTCCACCGGTGTAATATTCGGTTACAAGACCTACAACAATTCCACCAACGGCACCTGTTAGTACAGCAACCCATACATTGATAGACGCGCCTAATTCTTTAACTAAAATAAATGCAGCAATAATAAAGATTACCGACGAGCCCATCGTCCCAATGCGTAGCGCAACTTCTGGACTTTTTGAGGAGAAAAGTTTTATAGAATAAATTCCAATCATTGAACAAATTAAACCAACTGACGCTAGAGCCAATGGCATGAATGTTAGAATTTCTTTTCCTCCAATTGGAGCCAAGTCAAAAATTTGAGTCGAAGCCATAGTTGCAGCAAGTGCCATGGTTGCTATCATTGAGCCACAATAGGATTCGAAAATGTCTGAACCCATACCAGCAACATCACCAACGTTATCACCTACATTGTCAGCAATTACTCCAGGATTTCTTGGGTCGTCTTCAGGGATACCCGCTTCAACCTTACCAACCAGGTCAGCACCAACATCAGCACTTTTAGTAAATATACCACCACCTACACGAGAGAATAATGCAACTGAGGAAGCCCCCATAGCAAATCCCTCGATTGCATGCATGGTATGCGGGTCGCCTGCAAAAAAGTAGTAGAGAATACCGATACCGAGTAGACCCATCGAGGCAACGGTTAGACCCATTATTGAACCACCGAAAAAAGCGATATTTAATGCTTCGGAGGCTCCCTTTGTATTAGCGGCGACCGCTGTTCTCACGTTAGCATGGGTTGCGGTATACATCCCCCAATAGCCAGCAGAGCCAGAGCAAATTGCGCCAAGCAGAAAAGCTAAGGCAGTATTTGCTCCAAGTTCTGAGAACCAGATTGCAGCGATACAAATGACACAGAATATAGCTAGACGTTTATACTCGGCATTCATAAAAACCATCGCACCTAAGTGAATGGCATCTGATATTTCTTTTAGTTTTCCGTCCCCAGCAGGCGCACTTTTTATACTTAAAAAAACAAAAACTGCTGTAAGAAGACCAAGTAAACCTAAACCAATTGGCAAAAAAGCACTTGAAATCATTAAAGTTTCCTCTCTTTTAACTGTTTATTTACTGATTGCGAGCAAGTGATTATTATTGTTATTTTTTGAATTACATCATTGGGCACACCTTATACCTATATCGCGACGTGCTGTCAAAAAATGTAATTTCAAATTTAATACTCAAAATTCATGATAAATATTAGATAAAAAATAAATAAACAAAATTTGACCCAATTATAATGAAAACACGACCGAGCTATTATTTTCTTTTTTTCTTTGGCTTGTCACTAGCATCTTCACTCGCTAGCGCCGACTCGCTACGTGAATACCATCAGCGTATGTGTAACCAAGGTAACTTAGATAGCTGTAAAAAAGCTGAAGCAATGCTTCAGGGGGAGCATTTAGCAGACCGAATTGTTGAACTCGGTGATAATTTTGCTGCAACCGTCAATCGCTTAAAGCGCGAGGAGAACAATAAGCCGCTATTGAGAAAGGCATATATTGATGTACTAGAAGATTATTTCAAATCAAGCACTGGGGAACAAAAGCAAAGCGAGGACTTAGAAATTATTTCGCTATGTGCCGAGCATTATCATGATTACTGGAGAAACAGAAAGGTATGGTGGCCAACACAGGAGGACGGCAGACCCGATTGGGCGACGATTTATTATTATATTGTTGATCATTACTATGGCTACTGTATTGCGTTGTCTAATTTATAGTCAGCCTCGAAAAAAATTATCCTTCTAATAGTTCGATTGTTTCGTTTAGCGGTAACCCCATAACATTACTATAACTACCTTCGAGTTTATCAATGAAACGGGCCCCTTTACCTTGTATTGCATATCCCCCTGCTTTTCCAATTGGCTCCATTGTTTTACAGTAAGAATTAATTTCACTCTCAGTTAGTTTTTTAAAGACGACCCTACTTATATTTACTCTAGTCCGCTCAATTTTATTAATCACCGTTACCGCGGTTAAAACATAATGTGTTCGACCAGATAATTTCTCTAGCATACTATGTGCATCGTCACTACAGTTCGCTTTTCCTAAAACAATGTTATCTACAGCGACTGCGGTATCAGCTGCTAGAATTGAAAAATTAGATTTTGCCTGTAGCTTACCTTGCCTAGCTTTTTCAATAGAAATTCTTTTGACATAATCCTCCGGCGTTTCATTTTTTTTACATGATTCATCAATATTAATTTCAATGACTTCAAAATTAATACCAACTTGCTCTAAAATTTTTTTGCGTCTAGGTGATTTTGATGCGAGGTATATTTTTTTTAACATTATAAAAAATATTTATTCTCTATGATATGGGTGCTTATTAATTATTGACCATGCGCGATATAGTTGTTCGATTAAAACTACCCTAGCTAAACCATGCGGCAGAGTCATCGTAGATAATGACCATACTTTATCAGCATTATTTTTAATCGAGTCACTTAAACCATCCGCACCACCAATTATGATACTAATATGTAATTGCTCATCAATCCAAGTCTGTAACTGATTAGCTAGATAAATGCTATCAATTAATTTTCCTTTTTCATCAAGCGCTATTACGATGTTTGTTTGGGGTGTCAGCATTTTTATTTTTTCCCCCTCACTTTCTTTTAATTGTTTTGCACTTACATTTTTTCTGCGTTTTTCGGGGGGTATTTCATTTAGACGGAAATTGATATTTTTGGGAAGCCTTTTTGAATACTCAGCAAATGCTAAATCCACCCACTTTGGCATTTGTTTACCAATAGCTATTAAGTTTAATTCCATGGGATAAAGCCTATAAATTCAGGATATTATTAACCCCAAAGTTTCTCCAATTGGTAGTACTCCCGGCTATCGGGATGCATTATATGAATAATAATATCTCCTAAATCTACCAGCACCCATTCGCCTTCAGTTTTCCCTTCTATACCTAAAGTCTGGACCCCATTTTTTCTTGTAACCTGTATTAATTTTTCTGCAAGTGAGCTAACTTGTCTTCTTGAACGACCGCTTGCAATTAGAATGTAATCCGACATGCTAGTTATATCCTTTACATCATACACATTGATATTCGTCGCCTTTCCATCATTCAGTGAAGTTAAAACAATATCTTTTAATTCTTTTATATTCATTATATTTCTGTATATAGATTATTTTTTTCAATATAGGAGGTTACGTTAGAAGGCA
Source organism: Legionellales bacterium (assembly GCA_002692205.1). Taxonomy (GTDB): domain Bacteria; phylum Pseudomonadota; class Gammaproteobacteria; order Eutrophobiales; family Eutrophobiaceae; genus UBA11869. The sequence continues at coordinate 5,619 of NZJM01000046.1, read as the reverse complement.
AGTAGTTATCAACAGACTCATTTTTTATATAACATTGTCTAATCATACTGGATGATATTTTAATAACGGGAGTGTTAATGAAATAGATATAGCCCGATGTTACTTTTTTCATAGTATTAAAATCTTCTGTCTTATTGCTATCGCGCCATTTTTTTATTTCTTCACATAAATCATTATTTTGATTTTCCACTCGGGTTGTTACTAAAATGTGAGAATACTCTAATAGAGATTCCCATTCTTCCCATGTGTTTATATTTTTAAAAACGTCCTCACCAATAATTAGGAATAGAGCATCCTCTGGGAATTCTCTACGTAAGGATTTAAGGGTATTTATAGTGTACGAAATATTCTGATTTTTAATTTCGCATAGATCAATAGACAATTTATCTTTATCAAGTATAGCAAGCTCAACCATCTCTTTTCTATGAGTACTAGATGCGAATGTTGCTGAACGATGTGGCGGGATATTAGATGGAATTAATTTAATTTCGTCTAGATTTAATTTATTAAGGACTTCCACTGCAAGATGAAGATGGCCGTTATGTATCGGATCAAATGTCCCGCCAAGAACTCCTATTAGTCGCATTATTTAAGAACGAATGTTCCCGTCACCAACAACAATATATTTTAGGGATGTAAGTCCCTCGAGCCCCACTGGTCCACGTGCATGGAATTTATCTGTACTAATTCCTATTTCTGCACCAAGACCATACTCGTAACCATCTGCAAACCGAGTCGATACATTATGCATCACCGAACTGGAATCAACTTCACGCAGGAAACGATCGGCATTCATTTGATTCTCTGTAACAATAGTATCAGTATGTTTTGAGCCAAATTTATCAATATGTAGCATAGCCTCATCAATATCTTTAACTATCTTCAATGATAGTATGGGCGCTAGATATTCAGTTGCGTAATCTTCATTAGTTGCAATTTTAATATCAGATAATATTTCCTTTGATTCTGTGCAGCCCCGAATTTCCACTTCCTTTTTTTTGTACATGGGCCCCAACTTTTTTAGCACGGGATTTGCTAAGGAGCGAGCAACTAATAGACATTCCATTGTGTTGCAGGTGCCATAGCGCTGTGTTTTTGCGTTATAGGCAATTTTTACTGCTTTCTCTAGGTCAGCATCATCATCGATGTATACATGACAAATACCATCCAAATGTTTTATAACAGGCATTCGTGCTTCTGTGCTGACTCTCTCTATTAACCCCTTACCACCTCGAGGAACAATGACATCAACATAGTCGGATAGACGCAGAAGTTCGCCAACAGCCTCGCGTTCTGTCGTGTCAATTAATTGCACTGCATTTTCTGGAAGCCCAGACCTTTTAAGTCCTTTACGAATACATTTTTCAATTGCACGATTGGAGTGAATTGCTTCGGAGCCGCCTCGTAGAATAGTAGCATTACCTGATTTTAGGCAAAGGCCCGCAGCATCAGCGGTTACATTAGGGCGTGATTCATAGATGATACCAATTACGCCTAGTGGGACGCGCATACGACCAACTTTAATCCCGCTATCTCGTTTGACATACTCGGTTGTTTTGCCTATTAAATCTTCCAGTTTAGAGACTTGTTCTAACCCGTCAGCCATCGAATCAATTCTAGCTTCTGTTAGTTCAAGCCTATCAAGTAACGCGGGTTCTAACCCCGAATTTTTTGCTATTTCAAGGTCTTGATTATTAGTTTGAATTAAACCTTCTTTATTTTTAATAATTTCTTCAGCAATAGCATTTAATGCAATATTTTTTTCATCAGTCGAGGCAGATGCCATTACACGCGAAGCACTATATGCTTGTACGCCTAATTCATTTATATATTTTTTTATATCCACTTGTATTAATAGTTATATTATTTGTAATTTATTTGTATTTATACCTGCTATTGCTAATAGAAGTATGCAAAATTGTTGCCACGCGTTTTCCTTTTGGCCACTTTTTAATGTTTTATCAATTTTTGATGAGTAATTTAATAATTCATCTAGTGTTTTACTAGAGTGTCTTTTTAATACAGCATTCATTGCGCGCTTTTTTTGGTCCTTCCAAATCCAATGTTCACGAAAGAGTTTTTCTAATTGCTGGCCTGATTCATATTCATACATAATCGAACATAATCTACGATACTCCCACATAAATGCACCAAATATTGCAAGCGGTTCCACACCTTCATTATGCAAGCCATTTAGCATGAGCAATGTTCTATTGGAATTACCAAGAAATGCACTTTCTATCATATCAAAAACATTATAGCGCGAGCTATCCACAACTGCGTTAACAACATCTTCAATATCAATATTATCTTTATCAATTAATAATGCTAACTTTTCTATTTCTTGGTTTGCCGCTAATAAATTTCCTTCAACTTTATCAGCAATCAATTTTGATGCATCTTGCGATATCTTTTTTCCTTTCTTTATAATTCGTTTTTGTATCCAACCGGGTAGCTGCCAATAGTCTATTGGCCAAATTTCTATTAGTACCCCAATTTTTTCTATTGATTTAACCCACTTTGTTTTTTTTGTTCCCGCATCCATTTTTTCTGAACTTATAATTAGCAAGGTATCATCATTTTGTCTTTCTGCGTATTGTTGAAGAATACTCCCGCCCTCTTTACCAGGCTTTGGAGACTTCATTCTTAGTTCAATTATTTTTTTATTGGAAAATAATGATAGATTATTGTTTGCTTCATTAATTATATTCCAATCGAAGTTTCGATTTCCGGTCACATCGAATACAACTCGTTCTTCGTAACCTTGTTTGCGATAGTGAGCTCTAATTTGATCTATGCACTCTTGCTTTTGAAATGGTTCATCGCCACTTACAATATAGATTGGTTTATTTGCCGAATTTTTTAGATGTGTCTCAAGCTGGTCGATCTTTAGTGGCATCTTTAAACTTTTATTATTTTGATGAGGAAATCAACGCTTGTAATCTGCGAATAACCTGATTGGCAGCGCGCCGTATAAGGTCTTCTTGTATAATTGATTCTTCTGCAAATTCTCCCAACACAGCATTTTCATCAAAAGCGAAGTCACGTATAACAGTTAATTTTTCATCTTCTAGCAGAAAAGTACCATCAGCTTTAATTAAATCCATTTTTGCATGTAAAAGCATTTGATATTCTTCTACTTTTCCTGTTTTTGGTGAAACGCTCAGTACCGATTTTTCAAAACTTTCTTCTTTTATAGTAATCACAAATGATGCATTTTGTGCTGAGTCAGCTAAAGCGTTCCCAGTACCTGATAATTGTAATTTAACTTCCTTTGCTAGGCTTGATGCCGATGCGCTATTGATATAAAGGTTATCGATGTTTATTTTTGCTGTCTGAGAGCCGCGTAAATGGAATCCACAAGCTGTAGTTAGCAATAATACATAAATTAGTAATAGACGAGCTCTCATTAATCTTCCTCTTACTATTTTTAATCGACCCTAATTAGTACATATTACCCTATGACACTACGATGTTCACTAGACGTTCTGGGATTACGATGATTTTTTTTATGGTTTTCCCCGCTATGTTCTTTTTTACTTTTTCATCCTCAACTGCCTGATTTTCAATTTGTTTTTGGCTAGCATCTTTAGCAACAGTAATCTTTCCTCTTAGCTTACCATTGACTTGTATTACCATCTCAACTTCACTTTTTTCAAGTACAGTTGGGTCTGATTTTGGCCAAGCAGCATCAATTAAAGCTTCAGTGTGTCCAAGCTTAATCCAGATTGCATCTGTTATGTGTGGAACGATAGGGGAGAGTAGCAGGACTGCAGTCTCAACTCCCTCCTGCATTATTGCGTGGTCATTATCATTTTTTAATTCACTTCGTGACAAAGCATTAATCATTTCCATCACAGCTGCAATTGCTGTATTAAAAGTATATCGACGTCCAATGTCGTCATTTACTTTATTAATTGTCATATGAATTTTTCGACGTAACTGTCGTTGGGTATCAGTCATTGATGCATTATTTAACTTTGGAGATTTACCTTTATTAATATGTATGCTTGCGAATTTCCATAATCTTTTTAGAAAACGATAAGCCCCCTCAACACCTTCGTCCTTCCATTCGAGACTTTGTTCTGGCGGTGATGCAAACATCATGAATAAACGAACTGTATCTGCGCCATATTTATCAATCAAAGGTTGTGGGTCAACAGTATTGCCTTTCGATTTAGACATTTTAGCGCCATCTTTCAAAACCATTCCTTGAGTGAGTAAATTAGTAAATGGCTCATCACATTCTAATAATCCTAAATCACGCATTAGCTTATGAAAAAATCGTGCGTATAGAAGATGTAGGATGGCATGTTCAACGCCACCGATATATTGATCAACAGGGAGCCAGTAATTGGCACGCTCATCTGTCATCACCTTGTTATTGTCCGGACAGCAATATCTTGCAAAATACCAGGAAGATTCAAAGAAGGTATCAAATGTATCGGTTTCTCTTTTGCCACTACCACTGCCGTCTGGGGCGTCAACATTAATAAATTCTTCCATTGATTTTATCGGAGAGCTGATACCCTCAAATTCTATCTCCTCGGGTAGTACAACGGGCAGCTGGTCCTCAGGAACAGAGAGGGCTTTACCGTCTTTTGTATTAATAATAGGAATCGGACACCCCCAATAACGTTGTCGCGAAATTCCCCAGTCTCTTAAACGATAATTAATTTTTCGATTACCGCATTTATTCTTTTCAACAAATTTCGCGACTGCATTACAGGCATCTTCTGAACTTAGTTCATCAAATTGCCCTGAATTTTTAAGCACCCCTTTTTCTGTATAAGCCGACGCAGTTATATCGTGTTGATTGCCATCTATCGGAAAGATAACTTGTTTAATAGGTAGCGTATATTTATTTGCAAACTCCCAGTCACGTTGGTCATGACCAGGTACGGCCATCACTGCCCCCGTGCCATATCCCATTAACACAAAATTGGATACCCAGAGCGGAATGATTTCATTGCTTATCGGATGACGGAGGTTAATGTTAAGCGGCATACCTTTTTTTTCCATGGTCTCAAGTTCAACTTCAGAAGTGCCGCTACTTTTACATTCATCAATAAATTTAGCGATGGTAGCATCATTTTTAGCCGCTGATTTAGCTAACGGGTGTTCCGCTGCAACTGCCATGTAACTGACCCCCATAATAGTGTCGGGTCGTGTTGTATAAATACGCAACGATTCACCCGTTCCCTCGACTTTAAAATCAACCTCGACTCCCTCAGAGCGACCAATCCAATTTGCCTGCATCGTTTTAACTGCATCCGGCCAGCCTGAGAGTTTTTCTAGGCCTTCAAGAAGTTCATCTGCGTAATCGGTAATTTTTAAAAACCACTGTGGTATTTCACGACGTTCAACTGTGGCGCCAGAACGCCAACCTTTTCCATCAATAACTTGTTCGTTTGCTAATACTGTTTGGTCAACGGGGTCCCAGTTAACAACAGATGTTTTTTTATAAACCAATCCTTTTTCATAAAGTTTTGTAAAGAACCATTGTTCCCAACGGTAATAATCAGGGTCACATGTTGCTAATTCCCGGTTCCAATCATAAGCAAACCCGAGTCGTTTTAATTGTCCGCGCATGTAATCAATATTTTCATAGGTCCATTT
>NZJM01000045.1 GCA_002692205.1 Legionellales bacterium | reverse complement strand
TCATCAACAGAAAAAATTTCAATATCAGGAGTTATTTCATGCAGAATATTCATTATATTTGTCGATATCCTAGTATATAAAATAGGATTAGATGGTAGTTGGATAAAATTAGGACAAAGTTTTTTTGCATATTTAATATGCATACCAGTATGTACGCCATATGCCCGAGCTTCATACGAGCAAGTAATAATACAGGTTCCTTTTATTCCATTAGTAATTCCGACAGGCTTACCAATAAGATTAGGGTTACGTGCTTGTTCAATTGAGGCAAAGAAGGCATCCATGTCGGCTAGTGCGATAACGCGAGGCCAGTTTTTTATTGTCATTTTATCTCCGTAACAGATATTTATTATAGGAGAACATTTAGAGAAAATTCAAGAGAAATTTTTCCAGGTTAAGCTTTTTGAAAGATCACGTAAGACTATGAATTATAAAGATAATATTTTTTATATTTTGTGGATATTTATTGGCGAGAAATAAATTCACCATAAGCTCTACAGCCTTCGCCGACAGTAATTTCATCGATAACTTTTAGAGAGCGAGTATCTATAACGGATACAAGGTTATCAAACCAGTTTGCAACATAAAGATTTATTTTATCTGGATGGAAGTCAATTCCTTCGGGATATTCTCCGACATTAATATTGTGAATATTTTTTTTTAGATTTAGATCGATAACGGAAACCGTACTAGAGCGTTGGTTTGTTACGAATATACGATTGTTTGTTTCATCGACCTCTATAGCATAGGGGAAATTACCAACTTTTATATTTTTTATTTTTTTTGTTTCCAAGTCAATAATACTAATATTATTCGAACGAACATTTGCACTATAAAGCTCATTTCTTTTTAAATTTAGCGCCAAGCCAAATGGCGCAGTACCTACTTTTATTGTATCAATAATTTTATTTTCAGAAAGTTGAATAATCATAATTGTGTTTTCATCACGATTTGCAACATATAAAAATTGACCCGAAGGATGAACAGTCAACCCGGATGGAGAATCACCGACTTTAATTTTATTTGCTATCTTTAGTGAGACAGTATCTATTATAAAAACAGCATCATCATACCAATCTGCAACATAAATAGTTTGGTCATCTGGGCTAATAGCGATTGCTAACGGACTAGTGCCGACCTTTATCGTCTTTATATTAAGTAATTTTTTAGTATCGATTACTGAAATATCTTTGCTTTCTGGATTTGTAATATATACACGTTTTCCATTGTTGCTAACTACTACACCAGCCGGTCGATGCCCTACATCTATTGTTTTAATGACTTTATTAGTATGCGTATTAATTACAGAAAGTGAATTGTCTCCTTGATTTGTTATGTATGCATAAGGCTGCGCATAAAGAACATTTGAAAATACAATAACTAAAAGTACTATTTTATACACAAAAAATACTGAATCACTTTTCCGCAATTTTTTTAAGACTTTCTAGACCTGATTTATAAAGATTATTAACAGCTTTTGAGCAAGCCTCATCTGTTAGTTCTGGCGGAGGTTGTTGTCCCGGAAAAGAACGATAAAAAGCACCCTTCCATTTTACCTTCGACATGCCGCCATCTTCAGTGATTGTGATTGTTGAACCATGTGTCGCTATAGGTAAGCCCTTTATAATTCTTCCCTCGTCAAGTTCTTGCATACCATATTGAATTTTCTTACTTTCTTTATCGTGCTTAAATAGTATTTCATTAATTTTTTCACCATTTGCAAGTTCGATTGTGCGAATAGATTTAATTGCTGTGCCATTATCCGTGTTACAACTTTTTATACCAGGATGCCAATCTTGTATTGAGCAGAAATCTTCAATAATTTTCCATATTGATTCTGCGGTTGCATTAATTTCGATTTCTTGAACAACTTTTTGCCTTGATGGGCCATGTGCCAAAACTAAACTAGGCACCAGTAAAATACTTATCAAAATTATTTTTGAATATTTCATGATATCAATCTCCATTGAACGAACATTCTTATTTATATTTATATTTTTTTTAAAATTAGAATAATTTACTTATTAATCAGCGTTATTAATAAATAGATACTATTAGTGTAATAGCTATATCTGAATATGGCCATTTTTTAGAGTATTTTTCACCAAATATTTAGATAGAAAGTTAGTAAAAGTAATAGGATTTACGTATTCTATATAACGAATCAGCGTAATGTATTGATGGATTCCGTCGAAATACTTTAAACTATACTTCCTATGATACTAGTTTTAGTGAAAAAATCGTTTTCTGATAACATAGCTGTCTTTTTTAATCTGATTGTCTAGATTTTGTACTAATAAAATTATGGTTGTTTGGAGGACGTATAAGTGAAAATTATTCTTGCCCCAGATTCGTTTAAAGGAAATCTTACATCGTTGGAGGTTGCTGTCGCGCTTGAGAAGGGCGTTAAACGCGTTTTACCGAAAGCTAACTGTATCAAAATACCTATGGCAGATGGCGGTGAAGGAACTGTCCAGTCACTTGTCGATGGTGTTGGAGGTAAATTTGTTCGTAAACGTGTTATCGGCCCTTCTGGCCAGAAAGTTTCTGCAAGATATGGGTTATTATCAAATGGAATTGCTGTTATAGAAATGGCGGAGGCATCCGGTTTGCCTCTTGTAAGAGGTCGAAGCAAAAATCCCCTCAAAACGACAACTTATGGGACTGGCGAATTAATTGTTGATGCCATCAATAAAGGTGCCAACGAAATTATTATAGGTATAGGTGGATCAGCAACAAATGATGGCGGTGTTGGTATGGCGCAAGCACTTGGCGTTAAGTTTTTTGATAAAAATGATAATGAAATTATTGAATATGGTAGCGGTGGGATGTTAAAAAAAATATCTAAAATCAATATAAAAGAAGCTAGCCAGTTGCTTAAGAATATTAAGATAATCGTAGCTTGCGATGTTAATAATCAATTATGTGGAAAATCAGGCGCATCATTTGTTTTCGCACCTCAAAAAGGCGCAACACCAACTACGGTAAAAATATTGGACGACAATCTTAAGCATCTAGGAAAAATAATTAAACAGTCATTAAGGAAGGATGTTATGAAGTTAAAAGGTGCTGGTGCTGCAGGCGGATTAGGCGCCGGCTTAGTTGCTTTTGCTAAAGCTAGAATGAAAAGTGGAATTGAAATTGTCATTAGTGCAACAGGCATAGACAAGCATATGAAAAATGCTCATCTGGTAATAACAGGAGAGGGTAGAGTTGATTCACAAACAGCTTTTGGTAAAACACCGTCGGGTATAGCAAAGGCAGCACGCAAACACCGCCTATCTACTATTGTTATTGGTGGTGGAATTACAGATGATGCTAAAGATATATTTTCTCATGGTATCGATGCGATGGAGAGTGCATGTGCACGTGATATGCCACTAAATGAAGCAATTAGACACTCAAGGGAGCATCTGGCAAACGCTGCAGAACGCGCAATTCGTTTAGTTCTAGTTGGAAAAAAGATTAAATAATATATCTAGTTGAATTCAACTATAGCGATTCATAGTATTAGTTATTAACACTTTGAGCTTACAAACATGAAATTTTCGAATTTTGCAGCACGTTTTGATGATGATTCAGGAATTGTTCAGCTCATGGATGATCTTGGTAGCGCCATGTCTAAAGATAGTGATTTATTAATGTTAGGCGGAGGCAATCCAAGTCATATTCCTATCGTTCAGGAGCACCTTAAAAAGCCTCTATCACGTCTAATTGAGACACCAGCATTATTTTCATCTGTAATTGGTAATTATGATTCACCTCAGGGCAACAGTGACTTTATTGATAGCATGGTAGAGATGATAAACAAAAAATATGACTGGGGTATCAATTCAAAAAATGTAGCATTAACAATTGGAAGTCAATCAGCATTTTTTTTCTTATTCAACATGCTTGCAGGTGAGTATGAAGATGGCACATATAAAAAAATATTATTACCCATTACGCCTGAGTATATTGGATATTCAGATGTTGGATTAACCCCCGATTTATTTTATTCATATAGACCAAAAATTGAAAAATTAAACGATCGATTTTTTAAATATCGGATTGATTTTGATAAGCTCGAGATCAAGAAGAATACAGCAGCTATGTGCGTATCAAGACCAACTAATCCTACTGGTAATGTGCTTACGGACGATGAAATGTCAAAACTTTTTTCTCTTGCAGAGCTGAATAAAATACCATTGATTGTTGATAATGCATATGGAGAGCCATTTCCTAGTATTATTTTTACAAAGACAAAACCATTGTGGAATAAAAATACAATCTTCTGTATGAGCTTATCAAAAGTGGGTATGCCAGGCGTGAGAACCGGTATTGTTATTGCTAATGATTCTATAATCAAGACAATCCGCAATATGAACGCAGCCATTAATTTAGCAACTGCTAATTTTGGGCCGATGATAGCTAATGACCTAGTTAGATCGGGCGATTTGGTACGCTTATCAACGGAAGAAATCAAGCCATACTATAAAAATAAAATGGAGCATGCCATTTCAATTATCCGAAGAGAGTTTTCTGATATTGATTACTACATTCATGTTCCTGAAGGCGCAATATTTCTATGGCTTTGGTTACCAAATCTTAATATTACATCGGATGATTTGTACGAAAGATTAAAAATAAGGGGTGTTCTAATTATATCTGGGTCGCATTTCTTTCCAGGTCTTGTGGGTGGTTGGAAGCATCAAAAACAGTGTTTAAGGATTACCTACTCAATGGAAAAAAATGTAGTAGAGAAGGGAATAGCCACAATTGCTGACGAAATAAGAAGCATCTAACATCTTGTCGCTAATTTTATAGCAACTAGGATTAGCATAACAAATGGCTGTGACACCATAAGATGCCACAGCATTTTTTATTTAGGTTATTTTATAATGGTGTGACATTCTCAGCTTGAGGGCCTTTTTCACCAGCAGTTACACTAAACTGTACTTGCTGTCCCTCTGCCAAGGTTTTAAAACCTGAGCCATTTATTGCGCTGAAATGGACAAAAACATCTGGCCCTTGTTCTTGCTCAATAAAACCAAAACCTTTTGAATCGTTGAAAAATTTTACTTTACCAGTTACTAAATCAGACATATCTATTTCCTATTCAAGTTTATAATCGTGTCAATTGAATGACTTTTCTGCTAGAAAAAAAACAGTTATTGCTTACGGGATTGAACGACAAGAAACAGAACAATGTCTACTTACGGCAATCATTAACAAAACTAATTTCTAAGCTCCGTGAGATTATACTCGGTATTTTTAGTAGATAAAGTATATTTTTTAAATCTTTTATGAAATTGGCAAATTATTATATTTTTCATAAAATAACTAAGAATATTTTAGAAAATATCTAGATTATTTAACATTTGCTTGTCGCTGCTGTATTACTTCCAAAAAAGCATTGGCAACACGTGGGACATGTTCAAAATAGTGCGTTAAATTCAAATAGGGAGCACGTAGTAATTCGCATTGCCTCGTGGTTTTTACTGAAGCAGTCCTAATACCACCTTGAAAATAACCCATTTCTCCGATCGTTTCGATTGGATTTATGTAGGCAATATGTTTGTCTTTTCCATTTTTATCTTTTATAAAAACTTCTAGTTGACCCTCAATTAATATGTATAAAGTAGGGTCATTTTCGCCTTCTGTTATAAATTGCTCGTCACTTGCAAAGCTGACTTCTGTGAAATGATTGCCAATCGCATGTAATTCTGTGTTTGTTAGTGAATCAAATACAGGACAAAGCCCAATTCTATCAGCCCGCTGTCGACGAAGTGCATTTTTCAGTTCATCATTTGTAATTATTCCAAGCTCAACTAGAAATTCACCTAGTCCTTTTTTATGATCGCCCCTTTCCAATGCAGCCAATTTCTTTTTAATAGCCATAACAATCGAACCTGGTGAGCAGGTTAAATATTCACCCAATCTTCTCGGTTCATTTTTTTTACGTTTTTTGTTTATTTCAGCCATATTTTCACAATGTGTAAAATTAAAAATATCTAGATTACCGCATCCACTATTAAGACTTAATCTCATGATAATAATACGATAATATACATTATTTTTTAAAATATTGATATATATAAGAATTTTAAGATTTCTGATATCATATTGAAATATATTTGGAAATTTATTGTTTCTAGTTATTAAAGTCGTAAAAATTTAATTATGCTACGTTTCTGTCTACTTACTATATTGTTTCTTTTTTTTGCTCAGGCTATCGCCAAGATATTGCCAGATCAGCATAAATTAACCAAAAATGAATTGGGTGAGTATTACGTAATTAATAAGGATGATATTACTATGATTGAGGCATCAATCCTCAAATTAGGTTCTAGTGGAAGATGGATACTTGCTTGCATAAAAAATAAATCAATTGATAGTGATTTAAAACGTTGGGTTTTTATAGATCTTAAAAATGGCGGGACATTTGATTCTCTCAACAAAGAAAATTGGAAATATTTTCGAGATGAAGCGTACCCAGACCTAAAAACAATTGAATTAAGAAATTTGACCGATGAAGATTGCCCATAACTAGCATGAGTTTTTTTTGCATTCTAAAAAAGCGCCTTTATCAACATTGAGATCCCGCATAACAGCATGAATATAAGCATGTATTCTTTAAAACTAGTTGAGTTAATTTTTTTAAGATGTTGTCTTGCTAATAGAATGCCAAAAATTGCTCCACACCCTAGAATAATTCCGTAACCAGCTATTTCCAGTGTTAATACTCCAAAAAAACTATAGCTTATTATTTTAGTGATTTGCATAAAAAGAGAGTTTAATGCTTTGGTTCCAGTAAGATTTTCTTTGGAGAGACCATAATTAAGCATAAAAGGATTATGTATCGGGCCAGTGGCCCCAACCAGTCCGGAGAGAAATGAAACACAGAAACCCAGTGAAAAGAACCATTGCAATCTCATTTTATAAATATATTGTGCTTTTTTAAGTTTTTCGTTAGCTACGTAGCTAATTAGGAATATTCCAAGAATTATTTGTATTATTTGAGTATTGGCCTGAGAAAATGACCATGCGCCCAAAATAGCTCCAAGGATAGAGCCCGGAATAAGATAACGAATTACTCTCCAATCTATATTTTTTCTGAATACATATACTCTAGATGGGTTTGCAATTAATGCGGCTAGTGAAATAACCGGAGCCACTAGTTGGGCTCCAAGTAAAAAAGCAATCAGAGGAATCAAAAATGTTGCAGCACCACCGGCAGCTATTGTGCTAAAAAACCAGGCAACAAGACCTAGAATGAACAGAATAATAATAACCATTCTTTTGTTTTTAAAGTATTTCTAAAGAGTTTTTTATGAAACAGAACTTAAGAATCACTTTCCTATTTTTATCAACGAACCGGAAAGCCACTAGCAAAACGATTGATCCATTCTTTTGTAAGCCTTTCTTTACTTAAAAATGGACCCTCTTTATAGCGTTTGTCGCTCAAATAGAGTTCAATATGGCAAACTTGCTCAATAATTCTTAGTCTAGGTCCATCTTCTTCATTTAAAAGCAGTATACCAATTTCATATCCTTCATTATTCTCAATAACTAAAACTACTTTACCAAGAAAAATATTGATTTCATTATTCGATAAAATGGATATCTCTATAATATTTCCAGGTTTTTGTCTTTGTTTTGATGTAAAACTAAATCCAATATCTGTATGATTTGTATCATCTATCTTCAATCGTTCCCAAAAATTTAATCGTTTTACATTAACCGGAAATCGTTCGGGGTGTTTTATAAAGCCACCAAGATAGTCATTTTCAAAAATCGCAGGAATATCAGGTAATTCAGGTGAAAAAACAGCTCTTATCTGGTGTTTTTTAGAGTTGTATGTTTTTTCTGTCTTATGGAACATAGCGATCTCCCTATAATCAGATACTTAAGGTTCACTTTTTAGATTAAAATTATAAAAAAATCAAGTAAAATTACATAAATATCACATACTTATATTAATTATTTAAAAAATCTATTAGGATATTGGTTTAATTTTTTAATTAAGTAATTGAAACTTATAGGATTTTTTAATATATTCTTATTTTAGATGGAAGGTAAAACATGAAGTTTTTGATTATTGATTAATTTGGGGTATTTAATGCGCTTAATTTTAGTTTTAGTTTTATTGGTGCTTTTTTTCTTCGGAACTATTTTGTTCTGGCCGACAAGTGACGTTGCTGAATATGATGTCGATGAAGAAAAGCAAAATATTCTTTTGGAGGGTTCAGACTTTTTAAAAGAAGACTCCATTGAGACTAATAGTGAGCAAAGACATGAATTAATGAAGCAAGAATACGAGGTTTTAGAGAAAGAGCGAAGGATTTTAAAGCAGCGACTGGGTCGATTGAAGCATCATTTGTATGGTTTGAAATTTGATAAAAATAAAGCGGATGAAATGAGGGAGATTTTACTAGTAGCGCATAAATTAATTAAAAATCCAGATATGCTAGGAGCTTTTTCTGATGTTGAGAGCATAAGTAACGAAGTTTCTAAATTAAAATTTGCAAATAAATCACTTGATCATATAAGCGAAATGATTCAAGAAAAAAAATCTAACAAAAAATAATATTTTTTTAGATTAAATA
>NZJM01000044.1 GCA_002692205.1 Legionellales bacterium | reverse complement strand
CCTTCAATAAAGCGATGTGGATCAGTTTCTAGATAATAACGATCTTTAAATGTTCCTGGTTCGCCTTCATCAATATTAATTGCAATCATTTTTGGAGATTCTTTTTCACTTAAAATACGCCATTTTTTTCCTGTTGGAAAACCCGCTCCACCTAATCCTCTTAGTGCCGAATCCTCGAGTATGGCCATAATTTTATTACGGTCATGTTTTCCATTGATACATTCAGTCAATAATTTGTAACCACCATTCTTTTTATATTTATCATAGTTTATGTAGTTTTTAGGTAGCTCATCGGATAATTTATTTTTATCGATTACAGATAAAACATCATCTGTTTTGGCGTATTCGATAGGGTTAGTTCCAGCAATAGCAATAGGAGCACTTGCACATCTTCCAACACAAGGTACGGGTTGTATACGAACATTACTTGAGTCTGTAGCAAGTCTTAACTCATTTATTAATTTCTTGGCGCCAAACATTTCACAGGTTACTGAATCACAGACACGGATAGTTGTTGCTGGTGGCGGAGTTTCTTTATCACCAATAACATCGAAGTGATGGTAAAAAGTAGCAGTTTCATAAATAGCTGCTACCGATAAATTCATTATTTTTGCTAATGCTCGGATATGACTACGCGAGATATGATGATAGGTATCTTGAATTTTATGCAGATGCTCAATAAGCATATCTCTTTTAATAGATTCATTACCGATTAATTTTTCTAAATTTGAGATAGTTTTTTGATCAATAACGCGTCCTGTGATACGACCTTTCTTTCCACGAGTGCGATTCATCAGGTATAAATAGGATTACTTAATTACAGACAACATCTCTTCGATGTATGTGTATTTTTCACGAGGCTTACCTTTTGACTCTCCAAGCTCGACTTCTTTAGCATCAATTTTTGACCATTCATCAAAGTTAATGTGACGAACACCTTTACTATTTAACTTTGTGTATAATTCGCTGACACCATTCTTTTTCTTGCCAGTGTCAAGTTTATTAATATCAGCAAGTAAGCATTCAACTGTTTCCACACTACAAGCACGATTTGTACCTATTATCCCACTAGGACCACGTTTAATCCATCCACCAGTATAAAGCTGATTAACTACGGAACCATCATTTTCAGTAACTCGGCCTTTTTCATTTGGGATTGTTCCCCAACTTTCATGGAAGGGTACACCCAGTATCGGAATACCATGATAACCAATACTACGAAACAAAATACCAGTATCAATTTCAATTGTTTCATTGGTTCCTCTGGCTGATTGTTTGAATGGCTCTCCAGATAATTTATTTTTTTCAATAATTAGTTTATCTATAGCTGTTGTGCCAATTATTTCTTTAGGACTCATTAGAAATCTAAAATAACACTTTCTTGATTTGCTTGAATCCATTTCTCTTTTTGAAAACTTAGAAAATTCTTCGTAGACTTTTCTGCTGGTAGAATTCGTTTTTTCCTCTAATTCCTTTTCACTCTCAACATTTAATTGTAAATCTTCTTCAAGAATGATTGGGTTACAATCAGCTAACTCCCCAAACTCACGTAATTCTTTTGGTGTGAATTTAGCTTGAGCAGGACCGCGACGCCCAATCACATGAATTTCTTTCAACTTACTTTCAGCTAAAGCATCAAGTGCATGTTGTGCAATATCAGTATGTTTAAGCTCATCAATAGTTTTAGATAGTATTCTACTTACATCAGCTGCGACATTACCTTGTCCGATTATGACAGCGACATCTTGTGAAAGATCAAATTCTAGTTCCCTGTAATCAGGGTGGCCGTTATACCAACCAACAAACTCTGTTGCAGTGTGACTTCCTTTAAGTTCCTCACCAGGTATACCAAGTTTTCTATCTGTTTCTGCCCCATATGTAAGGATTACTGCATGATGAGATTCACATAATTCTTCGATAGAAAGATCTTTCCCAACTGTAACATTAGCAATAAGATTAAAATTTGGATCATCAGCAATTTTTTTATATAGATTTATTGCTGTCTTTAGTTTTGGGTGATCTGGCGCCACACCACTTCGAACAAGTCCATATGGTGTTGGGAGGCGTTCAATAATATCCACCTTAGCCACAACCTCAGATTTTATTAGCGCTTCGGCAGCATAAAAACCACTTGGGCCAGACCCTACAATTGCTACCAGTAGAGGATTTTCCGAAGTACCTAGACTAGACATGAATCAAATTCTCCCTGAACAAGAGATTCAAATGAAGACGAGAACAGATTATTCTTATCGTTTTATTTTTATTCACAAAACAGGCGGTCATCTATTTATTACCTCGTTACGTA
Organism: Legionellales bacterium; assembly: GCA_002692205.1. Lineage (GTDB taxonomy): Bacteria > Pseudomonadota > Gammaproteobacteria > Eutrophobiales > Eutrophobiaceae > UBA11869. The sequence goes on along the minus strand of NZJM01000044.1, from coordinate 20,971 downwards.
GATTAAAAGTCATCGTATGATTCGGCACCGCCTGTCCTAAATCATAGTCGGATTGTATCTTTTTTGATGATTCAACGCGACTTTAAAAGCCTAGTTCAGATTTACGATCTTCAGCGCCTGGCAGAGGCTCCATTTGCTCCTCAATAACTGGTAGTTCTGCTGCTTTTTCAGCATTAATCTCAACCCAATGTTCCTGACCTTCTGGAATGTCATCTCCCTCATAAATTGCCTCAACAGGGCATTCTGGAATACAGGCACTACAGTCAATACAAACATCTGGATCAATGTATAGCATTTCATCATCATAGTGAAAGCAAGCAACTGGACACACTGATACACAGTCAGTAAATCGACAGCCTTTGCAATTATCAGTTACGATTGTTGTCATTGTTTCCTCCTCTACCTAAATAGGTAGTTCCTCGTGTGATAGTATTAATTTTATTTATTTTTGTGTTTTGATAAAAGGATTTCTCCTCGGTTAATTTCAACTGAATCACCGCTCCAACGCTCAAAGGAGCCATTTGCATACGATGGGTCAACCAAAAAACCATTCTTTTCTAAGTACTTAGCATAAAATCTTATAAATGTTGGCTGATATTCACAATTACGAGAAAAAGTAGGGAGTATTTCAGCTTCATTGAAACTTATTATTGAACCACGTTTCATTCCAGCACCTGTTCTTATTCCCATTGTTCCAAAGACAATAATTGTTCCAGCTATCATATTAACACCAGTGAAATCACCGGAATCACCGCCAACGACAATTAATCCTCTGCGCATAACGTGCCCGGTTTCATTCTTTACGTTGCCATGAATGAAAATTTCCCCACCTTGCATGCCGATTGAGCTACCTCTGTATCCGCAGCCCGTCATATGCCCTGCATTTCCTTTAACGGTTATTTTCCCATCTAGCATTTCAGCAGCTAACCAGTCCGAGGCATCACCCTCGATTATAATTTCTCCGCCTTGCATGCCAGCTCCAGTATGCAGGCCAACACTACCTTCAATTATAATTTTACCTAATGACATTGAGGCACCAATATGTTTGATATTACTCAAATCACCATCAATAGTGATTTCGCCATCAAAAGTACCCTTGCAGTCAAAAAAATCACCGAGTTTTACTTGACGATTGCCATGAAAAACCGTCATTGAAGATATTTCATTGTTTTTTAAAGACTGCATTCTATCAGGACTAATGCAGTCTGCTTCTAATGGCACATCAGGCTGGGTATGTAATTTAAGATGAAGCGCCATTATTTTTCACCGTTAGCTATTAATTTATGTAGTTGTATTTGATATTGACCTAGTCCACCACCGTAGTTACCTGCTGATATTCTCTTAACACCTGGTTTGATGGCGGCTTCAATACCAACACGCATTGCCTCTTCAACATCTTTTAGTGTTAGTCCATCAATAACAATTTCGAGAACACTATTTACACCTGGCTCAATTTCTGTGTTTTTTACTAAGCCAGATAGGGTGGGGCAATAAGCATCATTAGTTGATGCAATTAATGCTTTGTATTTAGAGCCGACCTTACTACCACTTCTTACAACACCATTAGGGAACGGAAGAATTACATTAGGTATCTTTCGCATTGCATTTACCGCAGCCTTTGATGCTTTCAGTGCCGTATTTTGATCCTTAGCATGAATAAGTATATTTCCCCCTCCAACAGCCTCTTTTATTTTAAAAACATCATCAACAAGGAATTCACCATCCATAACAGGAATTCGCCACAATCTTTTATTAAGTATTTTTTTGCTACTTTGGTAGCCATCACCAAAATAGCGAAGTTGACCGCCCACAACAATCTCATTTCCCTCGTCAACACCGTTATAGCAAGCTGTACTTGGACAAGTCATGACACATTGACCAATACGTTCCATTAGTCGTTTTCCTAGGCTGGCACTATCCATAGCAAAAAATAATACACTAATGCCCGGGCGTTGGTCGGGAGAGTGATCGGGTGAAATTTCTGCTTCAATTCCAGCTTCACATTTACACCCAATTACAGAGGTAGCAAAACCAGTTACTGATTGAGCTGCAGCTACAGCCCACTCTTTTGTTTCGGCTGTAATGATAATTCGAGTGCCATGCATTTTGAAAGCTTCAGCAAAAGTATCAGTGATTTGAGTAGATTTTATCTTCATGAAATATTTAGCTAGTTTTAGTTTTAATAATCTCATGTTGATGTAAATAGCGGTCATCAACAGGGTAATTTGAGAATTCAATTGAATAGTAATCTTCAAAGAATGGCTTAAGAGATTCTTCAATTTTATTATCATAGTCAGGTGTTATATGATAAACCTTACCTTTAGAATCAGTTTTAAATTCATGATTAGCAATCATTGTGTTACCTGATTTTATGACATAACGTGGCGTGCTAAACATTAATTCTTTATCATCCATTAAATCGTAAATTGTAATATCTGCATCTGCCCCCACACCAAGATGGCCTTTTGTTTCCAATCCCAATGCTCTTGCTGGTCCTGCTCTCGTAATAATTGCTATTTCGCTTAATGTGTACTCTCTTTTTAATTCGGGTAAGGAGCAATTCAATAAAGCTTTTTGATTGACTCGTTTCATTTCTTCACGGCGAAATTTTTCATCCATTAAAAGTTTAATAAGTTTAGGATACGCCATAAAAGAACCACCATTTGGATGATCTGTTGATAGAACTATTCGCCATGGATCCTCAGACAACAAAAACAATTCTAAACCGATTGCCCATTGTAGTGTATGCACATAGATGTGTTCTTGGTAAGCGAAAGGTAAAATTCCACAACCACTCTCACATTCTGTATCAGCATTAACCCATTTACCTTTAGAATGGCCTTTTAAAACATAAGCCAAAGGTGCATCAGCGGTCATAATTGTTGAATCGCCAAACATAACTTGACCAACATCGCAGGTGATATTCGGATGATTATTTACATACTCTGCGATTTCAGCAGCTTTTGAAATTGGATTTTTACCAACTTCTCCCCCATAGCTATGAAATTGAATATGTGCAATATGTGCTCTAAGGTCGCCCGCAGTTTTCATTGTCTCGAGTGTTGTAATGTAGTTGCCGCTATGCCCTAGATTATTGCAATGTATATGTGGAGGGTGGGGATAGCCTTGCTTGTTTACTGTTTTTATAAAGGCTTCAATAATTTGTCGTGGTGAGAGTGTATCGTCATCAGATTTTTCATCAATATTTGATACATTTGAGTTTCGTTTTCCTTTCCAGGGCTCATCGCCACCTGGGTTTACGAGTTTAACCGTATACGCTTTTGTTGCGTTTACCCACCAAGCAACCGCTTGATCAAATTCCTCTATACGTTTTTCACGGATTAAGTTATGAAGGAAGATATTATTTCCCAAAAGCACATAAAACCCTTTATCAATAATGGGTGTATCTTCGAATTCTTCTAATACGTGACGTGCTCCGATTGGCGAGACGGCTGCCTCCATTGCAGTGGTATAACCTAATGTCGCATATCGATATCCTGCTGCAAATGTTGATGGGGTTGTTCCGCCTGAACCCGAACGGGTGAATGGAGTTGATGGGTGGGGGTCGTGACGGCGCGCTTCGGGAGTTAATTTTCTGGCAAGATTGACTTTCGGCCCTGCTATATGACAATGAATGTCAACACCACCAGCCATGATAACCATTCCCTTCGCATCGATAATCGTTGCTTCATCAGATACAGAATCAACAATTTTTCCGTCTTCTACACAAATTTCTTTTACTTCACCGTCAATGTTATTTTTCGGATCATATACCTGACCATTAACGATGCGCATTGATGCAGACATCTAATATCCCTCTCTAGTGATTATTTGCTTATATTTATTTTAAGGCAGTTTTACGCTGGTACATAAGACTTAGAGCGGGTTTACTGCGGCTGCTACTTTTGCTTCGCCAGAAGCACCTCCAGAATGACTATTTTTTAATATTAATTCATGCACGCGTTTTTTGATGCTTTTAAGTATCTTTTCATCATCAGGAAAAGGTGATTCGAATGCTGGGCGTAGTGTAATAGAAACATCATCCATTCGATATACGGTTCCACTAGTATTAATTCCATATGTCGAAGTCTTAAATGCAACATGTGAAAGTTTCGTAGTATCAGTTGTTTTTGTATCGAGAGTGATTACAGGAATATTTTTTAAGTGTTCGATTGCTTTTTTTGGAAAGTTAGAACCCGGATCACTTGCAACAATTAAGGCTGCATCGGCATCTCCGTTTGATAATGTATCAACCGTTGTGAATTCACCAGGATTAAACCTTGGATAGCCACGACTAAAGTTCACACCAAACGGGTACCCCGTTTGCCATGCGACCACATTATCTGCTCCGGTTACATTACCGTGGCCACGTACAGGCTTAGCCACAAAATGCGTGTATTCATTAAGGTCGGTTGCAAGAGCGAGTAGTGCCCCCGAATTGAAATGGCGACCTCTAGTCATAGTCAGTCCCATACCAAAGAAAAGGACCCCAAAACGGCATTCTTTCATGCGTTTAGCTAAGTCAGTCAATATCTCTAAAGGAACTCCTGTTTCTTTTTCAATATCACTTGATAATTTGACTCCTTTTACCAATGCTCGCAACGCCCATAATACTTCAAAATCTTTTCCTGGTTTTGGCGTAATTAGAATATCAGCCACACCCGCACTTTTTGTTTTTCTAACATCCACTAATACGACTGTGCGATCTTTTTTTCCGTTTGGTGTAAACATGCCTTTTGGTGTAACGGCGTAACGACCAAAATGTCGGGGATGTGATTCAGCTGGATTACCTCCCCAATATATAACCAGATCAGCTCGGTTTTTAACTTCTCCCAATGTGCTTGTACTTTCACCAACACCCTGAAAAGCAAGACCACTTGGCCCATGACATACCGAAGTCGTTGTATCTATATTACCTTTTATGTAGTCTGTAATTGCTACAGCTTGTCGCTGAGCTTCACTAGTAGTATCACTCAATCCATAAGTAATTGGGAATTTTGCATTTACTAAAGTTTGAGCAGCTTCTTCAATTGCTTCTTCTATTGTAACTTCTTTACCGTCGATCATAGCAGCTGGAGCATTCTCAATCGTATGTTCAGCAAACCATGCACGACCAAGCACGCAAGCATTTTTAGATTTTATAATTCTTTTTTCATCGACATCAACATGCAATTCCATATCATCACAAACACAACCACAGAAAGTACAAGTTGCATCATGAACGATTTTAATATTTTTATTTTCTTCTACTACTTTTTTATTTGTTTTTTCTATCATAGTTTTATTAGCTCATATTTGGATGTTTTAATTTTTAACTTTTTCGACTTCAACCATCATATGTTTTGATAAGGGCATACCGCTACCTGCTGTATCACTTGCCATCAGTTGGCTTGACGGTGGCCCATAGGGTATAAACAACATTCCTTCAGATAGATCCTCTGGTTTTTTCCCCAAGCAACTTACGATAGTCTCTCCAATTTCGTTAGAGAGTTTTACTTTGTCGCCGTCTACAAGGCCCATTTTTTCCATATCATCTTTATTCATTTCTAATGTTGATGTTACTGTCTGGTATTCTTCTTTGAGTTTTCCTTGATTAAGAGAAGTTCCTTGTTTACTCGAGCGACCAGGTATTAGCATCATTTTATTACTCATGCGCACAGTCCTTCACGCAACTCAATTAGTAAGATGAAGCTTCTCTTACTACCCGAAGTTAGAAACATGTTGTCTTTTTGTTTGGTGGCAGCGCTCATTTGATAAATTCTCACTGGAAAATATTTAATCATACATAATTCATGAGTTTGGCGCCGCCTGTCCTAAACCTATTACAAATGTATTCTATGTTTAAAAAATTGATTACTATTTTCTCGTTTCAGCTCCCTCAAGTAATAATTTAAGTACGGATTGTATCGTTTTTAGTGGCATAGCGCGACTTTTAACACTTATTAACTGTAGTATCTCAATGCTTCAACATCCTATATAATAAGGAGTTTTCCGAGATATCCCAAAAGCTGATTATATCCTAGAAGATGAGAGATAATAGAAAATTAAACGCAAAATTAAGGTACGTGAATGTTAAGGCGCCAGCCCGCTTACATTTAGGTTTTTTAGATATGCATGGTGGATTAGGGCGCAAGTTTGGCAGTATTGGTCTAGCTGTTAAGGGAGTTGAGACCTCAATAACGGCAACTTACTCCGATGATATTGATATTTCAGGAGTTTTTCTAAAAAGAGCTGAAACCTATGCCGAACAAATATTGACGCATTTTGGCATCGATGGCGGTACCAAGCTTTCAATTAATTCTAGTATTCCAGAGCATGCCGGGCTTGGATCTGGGACACAATTATCTCTAGCTATCGCAAGCGCAATATCTAATCTGTATCAATTAAATGAAAATAGCCCAACTCACTTGGCTAGTATCTTGCATCGCGGAGCACGCTCAGGTATTGGAATCGGTACTTTTATGCAAGGTGGATTTGTCATAGATGGTGGGCGTGGTGCAAAAACAGATGTTCCCCCCGTTATAACACGCTTACCCTTTCCGGAACATTGGAGAATTATCCTGATATTTGATAATGAGCTTGAGGGCATCAATGGCACACAAGAGCGAGCAATTTTCAACACATTACCAAAAATGGAAAAAGAAATATCTGGAGAATTATGTAGATTGGCTATGATGCAAGTGCTCCCAGCAGTTGTTGAAAAAGATTGTGATAACTTCGGTAAAGGGATAACTGAAATTCAGAATAGTATAGGAGATTATTTTTCAATTGCACAAGGAGGAAGCTATACCTCTCCATTTTTGAAACCAATTCTAGACAAACTTACTAACGAGGGGGCAACAGGCACGGGGCAAAGTTCTTGGGGGCCAACAGGGTTCGCAATTTTTGCTAATGAAACTATTGCTTTTCAGGCACTTAAAAAAATACGTAATAAGTGGAAATTGGAATCTAGAATAAAATTTGTTCTCTGCGAAGCAAATAATAATAAAGCAGAAATTTTTGTGAGTGACAAAGAGTCTGTCGAAAAAAATAATAAAAAAAAGGTAGAGAATATATAGATATTAAATCTAATCCTAATAAAACTAAGTTGAGTGTTGAATATCTTATTATCTCCGAATCTGGTCGTGCATTAGCAGCTTCAGCAAAAAATGCTGGGTATGAGGTAAGTGTAATTGACCGTTATGCAGATCGAGATACAGTTGCTTTGTCTAGAAGTATTCATCGTTATGAAGGTCTTCATTTAGCTGATTTTTTAAATGACATCGAATCATATTCGTATCTTCAAAAATTAATCAAATATTCAGTTAAAAGTGGGTCCAATATTACAGCCATCATTGGCTCCGGCTTTGAGAAAAGGCCTGAGCAAATTGAAATCATTCGTAAATATATGCCAATTATATCTAATAGCGTGAAAACAATAAACCTAGCAAAAGATCCAATGAAGCTCGGAAAATTATTAGCTAAAAAGTCTATTAATTATCCATTTAGCACAATAAATAAAAATGACTTTTGTTCTGAGAAAGAATTTTTAATTAAAGAGCTGGGCGCAATGGGAGGAGGACATGTTAGTGTAAACTCTAATTCTCTTCTTAGGAAAACGCTATTTGATAAAAAGTATTATTATCAGGAATATATCAAAGGCACTGTTTGTAGCGTAGTTTTTTTAGCAAATCAAAAAACAGCTCAATTAATTGGAATAAATGAACTTATTAAACCAACTCAATTTCTTACGAAACCATTTTTATATGAAGGCGCAGTTACCGTAAACCTACAAGATAAAAAATTTTCTGATGAAATTTATCGTATCATTACTGAAGTTACTAAATTAAGTAAATTATCTGGTCTATGTGGTATTGATTTTATAATCAATAAATCAGGTATTATTTATATTATTGATATTAATCCACGTCCTCCTGCTACATTCGAATTGTACGAAGATGAGGGCCATTTATTTCAAAATCATCTTGACTGTTTTCAAGGGAGATTACCGGAATACATACCACATAATTTGAATAAATTAAAAGGGCATGCAATTTACTACGCAAAAAAAGATATTATAGCTCATAGCCTTCCGAGTTTTCCTGATTGGGTTAGCGATATACCCGCACCGAAAAAATCAAAAAATAATCTTGAAATGAAATATGAGATTTTAGCTGGAAATCCTGTGTGTACCATATATGCTGAAGGAGTATCGACAACAGAAGTAAAAAATTTACTAAACCAGCGCTTAAATGAAATTGAACTCTCTATTAAATCCATAAATAAACTGTAAAATACACTATATTTATTTTTGAGGATAACAGGTGAACCATAATACAAATTTAAGTCTTAGCAAATTGACTGCACCGCTAATCGAAAATTTAATAATAAATGAAGATTCATTGAGAATAGAAATATCAAATCTTGATGATGGTACTCGTATTATTGATGCGGGTATTAATGCGAAAGGCGGAATTGAAGTGGGACGACTAATTGCCGAAATATGTATGGGTGGACTCGGGGTTGTTAAATTGCGCGCATCGACAAATTTTCGTCACTGGTCCTGGCATATAGATGTTCATAGTTCAAATCCGGTGATGGCTTGTCTTGCGAGTCAATATGCAGGATGGAGTTTAAATCATGGAAAAGGAAAAGAAGCGTTTAACGCACTAGGTTCTGGACCGGCACGAACATTAGGTAGCAATGAGCCATTATTTGAAGAGCTTGGGTATCGAGACTCATCTGATTGCACATGTATTGTAATTGAAGCAGATACAATACCGCCTGTAGAGATAACTACTAAAATAGCTCAGATGTGCAAAATATCGAGCGAAAATTTGACAGTAGTTTTAACCCCAACATCAAGTTTAGCAGGTGCAGTACAAATTATTAGTCGAGTTCTAGAAACTTCATTGCATAAAGCTCATGAGTTACATTTTCCATTAGAAAAAATTATTGATGGTGCTGGGAGTGCCCCGTTATGTCCTCCATCTAGTGATTTTCTAACCGCAATGAGTCGTACTAATGATGCAATATTATTTGCAGGACAAATACAACTATTTGTTGAAGCAAATGATGGGGATACAAAAGAACTTGCTAATGCATTACCTAGTAGTGCTTCAAAGGATTATGGAAAACCTTTTGGAGAAATATTTAAAGAAGTAAAGTATGATTTTTACAAGATTGATCCAATGTTATTCAGTCCAGCTCGTGTTTCAGTATCATCATTAACTACAGGTAATACATTCCATGCTGGAAAAATAGATCTCGATTTATTAGATAAGTCTTTTTCCTAATATTTTGAGCGAAACTGAGAGAAAAGTTGCAATAATTACAGATGATCCAGGTTGGCATGGAGAGCAGCTAAAGTTATCACTCAAAAAATATGGACTGAAATCAAGCTATTTTTCCCTATGTGATTTTTTAATTGAAATAGATAAAAAAAATTCCAGTATTGAGTTTCCAGGATTTAATGGATTGCCATCTGGTATTTTTGTTAGGGGAGTACCAGGGGGTACTTTGGAGCAAGTTATTTTTCGTCTTGACATACTTCATGCATTACAAGACTTAGGTGTAGCAGTTTATAATTCACCGAGAGCAATCGAACGCACTGTTGATAAAACTCTAACGAGCATACTGTTAGCGCATGCAGGTTTACCGACTCCAAAAACATGGGTATGCGAATCAAAATATAAAGCAAATAAAATAATAGAGAGAGAGTGCACCAGCAATAAAAAAATAGTTCTTAAACCGCTATTTGGCTCTCAAGGTATCGGTATTCATTTAATTCATCACTCGCAGGGACTTATTCATGATGAAAAATTTGCAGGCGTATATTATTTACAAGAATATATTGAGCGCAAAAGTACTAATTTCAGTGATATACGAGTTTTAGTAGTTGATGGAGAAGCAAAAGCAGCAATGAGTAGACATGGCCACAATTGGGTCACAAACCGTGCGCAGGGCGCTATCTGCAAATTTTTAGAACTAAATAAAGAAATCTCTAGTTTGAGTGAGGCAGCATGTAATGTTCTTAACATTGATTACGCGGGAGTTGACCTTATAGAAGACAAGAATGGGCAATTAAACATTATCGAAGTCAATAGTATCCCTGCTTGGTATGGTCTACAAAAAGTTGTTAACTTTAATATAGCTGACTGTTTAATTGAATCATTTGTTAAAAATATAACGAATAAAAACTGCAGGTCTGTTTACGCTAATTAATAATGAGTTCAATAATAGAAGCAGCAGTATTAGCTAGTTTTAAAGGAGATATTGAGGCTTTTAAGCCTGGAAATGTAAGTTCGTACAGTGATGGTCATAACATGACAGTTGAAGATTTTATAATAAGTGCTGAGGTTTCTAGTCCTATATTATGTCAGCAAGATGCTTCATTTGGTGAGCGTATCCTCAGTAGCGTCAATGCGACGCGAAACCTAGTCTCGTGCAATACAAATTTAGGAATGTTACTTCTTTTTACTCCCATAATCATGGCGGCACAGAAAGGTTACAAAACTCTAGAGAAATTGCATACTAACCTAGAAAATACATTAGATTCTTTAACAAAAGATGATGCAAATTATGTATTTAAAGCTATCTCTTTAGCAAATCCCGGAGGTTTAGGGGTTGTTTCCGAGCATGATGTTAATCAAAAGCCTAATTGTTCACTAATTCACGCTATGAAACAGGCTAGCTATAGAGATTCTATAGCTTTGCAGTATTCGAATAACTTCACGGAGGTTTTTCAGCAAGGGTATCCAGCCATTAAACGTTTTGACAAACGATGGAATAGTGTAAAATGGGCGACTGTTTCGTGCTATCTAGTTTTTTTGAGCTCAATTAGGGATTCCCATATTGAGCGAAAATATGGAAACGAGATCGCGGAGCGAATAAAAATAAAAAGTGGGATTATTGTTGAGAAATTTAATAATTCTTCAAACCCTGAATTGTCAATTGAACTATTAAAGGGTTTTGATAGGGAGCTTAAGTCTAAAAACTATAATCCAGGCACGAGTGCTGATTTAACAGCCGCAAGTCTGTTGGTTTATAACTTAATTAAAGATTAGGCTGAAAAAACTAATAGTCTTTATTTTTTTGGTATACAGCTAAGAAGCTTTTGGTTTCTGGGCAGTATTTTGAGCAGGGATGAGGTAACTCTCCCTTTTTGTATTACTAACGTTAGCAAAATAGGTGGCAGAAATGTCGATATTAGGAAAACTCTTTGGCTTTTTAGGAGGAGACAAAATGGCGGTCATTGACAGAGTATTAGTAGGTGAATCATTAGTGGGTGATGGTAATGAAGTAGCTCACGTTGATTTAATTATGGGTCCACGTGGCAGTGCAGCTGAATCAGCATTTTGCAATGCATTAACCAACAATAAAGATGGTTTTACATCTTTGCTGGCAGTTGTCGCACCAAATTTAGCATGCAAACCTAACACAATACTTTTTAATAAAGTAACTATCAAAGGTTCAAAGCAAGCTGTACAGATGTTTGGTCCTGCACAACGTGCTGTTTCTATGGCAGTAATGGATTGTGTTGAAGACGGCACCATTCCAGCAAATGAGGCAGATGACATCTTCATTTCAGTTGGTGTTTTCATTCATTGGCTTGCTGAAGATGATGCGAAGATTCAGGATTACAATTATCAAGCAGTGAAGGAATCGATTCAACGTGCAATAGCACGCGAACCAAAGGCTGCTGAAGTTGTTAGCCAGAAAGGTTCAGCATCACATCCATTTGCAGCACACGATTAATAAATATTGTTGTTGGATATGATGTAATGATTATGGAAATGCCCCGTAAACCGGGGCATTTTTTTATTTAATCATCGTATTTTTTTAATTGATTACTTGTAATCTTTTTTTGATGTAATGCTGATGAGATTAAACATCCTTTTATGTTCATTCTCGTTAATTCTTGAATATTGGAAATATCCTTTATACCTCCAGCAGAATATAATTCTGAAGTTCTATTTAATTTTATAATTTTTTCAAGATTAAACTTATCAATTCCTTTATTAGAGCCTATAAGATTTAGCATCATTATGATCACTTTTTTTGGCCAGTATGAAGAATAGTTCAATATCTTAGAATTCATCATTGAGCCATTTTTATCAAAATCAAGCGATAATATTAATTCAGGATTGTTCTGCAATAATTTATCATATTCATCAAGTGAGAAATTGTTTTCTGTGCCCAGAATAAATTTTATATTGCTACATTTGTAGTCTAACTTGTTATATATTTGCTTAATCCCCGCATCAAGCCAGAATTGACAATCTTTGTATTCAAAAGCAAGATTATTTATTAGTTTTGATTGAGAATCTTTTCCTTGAATTGAATCGAGATCGGCAATATAAATGGTTTGAAAAGGATATAATTCGAAAAATGAAGATAATACAGATTCAGGTTTCGAATCTTTAGATATTGAAGATTGAATAGGTTTATATGAGCTGCGTTCACCACAATCAGCATGAACAACAACACCTTGACTAATATCAAGCACTGGAATTATTAACATTTTTTTATATGAAACATTTTTTATTTGAGTTTATCACAGGCGGCGGGTTAATCGGAGAACCCCTAACAGATTCTTTGGTTAACGAAGGCACCCTCATAATAAAGACACTAATTAATGAGTTGATTACGTCGGGAAATAAAAACATTGTTATAACAAGAGATGAAAGAATTGAATCGATAGATGATAGGGTTTCTCAAAAAATTATTCATAAATCATGCGAAAATCAGCTCATTGAAGATATAAAAAAATCTGATATTTGCTGGCTAATAGCACCAGAAACAAAAAATCATCTTTATAAATTAACTGAATTATTTATTAAAAACTCAAATCTATATATTGGCTCAGATCTTAAATCAGTTAAATTAACATCGAGTAAATTAGCAACAAGCTTATTCTTAATGAACGCTGATATTTGTACACCTGAAACAACTAAATTGGATGATTTTATACCCAAAAGTAAAACAGGATGGATAATTAAACCAGATGATGGTGTTGGTGCGCAAGACTGTTTTTTACTGCAAGATAAAAGTGAAGTTAAAATTTATATAGAAAAAGGACTTAGTAATTATATTATACAACCTTATATTGAAGGAGAGCATTTAAGTATTTCGATATTAGCTTATAATAAAAAAATTCAATTATTGTCATGCAATAAACAAGTACTAGAAATAAAAAACAAATCAGTTAGTTTAAGTAGTATTTTTGTCAACCAATGTTTATATTATCAAAATGAAATGAGAGAATTAGCTGAAAAAATCATTACAATTATTCCTGGGCTATCTGGCTATATTGGTATAGATTTAATTAAATGTGATAATAAATTATTCGTAATTGATATAAACCCAAGATTCACAACATCTTATGCGGGAATTTCCAGATCATTAAATCAAAATATAACTAAAAAAATATTAATGACATTTATTTTAAATGAAATACAGGATGTTAATTTAGAAAAATCTATACCTATAGAAATTAAACTATAATTTTGAGAAAAAATGTCTAATTATACTGGCTGGGATATCGGAGGCGCACATATAAAGGTAGCTAATGTAAATAACATTGGTAAGGTTTTATATGTTGAAGAATACGCAGCTCCAATCTGGAAAGGCTTATCTGCTCTTGAAGATAAGCTTTATCGCATAAAGGATAATCTTCCAATGCGCTCATTATTTCATGGAATAACTATGACAGCTGAATTAGCTGATATATTCAAAAGCAAAAAAGATGGTGTAATGAGGCTAACAGAATTATGTTATAAAGTATTAGGTGAAAATACTTTTTTTTACTCTACAATTCATGGTCTTAATAAAATAAATAATATAAAAAGGAATTATAATTATATAGCCTCAGCAAATTGGCATGCGAGCGCAAACTATGTTGCATCTAAAATTGATTCTGGTTTATATATAGATATTGGTAGCACTACAACAGATATCATACCATTTACTAATAATAAATCTTCTTCAGAGGGTCTGAATGATCAAGAACGATTATGTGCCTCAGAATTAGTTTATAGTGGAGTGATAAGAACACCGTTAATGTCACTAACACCGAGAGTTAAATTCAATGGTAAGGAGCAAGGAATTGTTGCAGAAAATTTTGCTAGCACAAGTGATATATATAGAATACTAGGGTTTCTTAAGAATAAGGATGATTTAATGGAAACTACTGACGGGCGTAGTAAAACTATTGTCGACAGTAAACGTCGTCTCGCTAGAATAATAGGAATGGATGCTGATGAAATAAAAGATAAAAAAGATTGGATTAATTTAGCAGAATATTTTCATAAAAAACAATTAGAGATCATAACCAATGCAGTTACGAACGTGTTATTAAAATTGCCAAAAAAAAGTAGACATATTGTTTGTGCTGGAGTTGGTCAGTTCTTAGTGAGAATTATTGCACAACAACTAAATGTATCTTGTAGTAATTTCAGTGATTTAGTGGATTGTGATATTAAAACTAAACATAAAAGTGATATTTGCGCTCCAGCAATATCTATTGCGCAATTGAATAGAATTATGCAGATAAAATGAAAATATCCGAACTACCTTATAATAATAATTCAGAAGAAATTTTTTCTTTAATTTCAGATGAACCATGGAGTATATTTCTTGATAGTGGATTTCCAAGTATTGATACTGGACGTTACGATGTTATAGCAGCAAGACCATCTATAACACTAGAAACCTATAATGAAAAAACTTTCATTACTACTGAAAATAATAGGACTGTGTCAAATGAAGACCCATTCGAACTAGTTAGGCAGAATCTTGGAAAAAAAGAAGAAAATCTAAATGGATTACCTTTTGCCGGTGGCGCACTTGGTTATTTTGCATATGATCTATGTAGAAGAGTAGAAAAAATCTCCGGTAATTCAAAACAGAAGATAAATATGCCTGATATGGCAATAGGTATTTATGATTGGTCATTAATAATTGATCATCATACAAAAAAAACATGGTTAGCAAGTTTTAATAGGTTTCACTCTACGGCATTAATATGGGATGAATTATATGGATTATTTTCAAGAAGCAGTGATTTGAAGGAAAAGAATTACAAGGTTAAATCGAAAATAAAATCAAATCTTTCAAAAAAAGAATATGAAAAAGCCTTTAATTCTATAAAAAAATATATCCGTGACGGAGACTGCTATCAAGTGAATTTTGCACAACATTTTTCAGCTGAATTTGAGGGTGACACATGGGCCTTGTATAGAAAATTAAGAAAATATAACCCTGCGCCATTTTCTAGTTATATGAATATTCCTGCTGGTTCAATTCTTAGTTCATCACCTGAACGATTTCTGCAACTTAGAGGTAAGCAAGTTGAAACTAAACCCATTAAAGGAACAAAACATCGCTCAGTATTTGCCTACGAAGATAAAGAACTTGCATCAATATTACTTAATAGTGAAAAAGATCGTGCTGAAAATTTAATGATAGTCGATTTACTAAGAAATGATATTAGTAAGTCTTGTGAATCAGGGACAGTTAATGTTCCCAAACTATTTGCACTAGAAACTTTTTCAACTGTTCATCATTTGGTAAGTACAATTTCAGGGCACTTAGATCAAGATAAAGATGGGATAGATCTGATAAAAGGATGTTTTCCAGGAGGTTCTATTACGGGAGCACCGAAGTTAAGATCAATGGAAATTATTGATGAATTAGAACCAGATAGACGCTCAATATACTGTGGTTCGATAGCATATATTGGTTTCGATGGAAATATTGATAGTAATATTTGTATAAGAACTTTGATTTATTGCGATAGCAAAATCCACTTTTATGTTGGTGGTGGTATTGTGTGGGACTCAACCATTGATTCAGAATATAAAGAATGCTTTGATAAGGCCTCTGCGATGTTTAAGGTTTTAGAAAAAAAGAGTATTTAATTGGCTGTAATAATAATAAAACTAGGCGGCAGCCTCATGCATAGTAACAACCTAACTTATTGGCTTAGAGTAATTTTTGATCATAAAAGAAATAATACTGTGGTTGTTGTCCCCGGAGGAGGTGAATTTGCAGATTCAATAAGAAATATACAGCAGCGCAGAAATTTTCATAATAAAGTTGCTCATAAAATGGCACTTTTAGCAATGTCACAATACGGCTATTTTTTAACTAGCCTTAATTCAAATATAAAAATTATTAAAACTATTAATCTTTTACCAATTAAGGAAGATTCAAATAATTCTTATTTGTGGCTACCAAATGCATTATTAGATAATTCTGAGGGGATAGACGAAACATGGAATAGCACATCTGATAGTATTGCACTATGGTTAGCTATAAAATTATCAGCAGAAAAGCTTATTATAGTTAAGTCAAAAAAGATTATTTTAAATAGATCAAAAATAGTTGAAAATATAAAAAATAATGATCTAGACAAAAGCTTTGGATTATTATTTGAAAAATTCAATGGAGAATTTTTTTGTTTACATAAAAGCGAGTATAACCAGCTAGAAGCCGTGCTCTCTAGCAAATAGCTATATTTACTAGTTAATATTTAATATGATTTTTAATGTACAGGACAACTTGATGTTATATTTTTTTTATATTGTTAATAACTGGCTATTGGTTTAACCTGTAAGAAAAAGAAACAATAAAACCTCAACCCTTTTCAGGGTCGAGGCAAAGGAATAAGAAGGCCTGGTATCCGGAAGAGGCTGGAGATACCAGGCAATAGTCGAGCTTCCATCTCGACTCCCGCCGAAGCGGTCACTATAACTGTTAATCCCAATTTAGCGCGCCACCGGTTTGGTACTCGGTAACGCGTGTTTCGAAGAAATTTTTCTCTTTTCTTAAATTAGCTTGTTCGTCTAGCCATGGTAGTGTTGATTCTGCACCTACATAAGGCTCTTCATCCAAACCGAGTTGGTTCGCTCTTCTATTTGCAATATATTGGAATTGACCTAAGTGCATTTCAGCAGAGTAACCAAGAATTGGATCACGCAATATATAGTTTGTATATGCTTTTTCGCACTCATAAGCTTCGTCCCACATATTACGAATTTCCTTTTTATCTAATTTTATATTTTCTTCTTGAAGAATTTGCTTGACGACACGGATACCAAAAGCAGCATGCATTACTTCATCTCGCATAATATATTGAAATTGTTCAGCAGTTCCTTTCATTAGTCCTCTTCGTTGCAGTGCAAATACCGGACTGAAGCCATTGTAAAACCAACAACCTTCAAATATAGCTGCAAAAAACATATATGAAAGAATAAAATTATGTAGCTCATCAGGATCTTTAAGGTCTATATCAGATCGTAAGACCGAATCTAAGCGTTGGTTAGCCATAGATATTTTTTGATTAATTTCAGGAACGACTCGGTAACGGTTATAAATTTCACTCTGATTAAGCCCAATCGTCTCTATGCAATGTTGATAGGTCCATGTATGCAAAGACTCTTCATAGACTTGTCTCGCTTGATAGATTTGTAATTCCGGAGCCGACATTTTTTCCATTACAGCAAGACCAATATTACGCATAGCTAGAATATCTGACGTAGTCAAATATGATAGGACGTTTTCATAGACATGCTTTTCTTCCAATGTAAGTTTATGTCTATAGTCTGTTACATCTTGTGCCATATTAATATCAAGTGGTGTCCAGTGATTTTTATTTGCATTGAGAAAAAAATTCCATGCCCAGGGGTATTTAAATGGTGCCAATTGATTTATGTCTGTTTGCCCATTAATAACACGCTTATCTTCAGGGTTCACAGGGGTTAATTTATTCTGAATTAAATTGGAATCTACTGATAAGTCTTCATTCTTTTTTAATGCAGTAGTTTGCCCCAATGTATTGTTAACAAGAGTTGGCTCAACATCATTCTTGTTATGTATTTGAGTTTCTAATGGGTTATCCCAGTCCAACATTGTCATAATTGCCTCATTTTTAAATTAATTTTTAATTACTGACATGCATCACAGTCTGGATCTAAAATTGAGCAAACTTTTTGCTCATTAAGGTTTTGATTACTATCTTTCTCACTCGAATCATTTGAATTTTTTTCCATGTGTGTTGCACCTAAAGACCTTAGGTAATAGGTCGTTTTCAAACCACGTACCCATGCAAGTTTATAAAGATTATCTAGTTTTTTACCGCTTGGTTCTGCCATATAAAGATTTAGTGACTGTCCTTGGTCAATCCATTTTTGTCTTCTTGCAGCTGATTCGACTAACCATCGAGGATCAACTTCAAAAGCTGTCGCATATATTTCTTTTATATCATCCGGTATGCGATCAATTTTTTTAACGCTACCATCAAAGTATTTAAGATCATTTACCATGACCTCATCCCAAATACCTCTGTCTTTAAGGTCCCGTACAAGATATGGATTAACGACAGTAAACTCACCTGAGAGATTAGATTTAACAAATAAATTTTGATAGGTTGGTTCTATTGATTGGCTGACACCGCAAATATTTGAGATTGTTGCTGTTGGGGCAATCGCCATACAATTCGAGTTACGCATTCCTACGTTCATGACGCGATGCCGCAGATTTTCCCAGTCCATAGAAGTTTCATAATTTACTTGCAGATAGTCACCTCTTTCGTCGCCTAGTATTTTTAGTGAATCTATCGGCAAAATTCCCTGACTCCATAACGAGCCATTGTATGTCGAATACGAGCCTCTCTCTTCAGCTAAATTTGTAGATGCCTTAATAGCAAAATAACTTATTGTTTCCATACTTTTGTCAGCAAAACTAACTGCCTCAGTAGAACTATATGATAAACGTAATTTATATAGGCTATCCTGAAATCCCATAACACCGAGTCCAACTGGTCTATGACGCAGATTTGATCTTCTCGCTTTTGCGACACTGTAATAATTGTAGTCAATAACATTATCTAACATTCGCATTGCTGTATTAATAGTTTTTTCAAGTTTTTCTACATCCAAACCTTCATCATTTAAATGCTGAGGAAGGTTTACTGAACCTAGATTACACACTGCAATTTCGTCTTCAGATGTGTTTAATGTAATCTCAGTACAAAGATTTGATGAATGCACTACACCTGCATGAGATTGAGGTGAACGTATATTGCATGGGTCTTTGAAAGTTATCCATGGATGTCCTGTTTCAAAAAGCATCGACAATATCTTGCGCCATAAATCAACTGCTTTGATTGATTTGTAATTTTTAATATCACCATTTTTAGCGTTAAATTCGTATTCAGAGTAACGTTCCTCAAATTTTTCTCCATATAGATCATGCAAATCAGCAGTTTCATGCGGCGAGAATAATGTCCACTCCCCATCTTCAGCAACACGCTTCATGAAAAGGTCAGGAATCCAATTAGCAGTGTTCATATCGTGCGTTCTTCGTCTATCGTCGCCTGTGTTTTTTCGTAAATCCAAAAACTCTTCGATATCTAGATGCCAGGTTTCAAGATAAGCACACATAGCTCCTTTACGTTTGCCGCCTTGATTTACAGCAACGGCGGTATCATTAGCAACTTTCAAAAATGGGACAACACCTTGAGATTTTCCATTAGTTCCTTTTATGTGGGTTCCTAACGCTCGAACAGGAGTCCAATCATTACCTAACCCTCCCGCAAATTTAGATAGCAAAGCATCATCTTTAATCGCACAAAAAATACCATCAAGGTCATCTGGCACGGTTGTTAGATAGCAGCTCGACAATTGTGGACGTCGAGTACCAGAATTGAATAATGTGGGAGTTGAGCTCATAAAATTAAATGATGAGAGTAGCTCATAAAATTCTATAGCACGGGCATCACGCTCCTTTTCATTGATTGCTAATCCCATAGCAACCCGCATAAAAAATGCTTGAGGTAATTCAAATCGAATATCCATTGAGTGGATAAAGTACCGGTCATATAGTGTTTGCAAACCTAGGTATGTGAAATTACGATCACAATCCGGTTTTAAAGCTTCGCTCAATTTGGTTAGATCATATTTTGTTAATTCTTGATCTAGTAACTCAAGTTCTGCTCCTTTATGGATATATTTTTTGAAATAATCTTGATAGAGGATTTTCATTTCCTCATGTGTTGCTTTTGTGCTTATTCCATTTGTAAAAGTCAAGGCTTCTTGGCGCAACCGATCAAGCAATAGTGCTGCAGCGACATAGCTATAATTAGGATCTTTTTCTATCAATGTTCTAGCACTCATAACAAGAGCTTGCGCAACGCTTATCTCATCGATTTCATCAAATAAATTATTTTGTGTTTCTTGAATAATTACACTTGATTCAACTTCACCAATATCTTTACACGCCTCTTCAACAATTACCCTTAAACGCGTCATGTCTAGTGGTTTCTTAGAGCCGTCAATTTGGATCACATTGAGTGTATGCGGATCAGCTTCTTCTATGGTGGTTGAATTTACATTTGTATCTGCAGCACGTTCCCGAGTACGTTCTTCACGATATAAAACATAAGCTCTCGCAACTTTTTGTTCACCGTTACGCATTAAGGCGAGTTCGACTTGGTCTTGAATATCTTCAATATGAAGCGTTCCGCCATCAGGCATTCTGCGCGTAAACGCATTAATAACAAGTTGAGTTAGAGATTCGACGGCTTGATGAATGCGAGTCGAAGCAGCAGCAGTTCCACCCTCAACGCTAATGAAGGCCTTTGTTAGTGCGATTGAAATCTTACTAGTATCAAACGCGGTAACTTTTCCGTTACGACGAATAACTTGATAATTATTAAGTTGACTCGATAAGAATTCTTTCTCAGCTTGATCTGCGGCAGTTTTAGCGAAAACTTCTTCTCGAGAAACTACCTGCTTATTTTCGTCCTCATGAATTACATCTTCTAGTTCACTGATTGCTGCGTCTATATCAGCAGTCGCTTCAGTCGATTCCACTCCCATTTATAACCCTCTATCTTATTGTTTTTATTAGTAATTATTGCTATTTCTAATAGTACTTTGCTGATCCAAGATATGGTTAATATTTCAGTAAAGTTAAAATAGCTCGAAAT
>NZJM01000043.1 GCA_002692205.1 Legionellales bacterium | reverse complement strand
GCTTGGTCATTTTAAATGTAATCATATTAGAAAAAGAATATTACTTTTGGGTGTAATATTTTTAATTGGACTGGGAGTACTTGGTTGGTTAATCAACCAAACATGGTTCTTTTATGGGCTTGGTATTGGTGAAGCATCGACTTATATCGCTTTACTATTATTTGTATTAGTTTCACCCGCATTCACCTTTTTTCTACAACCTCTGTTTTCTTTTATTTCCCGTCAACATGAATTTGAAGCTGATGATTTTGCAGCCAGCCAAGCTCAAACAGAAAATTTAATCTCGGCACTAGTTAATCTATATCGTGAAAATGCAAATACTTTAACACCTGATCCGCTCTATTCTGCATTTCACGATTCACATCCACCAGCACCTATTAGAATTGAGCATTTAAAAAATAAATTTTCATGAAAGAAATATTGAGACTTTTTTTATGCTACACAATAAGTATTTTATTTTTTACATCTACGCAAGCTACTGAAGTAGAAAATGGTAAAATACTGCATAATGAAAACTGTCTTCGATGCCACGATGTATCAAAATATACGCGTAAAAATAGGATTATTAAAAATTTTCAACAACTACATGAACGAGTAAAGCAATGTGAAATCATGGCAGAGTTAATATGGTTTGATGAGGAAATCGAAAACGTAACAGCTTATCTCAATCTTGAATTCTATAAATTTGATATAGAAAAATAAATAATGTTATATAGTTTTTCTGTCATCAATGGCATGCAGTATAGTCATGCTATTAACGAACTCGAGTTCACCGCCCATGGGCACGCCATGTGCAATTCTTGTAACCTTTAATCCATATCCTTTGGCCATCTCACTAATAAAGTGAGCCGTAGCTTCACCCTCGACAGTTGTATTTGTTGCAAGTATGACTTCTTTTAAGTCCTTATTATTTAACAAATTTTCGAACTGGTTGAGACCAATATCATCGGGGCCAATCCCATCTAGTGGTGACAAATGTCCGAGTAAAACAAAATAAAATCCTTTAAAATTCGCTTCTTCAATTGCATCAACATCAGAAGGACTTTCAACAACACAAATCATACTATTATCTCTTCTTTTATCTAGGCAGATATAACATAGTTCGTTTTCTGAAAAATTTCTACACTGCTTACAATTGCCTATATTTTCCATCGCATCTGTCATTAAGGATGCTAAATGTTTAGCTCCATGGCGGTCTCGTTGAAGTAAATAATGAGCGATTCGTTGTGCTGATTTTCTCCCAATACCTGGCATACATCGTAATGCTTCAACTAGTTTTTCTAATAAGGATTGTTCTAACACGAATATAATAAGCTTGATTATTATTAAAAAGGAAGTTTCATACCAGATGGTAAGCCCATCCGCGCTGTTGCTTGTGACATTTTTTCTTTCGTCAATTCCTCTATGAGTCTATTAGCATCATTAATAGCAGCAGTTATCAAATCTTCAACTATATCTTTATCATCTTTCATTAATTCTGGACTAATCTCGACTCGACTAACTTGATGATTGCCATTCATCACGACCTTAATTAACCCTGAACCAGATTCACCAACAACCTCTGATTTTGCAACCTCTTGTTTTGCCTGTTCAATATTTGCCTGCATTTCTTGAGCCTGCTTCATAATATTACTAATGCCATCTTTCATTATTTGCCCTCATAAATAATGGATAAACTATTGTGGTTGTATTTTATCTATTTTAGCACCGAAAGTATCTTGTAAATTCTTTACCAGAGGGTCATTCTCAACAGATTCTTTAGCAATATTCTCAGATTCTTGTTTAGTCCTAGCAACAATATCTGATGGTGTCTCGTCACTTGATTCTCCAATCGATATAATAAATTTAATCTCTTTTCCGAATCTTTTCTTTATAGACTCTTCAAGTTTCTCATTAAGTTCAGGAGTTAGTAAACTCTTTGATTCAGGGGAAAGTAATAATTCTATTTTTTTATTGCTATGGGATTGCAAGACACAATTTTGAGCTAAAACTTTGACAAAACCAACAAGCTCCATTTCGCGAATAATGCTTACCCAATTACTATTTGTTATGTTCTCTTTATTAGGTCGCAATGTTTTTTCTTGAGTATTACTTTTAATGTGGTTCTTTTCATCTTCTTGATTTTTATCGTTAGCCACCTTTAGTCTTTGTTTTTTTTTAACTTTCAAGTCAGGCTCTGACGGATTAAATGCCAGCATTCGTATCATGATCATTTCTAAACCAGTTTTTGGATCCGGTGATAAATAAAAATCTTTACGGCCCATCATTCCAATTTCATAATATAACTGCACTTCTTCTTTTGTCATTGTCTTTGCAAATTTTGATAATGTCACATCTGATCTAAGTATATTTTCAGAATCATCTGGTAGAATTTGAACAACCGCTATCTTCTGCAATAATCTTAACAACTCCGATAATAAATCATTATAATCTGGATTCTTTAATGAGATTCTCTTAATTATATTAAGCATCATATCGGGGTCAGAATTTACTAGTGACTCTAAAAGTCCATTGATATCATCATTTTCTACCATCCCCATTAATATGCGAACTTCTTTTTCCCTTATCACACCATTACCATACGAAATTGCCTGGTCTAATAAACTTAGAGCATCCCTAACACTACCAGCAGCACTACTTGAAATTATTTCTAATGACGATTTGTCATGCTCTATTTTTTCTGCAATAAGAATCGTTTCTATTTGTTTAGTGATTTGTTCAGCTGTTAAATGAGTTAAGTTGAATTGCAAACAACGCGATAAAATTGTTACGGGAACTTTTTTGTTCTCTGTCGTCGCAAGTAAAAATTTCACATGAGGGGGTGGTTCTTCAAGGGTTTTTAGTAAAGCATTGAAACTATGGCCAGAAAACATATGTATTTCATCAATCAAATATACTTTGTATCGGCCATTTGTAGGCGCATATTGCACGTTCTCCATTAAATCACGTGTTTCATCTACCTTTGAACGAGAAGCTGCATCGACCTCAATCAAGTCTATAAACCTCCCCTCATCAAGAGACTGGCATGCAGTACACTCGCCACATGGTTTTGAGCTAACTCCTCGCTCACAATTTAAGCATTTCGCAAAAATTCTGGCTAGAGTTGTTTTACCTACACCTCTCGTACCAGTGAATAGGTACGCATGGTGGAGTCTGTTCTGATCTAATGCGTTCGATAACGCTTTTAGAACATGCGCTTGTCCGACCATATCATCAAAAAATTTTGGTCGCCATTTGCGCGCTAATACTTGGTAGCTCATTATAAATTCAAATTATTGTTAAATTATTGTGCTGTAAGGTGATCATAATACATGAGGAATTGTCGTCAGCAAATATTGGCTAGATAGTTTATTTTTAAAGGGGGTGGCCCGGACCGTTCCTGCCTCGACACACATATTCACTGCTGCCGCTGCTTCCTTTCGGACCTGACGGAATTCACAATTTAATGTTGCGAGGAGCCCAGCACGAGCCACCGTATGAACTAATTGTTACTAAATATAATAATACTCGATTATTCATTTCTCAAAAATAAAAAAACCCGAAAGAAAATTATCTTTCGGGTTTTAAATACAACTAATTATGTGATTATTTTGATGCTGTATCATCAAATTGTTCTTCTTCTGTAGAACCAGTTAATGCTGTTACTGATGACTGACCTCCTTGTATCACAGTTGTAACATCATCAAAATAACCAGCGCCAACTTCCTGTTGATGGCTAGCAAATGTATAACCTCGATCAGATGCTGCAAATTCTGGTTCTTGAACTTTCTCAACATACGCCGTCATACCACGACGCACGTAATCATGAGTCAATTCAAACATGTTGAACCACATATTATGGATTCCAGCCAATGTAATAAACTGGTATTTATATCCCATTGCACCTAGTTCCTTTTGAAATTTAGCTATATCGGAATCACTCAGATTTTTCTTCCAATTGAAAGAGGGAGAACAGTTATAAGCTAATAATTGATTCGGATATTCTTTTTTTATTGCCTCTGCAAACTTTTTAGCTTCGTCCATGTCAGGTACTGCAGTTTCACACCAAAGTAAATCCGCATATGGTGCATATGCTAATCCACGAGAAATCGCCTGTTCGATTCCCGCTTTTGTTACATAAAAACCCTCAGAGCTTCTTTCTCCAGTTAAAAAATCACTATCGTAAGGATCTATATCAGATGTTAATAATGCAGCTGCATTTGCATCTGTTCTTGCAAGAACAATTGTTGGAACACCCATTGTATCTGCTGCTAATCGAGCTGCAGTTAATTTTTGAACTGCTTCTTGTGAAGGTACAAGTACTTTGCCGCCCATATGTCCGCATTTTTTTACTGACGCCAATTGATCTTCAAAATGAACACCTGCAGCGCCAGCCTCAATCATATTCTTCATTAATTCAAAAGCATTCAATACGCCGCCAAATCCCGCTTCAGCATCGGCAACAATAGGCGCAAAATAATCAACATTATCGTTTTCTTTTGAACACTGTATTTCATCTGCACGTTTGAATGCGTTATTTATACGGGTTACCATGGTAGGCACAGAGTCTACTGCATACAGTGACTGGTCAGGGTACATGGTTTCAGAGGTATTCCCATCAGCAGCAACCTGCCAACCAGATAAGTAAATCGCCTTAATTCCACCCTTCACTTGCTGAACCGCTTGGCCACCAGTAACAGCGCCTAGGCAATTAACGTAATCCTCTTCATTGACTAGTTTCCATAGTTTTTCTGCTCCACGAGTTGCCAGAGTATGCTCGATTTGTACAGAGCCACGAAGTCTTACGACATCAGCAGCAGTGTAATCACGTTTGACCTCATTCCAGCGAGGATTTTTGGCCCAATCTTGCTCAAGTTTTTTGATTTCTCCGTCTTTGCTCATTACAAATACTTCCTCCGTATATTAATTTTTTTATTACAATCAATTAGTTAGAGTATTAATTGTCGCCCCTATTAACTAAATAGATAATAAAAAGGCCGCATATCATGCCATTAGTTTGTATGTCTGTGAACTCTTCGATCTAAATTTAAGCAAATATCTCAGGTAAAATCACTATTATGACTCGCTAAAATTTTCAAAAAACACTTAAATAACATAGAAATAAAGCGTATTAGCAATTCATCGCATCTTTAGTAATAATTATAAGTATCTTAATAAAGGTCAAAAATGTGCTTTTTGTGAAATTGAAACAAGAAAATGGGTTGTATACATTCAAACTAAGTTAGGGTTTAAAATTATGACAGAAAAAATAAGCGTTGGCTTAGATGATGATTTAGCAATTAAAGAGGCTGAACCAAAATTAAAACGACCCCCGCTATATAAAGTTGTATTAATCAATGATGATTTTACACCCATGGAATTTGTCGTTCATATTTTAGAGTTCTTTTTTTCTGTTGATAAAGAAAAAGCAACTCGTATCATGCTTGAGGTGCATACAAATGGTAAAGGAATCTGTGGTTTATTTACTCATGAAATTGCAGAAACTAAGGTTTCTCTTGTAAACGACTACTCGCGAGAAAATCAACACCCCCTGCTTTGTACTATGGAAAAAGTCTGAAAGGAAAAAATATGCTAAATAAAGAATTGGAGCAAACACTAAACAGTTTATTCACAGAAGCCAGAGAGCAACGCCATGAATTTATGACGATAGAACATCTGTTGTTTGCATTGCTGAATAATAATTCAGCAATATCAGTTCTAACTGCATGCGGCGCTGATTTAAATAATTTACATGATAGTTTAATTAAATTCATCCAAGAAAACTCAAGTATTATTGATGATATTGATGAGCGCGATACTCAACCAACAATTGGCTTTCAAAGGGTTTTACAGCGTGCAGTTTTTAATGTTCAGTCATCTGGTAAAGAAGAAGTAAACGGGGCAAATGTCTTGGTAGCAATATTTGGTGAACGTGAGTCACATGCAGTTTATTTTTTAAATCAACAAAATATCTCAAAGTTAGATATAACAAATTATATTTCGCATGGTATTGCAAATATAGATCACAATGAAAATGATGGTGCTTTAGATTCGAATGAAATCGAAGATGAATCGAATCAGGATACTAAGACAGTTAGTTTACTCAATAAATTCGCTGTTAATCTCAATGAAAAAGCTAGCGAAGGTAAAATAGATCCACTAATTGGTAGACAAATTGAAATTCAACGAACGATTCAGGTTCTTTGCCGTCGAAGAAAAAATAATCCACTATATGTTGGTGAGGCTGGAGTAGGTAAAACAGCAATTGCAGAAGGCTTAGCAAAGCAAATTGTTGATGGTGAAGTACCAGATATTTTAATGGATAGTGTAATTTTTTCACTTGATCTGGGAGCACTTCTCGCTGGCACAAAATATCGAGGAGATTTTGAAAAACGATTAAAAAATGTAATTAATGAATTAAAAAAACAACCAAATCTAATTTTATTCATCGATGAGATTCATACTATTATTGGAGCTGGAGCAGCCTCCGGTGGTGTGATGGATGCATCTAATATTATTAAACCTGTTTTAGCATCTGGTGAACTCAAATGTATTGGTTCTACAACATATCAAGAGTACAGGGGTATCTTCGAAAAAGATCATGCCCTCGCAAGACGTTTTCAAAAAATTGATGTAGCTGAACCCTCTATTGATGAAACGATTAAAATTCTTGAGGGGTTGAAGTCAAAATTTGAAGATCATCACAATATAAAATATACCCGCCAGGCATTAAAAACCGCTGCTGTGCTTACTGAACGTTATATAAATGATAGGCAATTACCAGATAAAGCAATTGATGTGATCGATGAAGCAGGTGCGGCACAAAAACTATTACCTGAATCCAAAAGAAAGAAAACAATTGGAGTAAATGATATTGAAAATATCGTAGCAAAAATTGTACGTATTCCATCAAAAGCGGTTAGTAGTAATGACAAAGATATTATTAAGAATCTAGAGCGGAATTTAAAGATGGTAGTTTTTGGCCAGGATGAAGCTATTAATATGCTAAGTAATGCTATAAAAATGTCTCGTTCGGGATTAGGAAGTAAACAAAAACCTATTGGTAATTTTTTATTCGCGGGACCAACGGGTGTAGGAAAAACTGAAGTTACGAGACAGCTCGCGATGAATATGGGTATAGAATTGGTTCGTTTTGATATGTCTGAATATATGGAAAGACATACTGTATCAAGATTGATTGGTGCGCCTCCAGGATATGTTGGATTTGATCAGGGAGGGCTGCTTACTGATGCAATCAATAAAAAACCTCATTGCGTTCTATTGCTTGACGAAATAGAAAAAGCTAACCCTGATGTTTTTAATTTAATGCTCCAAATTTTTGATCATGGAACACTCACTGATACCAACGGACGTAAAACAGATTTCCGCAATGTGATAATAGTTATGACAACAAATGCTGGAGCTGAAAGAATCAGTAGAGCATCTGTTGGTTTCACTTCACAAGATCATAGTAGTGATGCTATTGAAAGCATAAATAAAATATTTAATCCTGAATTTCGTAATCGTCTTGATGCAATAATCCATTTTAATTCGCTTGATAAAAATACTATTTCAAACGTAGTCGATAAATTTATAATCGAACTTGAAGCTCAGCTTGATGATAAAAAAGTAACGATTGAAATAACAGAAGAAGCCCGTAATTGGTTAGCAGAAAATGGACATGATAAAATAATGGGAGCTAGGCCAATGTCACGTTTAATTCAGAAAATGATCAAGCGTCCGCTTGCTGAAGAGCTTTTATTCGGAAAACTTATGCGTGGAGGACATGTCATTGCATCGCTTGAGAAAAATTCGATAAAAGTAGAAGTTAGAGAAAATGAATTAGAGCATACCTCTTAATGATTAAAACTCAGCTCGATAACTTTAGCTCTTATTTTGAATAACATAACAAGTTCATTATAAAATATGATTAAGAAATTAAATAAATTCAGTTCTCGTATAACTCAACCAAAGTCACAGGGTGCTTCACAAGCCATGCTCTACGGAACAGGCATGGAAGAAAAAGATATGTCTAAAGCTCAAGTAGGTATATCAAGTATATGGTATGAGGGTAATACTTGTAATATGCATCTCCTTGATCTAGCAGAAAAAGTTAAAGAAGGTGTTATTGAAACTGGGCTTGTTGGAATGAGATTTAATACTATCGGTGTCAGTGATGGCATTTCAATGGGAACGAAAGGGATGAGTTTTTCCCTTCAATCACGTGATTTAATTGCTGACTCAATCGAAACTGTAATGTCTGCACAATGGTACGACGCAAATATATCCATACCAGGGTGTGATAAAAATATGCCGGGTTGTTTGATTGCAATGGGAAGATTAAATCGTCCATCTCTCATGATATATGGTGGAACTATTAAACCAGGTTATTACGATGATAATAAAATCGATATCATTTCAGCTTTTCAGAGTTATGGTGAGTTCATTTCAGGAAATATAGATGATGATAAAAGAAAAGAAATTGTAAAAAAATCCTGCCCTGGAGCTGGAGCTTGCGGCGGAATGTACACAGCAAATACTATGGCATCGGCTATAGAAGCAATGGGTATGTCTCTACCATATAGCTCATCTACTCCCGCTGTTGATCCAGAAAAAATAAAAGAATGCTTAGCTGCAGGTAGAGCTATCAAATATCTTTTAAAAGAAGATATCAAACCAAGGGATATTATGACGCGTGATGCATTCGAAAATGCAATGGTATTAGTTACAGCTCTTGGAGGGTCAACAAATGCTGTACTACATTTGCTAGCAATGGCTCGTGCTGTTGATGTTAATCTAACTATTGATGACTTCCAGTCGGTAAGCAATCGTATTCCCTACTTAGCTGATTTAAAACCTAGTGGAAAATATGTTATGGAAGATCTCCATAAAATTGGTGGTACACCGGCAGTAATGAAATTCTTACTAGATAATAATTTATTAAATGGTGACTGCCTTACAGTTACAGGAAAAACAATTAAAGAAAATCTTACGAATGTTAAGAAATTAACAGATGGGCAGAAAATAATTTTTCCGCTTAAAAATCCACTAAAAACAAGTGGGCACATAAGAATACTAAAAGGTAATTTAGCGCCAGGAGGTTCAGTTGCAAAAATTACTGGTAAAGAAGGCGAAGTATTTGAAGGGCCTGCTAAAGTTTATGACTCAGAAGAAGCGATGTTAGCGTCATTAGAGAATGATGAGATAAAAAAAGGTGATGTAATAATCATTAGATACGAAGGCCCAAAGGGTGGGCCAGGTATGCCCGAGATGCTGACACCCACATCTGCAATAATTGGTGCAGGATTGGGTAGCGATGTAGCGATGATAACTGATGGTAGATTTTCCGGCGGTTCTCACGGATTCATTATTGGACATGTTGTTCCAGAAGCACAAGAAGGTGGTCCAATTGCAATAATTAAAAATGGAGATAAGGTAACCATTAATGCTAAAGCAAATAAAATTGAATTTGATTTAAATGATGAAGAAATTGCTAGCAGAAAAGAAAACTGGCGGATGCCACCATATAAAGCTAAAAAAGGAACACTTTATAAATATATTAAAAATGTTAAAAATGCCTCTGAAGGCTGTGTAACAGATGAATAATTAGCTCATTGTTCGCTGATATCTTTTATAATATTTCATAACTTTTTTTACGTAACCCCTAGTCTCCTTGTATGGAGGTATCTTGTTTTCATATTTTTTTACGGCGTTTTCCCCTGCATTATAAGCAGCCAATGCTAGCCTTATGTCATTATCAAACATTATTAATAAGTCGCTTAAATAGCGTGAGCCACCGATTATATTTTCTTTTGCATCCTTTAGATTAAAAACACCATAACGTTTTGCGGTCTCAGGCATTAATTGCATTAACCCAACTGCTCCAGCTTTAGAAATGGCATTTGGGTTATACCATGACTCTACTGTTATTATTGCATGTAGTAATGTGTAGGGTAATTTATAAGTTTTTGCGATACTTCTTATTGTTGTATCGTATCTTTTTTGGTGACCCACCCAATCGAAGTTTTGTGGTTTTTTCTGTTCCACCCATCCTTTCCAAGTCCTTACTAATTTTTTGTAGCCCTTATGTTCAGGCTTATCAGTAAAAATTACTCTACCATGCTTATCTATGTATCTATAGACATCCGCACCGCAAGGATAAGCAATAATTAATGATGCAAAGAAGCAAATTAATATAATTTTAATATTTCGCATTTTTTATTTGTTAAATAAACAGCCCGGAAAATTATTATAAAAAATAAATCACTATTTGAATGATAGCTAATGAAAATAATGCTGCAATAACATCATCTAGCATAATACCTAAACCACCCCCTATTCGGCGATCAATAAATGAAATTGGCCAGGGTTTAAGAATATCGAAAGTTCTAAATAAAATAAAACCAATCAAAATCCATATCCACTCCTTAGGCACCATAAACATGGTAACTAAAAAACCAATAATTTCATCGCAAACTATGGAATGGTGGTCATGCGCATTCAGGATTTTGGCGGTATATCCGCAACAAAAAATCCCAAACAAAAAACCACAAACAATAATCAAAAGATAAGTCATCCAACTCATATCTGGCATGAGAATAAATAGTAAGACGCCTGCTAAAGTTCCTGCTGTGCCAGGAATTTTAGGGGTCAGGCCACTGCCAAAACCAAGCGCGAAAAAATGTACTGGATTGAGTAACATTTTGACAGGAACTTCTATTTTTGCTGATTTATCCACAAGTATTTCCGTAATAAGTAGATTCAACTATTGCTCTGAAATAGTATAATTTATTAATTTACCCATTAACATAAATTTAGTATACGATAAACAATAAAATTAAAAATAATCTTTTAAAAATAATAGGAAAAATATAAATGAATTTATTACGAATACTAATTATTTCTCTCATCACTATTCCAGTATTAAACACAAATAGCTATGCAATGAATGATAGTACTGAGATATTAATTAATGAAGCTATAGAAGGTGAACATAGAACAGAAGAAAATAAAGCACGAGATATCTATCGTCATCCAAAAGAAACATTATTATTTTTTGGTATTAAGTTAAATATGTCAGTACTTGAAATATTGCCTGGTCGTGGTTGGTATACTGAAATACTTGCGCCTGTACTTAAAACTAGCGGGCAATTAACTATCGCTAGTTTTGGAAAGAATCATCCCAATGATTATCTCCAAAAAGCACACATAAGACTTATGCAATATCTTGACGAAAATAAAAAAATCTATGAAAAAACAAAACGTATAGTTTTCAATGAAAATAATGATTACCTAAAAGCTATTGACTCTAATTCTATTGATATGGTTCTAACTTTCAGAAGCTCACATAATTGGATAAGATTTGACAATATTAAGGATGTCTATAAGTCGTTTCATCGAGTATTAAAAAAAGGCGGTACTCTTGGAGTCGTTCAGCACCGCGCCAAAAAAAATGATGCCCCAGAAAAAAGTGCAAAAAACGGTTATGTTCCAGAAAAATTTATAATTAAGCTTGCGGAAGAAGCTGGATTCGAACTAATAGAAAAATCTGAAATTAACGCAAATATAAAGGATAACAAAAATCATCCAAAAGGTGTGTGGACATTACCTCCGACTCTTCGGCTTGGCGAAATTGATAAAGAAAAATATATCGGTATCGGAGAGAGTGACCGTATGACTCTGAAATTTATTAAATTATGATAAAAAAAATAAATATCCTACTAGTACATATTTTAAGTCTTGTGTACATAAATACATATGCGGTAATAACGACTAATGATTGCAATACACATAAAGTTGATGTGATAAAAAATGCAGCCGCTGCAACTATCTTAACTGATGAGGAATATGTATTCTTAGATAAAATAATAATGGAATCATGTATTAATAACATAATTAAGGCAGATAATAATACTAAAAATTATGATGGCAATAAAGATTGGTTTACCGAAAAGATTTTGTCGGGAGACAAAAGTAAAAAAGATGGCAATAAAAGATTAAGGAAGCTGAAATAAAAATCATGCAGGAAGTATACGAACGAATAAAAAATCACCCAGATTTTAGAAACCTTGTAAAGTTGAGAAGAAAAATTAGCTGGATATTGACATCGATAGTAATTCTATTTTATTTTATATTTATATTGATCATTGCATTTTCCCCTAATACATTTTCTCGGACAGTCTTTCCAGATAATGCAACGACACTCGGAATTATTATTGGTCTTTTCATTATTTTATTAAGTATTTTTCTTACCGGTATTTATGTCTATTTGGCTAATAAAAAATTAGATAAAATCAACGATAAAATTATAAAAATAATAAATAAATAATCTCCTATTAAAATGAATTTTTCTATTATATTAATACTTTTCATGCTTGATGTATCCAATGTTTATGCTATTGATAGTCAAACCATGGGTTTAACTAATATAAATATCCCTGCCGTAATTATGTTTATTATTTTTGTATCAATAACCTTAGGAATTACCTACTGGGCTGCAAAAAAAACACGTTCTGCAAGTGATTTTTATACAGCAGGAGGTAGCATTAGCGGTTTTCAAAATGGTCTTGCTATTGCTGGTGATTACATGTCGGCAGCATCATTTTTGGGTATTTCTGGTTTAGTTTTTGCAAGTGGTTTTGACGGTTTAATTTATTCAATTGGTTTTTTAGTTGGTTGGCCAGTAATCTTATTTCTACTAGCTGAACGTTTAAGAAATCTTGGTAAGTATACTTTTTCAGATGCAGTTTCATTCCGATTAAAAGAGTTACCTATTCGCTCTTTAGCAGCGTGTGGGACACTTGCAGTTGTTATTCTTTATCTAATAGCTCAGATGGTTGGGGCGGGAAAATTGATTCAAATTTTATTTGGACTTCCATATTCTGTTGCTGTTTTTATTGTTGGGTTCTTAATGATTTGTTATGTAACTTTTGGTGGTATGCTTGCGACTACTTGGGTTCAGACAATCAAAGCTGTTTTATTATTATTTGGGGCTACTATTTTAGCTTTTGCTGTTTTAAATAAATTTGATTTCTCATTTAATTTATTATTTACAAAAGCTATATCAAGCCATCATCTAGGAGAGGCAATTATGGCACCCGGTGGCTTGATTTCCGATCCAGTTTCAGCAATCTCGCTAGGACTTGCCTTAATGTTTGGCACCGCAGGTTTGCCTCATATTCTAATGAGATTTTTTACAGTAAGAAATGCTAAAGAAGCAAGAAATTCGGTCTTCTTTGCAACTAGCTTCATCGGTTATTTTTATATTCTGACATTTGTTATTGGTTTTGGTGCAATTGTATTACTTACTAATAATGATGCCTTTTTAGATAAGTTTGGTAATATTTTAGGTGGCAATAATATGGCTGCAGTTCATCTTTCAAAAGCAGTTGGAGGTGATATATTTCTCGGATTTATCTCTGCAGTTGCATTTGCAACAATATTAGCAGTAGTTTCCGGATTAACGTTGGCTGGTGCTTCGGCAATTTCTCATGATCTGTACGCTAGTCTTTTTTGTGGTGGCGAGGTTCAAGAAAGAAAAGAAGTAGTAGTATCACGAATCAGCACTATTATATTAGGCGTCATAGCTATTCTTCTAGGTATTTTATTTGAAAAGCAAAATGTGGCTTACATGGTTGGTCTTGCTTTTGCTATTGCTGCA
The DNA here is from genome assembly GCA_002692205.1 of Legionellales bacterium. Taxonomy (GTDB): domain Bacteria; phylum Pseudomonadota; class Gammaproteobacteria; order Eutrophobiales; family Eutrophobiaceae; genus UBA11869. The sequence continues at coordinate 19,317 of NZJM01000043.1, read as the reverse complement.
AGTGTTAATTTTCCGATTCTCTTTTTTTCCATGTACTGGTCTCGACTTACGACTAGGGGTGCTTTTGCCGGTGGTGCAGCAGGATTACTAACTGCCGTGCTTTGCGTAATATTGGGCCCCATTGTATGGGTTGATATTCTTGGTAATACAAAAGCAATTTTTCCTTACAAATACCCAGCATTATTCTCAATGAGTATCGCATTCATTACTATTATAATAATTTCTTACTTGGATAAAAGCACACGAGCAAAAAAAGAAATAGAGGCTTTCGATGGACAGTTTGTTCGTGCGCAAACTGGAGTTGGTGCGGAGGGGGCAGTTCAGCACCAAATTTAATACATTTATTTTGAGGGTGTTAGTGATGGGAGAAAGAAAAAATTTTGCTAAGCGATTACGTTTAAACGAGACATTAATAGGTACGTTAGTTAGCTTACCGGCACCTGATATTTGTGAATTACTTGGAAGTATTGGCTATGATTGGCTATTTATAGATACTGAACACGGGGCATTCAACCCTCAACAAGCGCAGTCAATGCTACAAGCAGCCTACCCAACTCCTTGTTTAATTCGCGTTCCTTCTGGTGAAGAGATTTGGTTAAAAAAGGCGCTTGATATTGGGGCTGCTGGTGTAATTGTTCCTCAAGTTCATAATGCTACGCAAGCAAAAAAAATTATAGCTAATTGTAAATATTCTCCCGCTGGCAAAAGAGGGATTGGGATTGGACGTGCCCATAAATATGGAATTGACTTTGAACGTTATTTAAAAAACGCAAACGATGAAACGGCGATAGTGTTGCAGGCTGAAAGTTCCGAAGCGGTTGAAAATATTGATAAAATAGTAACGGTAAAGGGTGTGGATGCAATATTAGTGGGGCCCTATGACTTATCTGCTAGTTTGGGTAAAGCAGGGGAAATAGATCATCCAATTGTTCAGTCAGCTATAAATAGAATAATTGACTCATGTCAATCAGCGAACATAAGTATGGGAATTTTTGGAGTTGATTCAGCTGCTGTTCTGCCTTATAAAGAGAGAGGGTTTAATTTATTAACAGTCGGAACAGATACATTATTCCTTATTAATTCAGCAAAAGAAACATTTTTAAAAATGAAAACTGAAAAATAATTTTTTTTAAAACAACTCAATATTATCAAATATTTTTTTAGAACGTTTAATTATATCTTTTTGTACTTGCTTTTCTTTGTTGTCCCAGTTTTTTATTTGCATACTTAATCGTGGATTCTTTTTTAATAAATCTTTATTTTTGTATACGAAGTACCAATATAGCGTTGTAAAAGGACAGGCATTCTCTCCTGATGCCTCTGTTGCCTGATAATTACAATTCTTGCAATAATTGGACATACGATTTATATAACCACCACTTGCTATATATGGTTTTGAGCCGACGATGCCGCCATCCGCGTATTGGCTCATTCCTATAGTATTCGGGGTTTCAACCCAAGCAATCGCATCAACAAACATCGACAAGTACCATGCATGAATCTCAGATGGTTTCACGCCGTAAAGTAAAGAAAAAAGTCCTGTGACCATAAGCCTTTGGATATGATGCCCATAACCATACTCAACAACTTGATTAATTGACTCATTAAGACACCTCATTTTTGTTTTCCCTGTCCAATAAAAATTCGGTAGTACGCGTTCCGCATTAAGGCTATTAGTTGACGTCCATATTTTTGAATAATACCAATAAAGCCCATGAATATATTCTCGCCATCCAATAATCTGCCTAATAAAACCTTCAGCAGCATTAAGAGGAACTTTATCATCATAATATGCGTGCTCTATTTTTTTAATAACCTCATTTGGATTTAGTAATTTAAGATTTAAGCATGATGAAATCAGCGAATGATACAACCATGGTTCTTTTGACCACATTGCATCTTGATAATCTCCATATCTTATGAGACGAAACTTAATAAAATCATCTAAGACCTTTAATGCTTGTGTTCTAGTAACAGCCCAATCAAATTTTGACACCTTTCCTGGCAGATTGGGTAAATGTAGCTCTATGTCTAATATTACCTTTTTTGTAATTTTATCTGGTTTAAATCTTATTGGCTTTTGAATTTCTTCGGGTCCAGTCTTAGAAAAAGATTTTCTATTTGAATGATCAAAGTTCCACTTTCCACCTACGGGTTTTCCATCATCCTCCAATAAAACTTTTCTCGATTTTCTTATATAACGATACCAATACTCCATCCTTGGTTTTTTGTATTTTTTAATCCACTCGTTAAATTCATTTTCTTTAGAAATAAAGTGCGTGTCTTCAAGCCATTCTATATTTTTAGTATTTTCTTTAAAAAAATCACTCAGTAAAGTATAAACTCTATAATCACCAGGAATCACGCATCGAAAACAACCAATACTACTGTTATCTATAGTTTTTTTTAGCGCCTCTTCAAAAGTACTAATATGCTCATTAATTTCAGTATATATAACCTTTATTTTTTTTCGTCTTAATTCTTCAGCAAAATGACGCATAGCAGAAAAAAATACTGTTGTTCGTTGCTTACTTGACAGAGGGTTAATCGACTCAGATACAACCTCTGCCATCCAGATTTTATCTTTATTTAGATCAAAGTTATCCCAAATAAGACTGTCGTGAGTAAGCTGGTCTCCGAGAATAATGCATAAATTTCTTATCTTATTCATAAATTTTATTATGATGTTTTTTTACATCTGATCGAGCAATAAATTACATTACTCCAATCTCTTTTCCATTTTTTTCTCCACACAAAAATTTTATTGCATGCAGGACATAATTTTGTAGGAAGATTTTGTTTTTTATGCATAAAAGAAATAGTTATATAATTGGCATTATAAACTAGTCTTACTAAATAGATAATGACTTACCCACCATTGATTACCTTTATCAAAACCAAATAATTCAGCGCAGGCCATAAAGAAAATACGCCACCTATTCCACCATATGTTGACATTTTTTTCACCATATACATTTTTTATTAATGGAATGAGTATTTGTTTTCTAGAATCCATATTACGAAGCCACGCATTTGCAGTTTTTTGATAGTGTGTTCCTGACCAACGCCAGTGATTAATTAATTTCAATTCATCTTGGAAAAAATATGGAAGACTATCAGAGGGCATGATTCCCGCAGTAAAAAAGAACTGACTCATCCAATCTGAATCATCATTGATAATAAATTCGTACGGAGTAAGGCGATGACAAAAAATATGCTTAAAAAATTTACCGTCGGGATTTAACCATCCATAAATTTTTTTGTATATCAATCTATAATTTCTCATATGCTCAAACATTTCGATAGATACGATACGATCATATTTTGAATCCGTATCAAATTTATTCATATCAATCGTTTTAATTTCAATATTATTTAGGTTTCGTTTTTTCGCTTGAGTAACAATATATTCTCTTTGACTAGCGGAATTTGAAATACCTGTTATTTTTGAATTTGGATAATGGCTAGCTATCCATAAGGTTAAAGACCCCCACCCACAACCAAGTTCAAGAATATTCATACCATTTTGAATATCCGCATGCTTACATGTAATTTTAAGCGCAGCTTCTTCTGCTTCATTCAAATCTTTCGTTTTCTTTTTCCAATAACAAGAACTATATTTTAGATTGCTTCCTAGCACTTCTCTAAAAAATGCAGTTGGCACTTCGTAATGTTGTTGATTGGCTACTTTTGGTAGAGGTGCAATTTCAGATGAGTCCATCATATCAATAAACTGGTCTTGTAAAATTGACGCTTGTTCAGGATTATCTATGCATATCTCTTTAAGCCGATGTTTACTAAGAAAACGAATCCCTTGTCTGATAACAGCATCTGGAAGAAATCCCAGCTCAGCAACTTTTATAAACATATTTTTCATAAACTATGGTCTCCTTGGAGGTAAGAGCAAAAAAGAACTAGTTGTCTGCTGATACTTCTTATAAGCACTGCCTTTTGTACGAATAGCATTTTTTTCCGTATAAGGTATGCCTGTGATTTTGACTAAGAAAATTAATACAATAAGCATTATTAACCATGACAACCACCATAGCGATGAACCGATACTTAGAAGAATATATGCCCACCAGTGAAGCCATTCAAAAAAATAATTTGGGTGTCTTGAATATCGCCATAAACCAATATCACATACCTTCTTTCTATCATTTGATTTTCTAAATTGATGAAGTTGCTTATCTGCAAAATACTCTCCTGTAATAGATATGCACCAAATAACGATAGCAAGATAATCTACTACATTGAGAGCTATACTTTGATTATTTACCACAGAAAAAATAGTAGATGCAAATAAAACTGCCCAAGTAGCCTGAAGTTGAAAAAATAAAAACATGACAAACTGTGCATATTTACCGCAATATTGCTTCATATAATTATATCGACGATCTTCGTTTTCTGTTAAAACACGCTTTAGAAGATAAAAGCCCAAACGAAAACCCCAAAAGCCAATCATAATTGCTGCAATAATATTTCTTATATTGAAAGAATCGGTATTCATATAAACAAAATAAATACCAATAATTGCTGTGCAAAATGCCCATGATACATCTACAAAACCAGCATTATTAGTCTTATACTGTAACAACCAAACTATTAACATAGCTGTTGAGGCAAAAATTAAAGAAGAAGTTATTTGAAATAGCATAAATTAATTACCATATTTTTTTTCGATACGATTGAGTGTATATAAAATAGATGGAAAAACTATTGCCCATAATATTCCTACCACTAATATATTTGAAATATCAATTAGTCCATTAATAGCACCAATTTTTTGACCTGCTAAATATGCAAAAGGTCCGCCAATAAGAGCAAAAAAAGATGCAAGAATATATTTCTCTCTAAGCCAGCTCATGCTATGACGAAATGTTGTCGAAAAGCTAACCCATAGAGCAACCATCCATAATGGAGAAAGATAGCCGAATTGGGCATGGAGTGGAAATTCAATGAAATTAAATACTACAAGAAATGAATCAACTAAATACCCAATACAACCGGTAATAAGAAGTATGGGTAACTCAACTAAAATAAATGATCTGTACATATAAATATGTATAAGGCACCAAATAAAAACAATCATTGGACCTAGCCATGGATAACCCTTGGCAGCCGCAAAAACACAAATAGCCCAATTTATTTGGAAAATAATAAAATTTATGACATTATTTTTATTCATAATGAATTTTTTAAAAGATATTTTTAATCAGTATTCTTCTTATTTAATAAAATCTGCAGATCGCCTAAGTATTGCTCTTGAAATCCTGCCGCACAGTAGCATAAATAATATCTCCACAAGCGAAGAAAACTTTCATCATAACCAAGTTCTTTTATCCGTAATTCATTCTTATTAAAATTATTTAGCCAATAAAGAAGTGTTTTTGAATAGTGTAAAGCAATATTTTCGGTATGCCCTATAGTGAGATTAGTATTCCTGCTTAGTGCATTTTTTATAGCTGCCAATGAAGGAACGCAGCTACCGGGAAAAATATAAGTTTGTATAAAATCAGTATTCTTTAAGTATTTTGGATATCTCTCATCTGGCATAGTAATAGACTGCAGGAGCATCTGCCCCCCAGGTGCCAAAAGTTTTGAACACATAGAAAAAAATACACCAAGAAACTGATCGCCAACAGCTTCAATCATTTCAATAGATACAATTTTATCGTAATGACCGGATAAATTTCGGTAATCTTCATTTAAAAGATGTATTCTTTTTTTTAGCCCCAGATCGGAGAATTTCTTTTCCATGTACTCAAACTGTTGCTGAGAAATTGTGGTGGTTGTAACCTCACATCCATAATTTTCTGCAGCATAAATAGCAAAACTACCCCATCCACCACCAATTTCAAGGATATGATGCGACTCATTTAAATTGAGTTTTTTACAAATAATGTCAAGCTTATTAGTTGATGCATCTTGTAATGAAGAATTTTCAGATTCGAAGATAGCTGAGGAATAAGTCATCGTGTCATCTAAAAATAACTTAAAGAAATTATTACCCAGATCATAATGAGCATGAATATTTTTCTTGCTACCAGACTTTGAGTTACTGCTTAAAATATATATGAGACGATTCTTTAATATATCAAATTTCAGATAGCCAGATTCAAGTGAATCGAGTAACTCTATATTTCTTACAAATGCTCTAAAAAGCTCGTATAGCTTATCACATTCCCAATAACCTTTAGTATATGCATTAGCAATACCATTACTACCTCCTGAAAATATCATTAGATAAAAATCGGGATTTAGAATTTTTACATTAATTATTTTATCGCCTTCACCAATTGTCCATACTCCCAATTCATCAGTAAAATTTATCTTATAAGTAGAAAATTTATTAAGTTTTTTTATTAACTTTTTTCTTATTATGCTATTAATATATTTTTTTATGTTCACAATTAAATAATAATTAAATTTTATTTTTTGGATGAGGGTGAAATGGAATATTCTTGGACCATAGCTTAAATGCTTGCCAATAGATCGCAAGAACCACTTTTAATGTAACAAAAGGATAGCAAATTAGTACGAAAGCTAGATTTTTTGATGAAATTTTTTCTTTCTTGAGCTTGAGTGAAGCTGTTAATAGATGCTTATCTTTTTCATAATTTTTCATTAATACAATGATTTCTTCGCACGGTTTATTAAACTCCCAAATATAATTTTGGTCCATGCTCATAAATGGTGATACATGAAATTTTTTTGTCAAATCAAATTTCAATGCTTCATCATTTGCATCAAGCACATAACAATACTGCTCGCCCCAAGGAGTGTTGTTGATTTCTACAACTATATAATCAACATTTTGTACTTTTTCATTCCAGCAATAATAAAAGCTAACGGGATTCATCGTGTAACCGAAATATCTGAGATGTGTGAGTAATGTTATTCGTCCACTAAAATCCTTCCCGTGCTTCCTTTTAATTAGTCTTTTTATTGATGATTTAAGAGGTTTTTCTGTCTTACCGTAATGATCTTTTCTGCTAAACCATGCTAAATTAAATCTAGATGAAGACCAAAATAGAAAAGTATTAAATAATTCTGGTAATTCATCTAAATCTAAATACATCATAAAAATATTATATGAAAATAAGTGCTCTTTAGGCGCTATTCTGTGATGGATAACTCTCCCCTTATATATTGCGCTTTGCATTATGCTAGCCCCATGTCATATTTTTCGCAGACTTTAAGAGCGCTATTCACGCCATCCTCATGAAAACCATATCCCCAATATGCACCACAATAAGATATTCTCTTATTCCTAATTAAGGATGCATGCTGTGCTTGATATTCAGCTATACCTGGGAAAAAAATAGGATGTTCATATTTAAATTCTTTTATTATTTTTTCTTGATCAATTTTTGAGCCCAGGTTTAGAGATACGCAATATGTATTTTTAGAATCAATATTCTGTAACTTATTCATATTATACGTAACCATAACTTTCTCTTGGCTATTGATTGGTATGCGATAATTCCAACTAGCCCAAATTGATTTATTACTCGGTAACACCGTTGTATCTGTATGTAGAAGCGTACTATTTATTTCGTATTTGAAAGGCTCCAATATTGCTTTTTCACTTACTTCCAAATTATCAACTAAATTCAATGCCTGATCAGGATGACATGCTATTATCACCTCATCATAATAACTTCTATTATCCTCTGTAAAAATTGAAACTTCCTTAGTGTCACGTACAACTTTTTTAACAGAGTTTTTTATAATTTCTAAGTTCTTTGAATCGAGCAACATCTTCTTAATGTATTCTTTAGAACCACCTTTTACTGTTTTCCAGATAGGCCGGTCGTTAACAGTCAGCATACAATGATTATGCAAAAACTCGATAACAAATAAGATTGAAAAATTCATAAATTTTTCTTTAGGGCAGGACCAAAGGGATGAGCCTAATGGAATGAGATAATTTTCAACAAAATCCTTCTTATAGTTATTACTTTTAATAAACTCATTAACCGTGATTTTATCTGAATAAGGAGAATTAAGTATAGCTGAAGAGTTCTTATTAAATCTTAAAATATCATTTAACATCAATAAAAAATTAATATTGAATATATTTTTCCTTTGCGCAAATATTTTAGATATCGAAGTTCCATTATATTCTAGATTTGTTTTTTCATTATGAACACTAAAGCTCATATCAGAATCTTCTATCTCTACATTTAGATCTGAGAATATTTTAGATAAATTTGGATAATTAACATGATTGAATACAATAAATCCTGTATCAATTGCTAGTATTTTATTCTTTTCTGCTACTTGGAACGTATTCGCATGTCCACCCAGATAGTTATTTTTCTCATAGAGGGTAATTGAATGTTTTTTACTGAGAATGTATGCGGCTGTTAGTCCTGAAATACCGGCACCTATGATTGCAATTTTCATTATTTCTATCTACTTATAAACTCTTAATTAATTATACAGAAAGGCAAGTACTAAATTGAAGTTAAATGTTATGACTCATATTTGTGTTTAGATAATAATTTTGAAGGAACAGTCTCTAGATCTTTTATCAAAAAAGTAAATTTCATAAATTTTAAAATAAAATAAGTTAAGTCAATTTCCCACCAAAAAAACCCTTGTTTGGCAGAACGTGGGTACCTATGATGATTATTATGCCACCCCTCTCCAAGCGTTAATAACGCCAATATAAAGTTATTTTTACTATCATCATTTGTCTCATATCTTTTTTTCCCAAAACGATGTGCTAATGAATTAATCGTATAAGTCCCATGATAAAGCATGACTGTTGATAAAATGAAACCCCAAACGAATAATTGAATACCGGAAGTCTCAATTCCAAATTCACTCAATATAGTTAACTCTCCAAATAGGTAGCAAAAAACACCAAACGCAACAAATGGAATCCAATCGATGTATTCTAGGATCACCAGTTCTGGAAACCGTAACCAATCATTTACTCGATGATTAAGTGTTCTAAAATTTTTAGTCTTAAGAAACCAAAGCATATGACTATTAAGAAATCCAAATCTTGGAGAGTGTGGGTCATCTATAGTATCTGAAGTAATATGGTGCTCTCTGTGATGACTTGCCCACCAAATAGGACCTCTCTGGCCAGCAGTACAACCCATTATAGCCATTATAAATTGGGTTACACGGCTTGTTTTATACGAACGATGTGAAAAGTAACGATGGTAAAAAGCAGTAATAAAAAACATCCTGATGAAATAAAAAGTTATTGTAAATAAAAATGCAAACCAACTGAAACCAACCCATAGAATTGCAAAACAACCCAGATGAAAAGTAATAAATATTGCAAAACGAAAAATATCAATATCATCATTTGATGTGCTTTCATTTGAAATATCGATATTTAACAGCCAATAAAGAAAAAATTTAAAATAGCTGGGATTTTTTCTCAAAATAATAAACCATCCTAATAATGAATCAATTCATCAATTTTAACTGCTTATTGATTTAGTTTGACGAGGTAAGTAATTTTAGCTTATCTATTATTTCGTTGCTATGGGTAGAGGGATTAACTCTTCTATATATCATAGCAATTTTTCCTGATGGTGAAATAATGAAGCTATGCCTCTTAGCCATTTTAAACGGGCCCACTCTAACTGCAGATCCATAAGATTTGGCTACCACTGCACCCTTATCTGATAATAGAGGGAAAGGAAGGCTATATTTTTTTGCAAATTTTTCGTGGCTTTCAACATCATCTGTGCTTATTCCGACGATTTTTGTTTTTAGCTCACGAATTTTGTAAATATCATCTCTGAAAGAACATGCCTCGGTCGTACAACCAGGGGTGTCATCTTTAGGATAGAAATAGAGCACTAGCCATTGACCGTTATAATCTTCCAGCTTATGTGATTTTCCATCTTGATCTAGTAGCTCGAAATCCGGAGCTGGATCATTTAACGCTAATTCTGCCTTGAGACCAAATGAAAATATCATAAGTACTGTAAGTAGCTGTAATTTATATGTATTTTTTATTTTCAATGTTAAATGCATTTATACTGAAGTTCAATTGAATCTTAGTTTAATATTTTTACTCATGTAAAGTAAAACTATCTTCTATATTCATTTTGTCTAGGTTTTTGGATGAATTAAAGTAACAGAACAACGCAGATTCAGCTGAGTTTCTGATTATTTCATAAAAAAAACAATATAATATTATGCATAATAAACCACAAGCAGATAAAAATTTTATGAAAAATATTGTTTTAGACAAATTTTCAAATCACAGCATTATACTTCGAGGCTTTGCTGTGAATTTAGACGATCAATTATTGGTTGGAATAAATAATGTTGCCGGTAAAAGTAATTTTCGTCATATGAAAACGCCAAATGGTAGTTTTATGTCTGCTGCTATGACAAATTGTGGAGAATATGGTTGGATATCGGATAAATCAGGCTACCGATATGAAAAAATTGACCCGCAAAATAACAAACCTTGGCCTCATATGCCGCTTATATTTAAAACTTTAGCCAGAGATGCAGCAGATATTGTTGGTTATACTAATTTTGAATCAGATGCCTGCTTAATTAATCGCTACAGTCCAAAAACATCTATGTCGCTTCATCAAGATAAAGATGAGCGTGATTTCTCACAACCGATTGTCTCGGTATCTCTTGGTTTGACAGTTATGTTTATGTTTGGTGGTTTAACCAGAAATGAAAAACCGATCACAAAAGAACTATATCACGGAGATGTTTTAGTTTGGGGAGGACCAGATCGCCTCCGCTTTCATGGGGTTCGTCCACTTAAAAAAGCTCGACATCCCTTAGTTGGCGCTGTGAGATTAAATTTGACACTAAGAAGAGCTAATTAATTTTTTGAGGTACTTTTCTAATCAGAGATTTATCGTATCCAAGTGATTCTACAAAATTAATTAATTTATTATAGTTGACTCCATCAATCTCTGGTGTTCTCGTCATAATCCAAACGTAATCTCGTTTCTCACGCGCAATAACTGTCTCTGTATAATTGTCATCAACATAAGCAATTCTATAGTCCGCCTTTATTGGCCAGATAAACTGCATGCCCCACACTGCATTTGATTCTTCATCAGTAATAAAACCGACTGGTGTTAGTGTTTTGAATTTACCTTCGAAACCACCTTCATTAAAAGTAAAGGTTGTTGCGATTGTCCCATCATCATTTAACTCGTATCTTTCAATTGCATTGAATGCATTTTTTTCGGGGTATGACGGTATATGCGCTATCACATACCATGCACCCATGAATCTTTCTAAATCAACGTATTTAACTAATGGTATAGGTTCATATTTCATTGCTGTGCATCCAGTGATAAAAAATGTAATCAATAAAAATACTGCGCGAATTAGGGGGTATTTAATGCTCATGAAAATATTTATTTGACTTGAGGTTACTAGTGTCTACGGACACTTGCTTGCACACTGATTAAATTATCAAAAAGTTTTAATTGTTTTAATAATTGACGTGTAGATGGATCGGTTTCTAACAGACATTCTTCTGCATATTCAAAAATAGCGCTCTCTAGGGGTAAAGGCTTGGTCTGCTCAATTGTATCTTTCATTGTTGGCAAAAAAATCCACTGTAGCCACTGCTCGAATTTCAGAGTATCCATGCAAAATGGAATTGAGCTTTTAAGATCGCTTGCCTTGGGTTTAGACTCGTCCCATTTACCGTGAATGCGTAAACTTGCCTCTAATTCGAGTAAGACGTCTGCAATTTTATTGGGAATATCATACATAGCCTGATTATACGTAGTATTTCCTCTTCTAGGTAGGCTTCTATTTTTTCTTATTTTGTCTCGATTTTGTCTGATTTTTGTCATCTTCAGGCTATTTTGACGCTCCAGCCTATATTCGATTTCACATATTCAGTGATTCTGGTTTATACTCCGCCGCCTAAATGAAATCTTAATAGAAATACACCAATATCAATTGACTTAATTAATCATACGAGTAGAAAAATGACTGACTTAACAAATTATAGGAATATAGGAATCTTTGCACATGTCGATGCAGGGAAAACGACGACATCTGAGCGCATATTAAAGTTAACTGGAAAAATACATAAAACTGGCGAAGTGCACGATGGCGAAGCTACAACTGATTTCATGGAGCAAGAACAAGAGCGTGGGATCACTATACAATCCGCTGCCACAAGTTGTTTTTGGAATGAGCATCGATTAAATATTATTGACACTCCCGGTCACGTTGACTTTACGATCGAAGTATATCGTTCTTTAAAAGTTTTAGATGGTGGAGTTGGTGTTTTCTGTGGTTCTGGTGGAGTTGAGCCACAATCGGAAACGAACTGGCGTTACGCTAATGAATCCGGTGTTTCTCGTATTATCTTTGTTAATAAACTCGACAGAACTGGTGCTGATTATTATCGCGTGGTTCAACAAATTCAAGATGTCCTCGGTGCAAATCCACTTGTTATGGCTCTGCCAATTGGTATTGAAGATAATTTTATTGGCGCTGTTGATTTACTTACTCGTAAAGCATGGGTATGGAATGACCCTAATGACCCCGCAAAGTTTGATATTAAAGATGCTCCTGATGATATGACTGATAAAATAGAAGAATGGCGTGAAAAATTAATTGAGACCGCTGTTGAGCAAGATGATGCTATCATGGAAAAATATCTTGAAGGTGAAGAACCTACTATCGATGAAATAAAATCATGTATTCGCAAAGGTACGATTAATCTTACTTTTTTTCCAACTTACTGTGGTTCTGCTTTTAAAAATAAATGTGTACAAATGGTTCTTGATGCGGTGGTGGATTTTTTACCCAATCCAATGGAAGTTAAACCTCAACCTGAAGTAGATTTAGAGGGAAATGAATCTGGTGAATTCGCAATTGTTGATCCTAATAAACCACTACGGGCATTAGCCTTCAAAATTATGGATGACCGTTATGGGGCATTAACTTTCATTAGAATTTACTCTGGTAAACTCGAAAAAGGTATGACTGTTCTTAACACCTATACCGGAAAAAGTGAACGTATAGGACGTATTGTTGAAATGCATGCTGATGAGCGTATTGAACTTGATGTTGCGCAAGCGGGAGATATTGTTGCAGCGATTGGATTAAAAAATGTTCAGACGGGCCATACTTTATGTGATCCTGACAAACCAGCGACCCTTGAACCGATGGTATTTCCAGACCCTGTTATCTCAATTGCGGTTGCTCCAATCGATAAAGGTGCTTCGGAAAAACTTGGTATTGCAATTGGTAAAATGATTAAAGAAGACCCATCCTTTAGAGTTGAAACCGATCAGGATAGTGGTGAGACAATTTTAAAAGGAATGGGTGAATTGCATCTTGATATTAAGGTGGATATTTTAAAAAGAACACATGGTGTCGAAGTTGAAGTTGGTAGCCCACAGGTTGCTTATCGTGAGACGGTCACAAAACGAATAGAAGATAGCTACACTCATAAAAAACAATCAGGTGGCTCTGGCCAATATGGCAAGATTGATTATATTATTGAGCCAGGCGATCCTGGCAGTGGTTTTGTTTTTGAATCTAAAGTGACTGGCGGTAATGTACCAAAAGAATTTTGGCCAGCAGTTGAAGGTGGTTTTCAAAAAAGTATGGATAAAGGGGTATTAGCAGGCTATCCATGTCTTGATTTCAAAGTAACATTATTTGATGGCGCCTTTCACGCAGTCGACTCATCAGCTATTGCATTTGAGCTTGCCTCAGCTGCAGCATATCGTCAATCAATGCCAAAAGCTGGGCCGCAACTAATGGAGCCTATTATGAAAGTCGATGTCTTTACTCCTGATGATAATGTTGGTGATGTAATTGGTGATTTAAATCGTCGTCGAAGCATAATTAAGTCACAAGAGGCTAATCCAACTGGGGTACGAGTTAAAGCTGAATGTCCACTTAGCGAAATGTTTGGCTATATTGGGACACTACGAACAATGACTTCGGGTAGAGGTCAATTCTCGATGGAATTTCTAAATTATAGTGCTTGCCCGAAAAATGTTGCTGATGAGGTAATCGCTGAAGTATTAGCGAGAGAAGAAAAGAAATAATAAACTAATGCGTTTATTGCGTAATATTTTTTTAGAGCTAAATATTTTTAATGCTCAAAGGATTATCCTGCTTTCCTAGAGGCTCTTTTTCTTTCGTGTTCTTTTAAATATTTCTTTCTTATACGGATCGATTTTGGTGTTACTTCAACCAATTCATCATCATCAATGAATTCTAATGCTTGCTCTAAACTCATCTTAATTGGTGGGGTCAAAATAATATTTTCATCTGTTCCAGATGCACGCACATTAGTTAATTGTTTTCCTTTTAATGGATTTACGACTAAGTCATTATCTCGCGCATGAATACCAATTATCATCCCTTCATATATATCATCGCCGTGATCAATAAATAATTTTCCGCGTTCTTGTAGATTAAATAATGAATAACCGGCAGCTTTTCCTTTTCCGTTTGAAATTAAAACCCCATTATTTCTTTGCCCGATGCTTGTAGTAACATATGGTCCATAATGAATAAAAACGTTATACATTAACCCAGTACCTGAAGTAAGTGTTAAAAATTCACCACGAAAACCAATCAAACCACGTGCAGGAATAATATATTCGAGACGAGTTCTACCTTTTCCATCAGGATCTATGTTTTTTAGATCTCCCCGTCGTTCACCTAGTTTTTCCATTACTGCGCCCTGATGTATTGTTTCAATATCAATCGTGAGCTGCTCATATGGTTCTTCTTTATGATCTCCCATATCATGTATGATCACCTGTGGACGTCCAACAGCGAGCTCAAAACCTTCACGACGCATTGTTTCTATTAAAATAGATAGATGTAACTCACCGCGGCCAGAAACACGATATTTATCGGCTTCTTCGGTTGCGTCAACTTTTAATGCAACATTATGTTTTAATTCTTGTTGTAAGCGATCCCAAATATTTCGACTAGTAACATATTTACCATCGTTACCAGCAAAAGGAGAGGTATTCGGCTGAAATGTCATACTAATTGTTGGTTCATCAACAGTTAAAGCTGGAAGAGCCTCTATATTTTCTGGATCGCAAATTGTATCTGAAATATTTAATGGTTCGATTCCTGCTATCGCAACAATATCGCCTGCTGAAACAGATTCGGCTTCAATTCGATCGAGTCCCAAAAAACTATAGACCTGTAATATCTTTCCTTTACGTGTGTCACCTTGATGATTTATTAGGGAAACATTCATATTATTCTTAATTACACCTCGATTGATTCTCCCTATACCAATAATTCCAACATAACTATTATAGTCGAGTGTAGAAATTTGTAATTGCAACGAACCATACTCATCAACATCTGGAGCATCAACATGAGAGATTATTGTTTCAAACAGACAAGACATATCACCGCTAGAAACATCAGGCTCAAGACCTGCATAACCAAGAAGTGATGATGCATAAACAACTGGAAAGTCAAGCTGTTCATTTGTTGCGTCTAACTTATCAAAAAGATCGAAGGTTTGATCTAAGACCCAATTTGGACGAGCACCATCACGATCAATTTTATTTATAACAACAATTGGTTTAAAACCCATTGCGAATGCTTTTTGGGTAACAAATCGTGTTTGTGGCATTGGGCCATCTACGGCATCTACTAGTAGTAATACTGAATCTACCATTGAAAGAACACGTTCTACTTCTCCACCAAAATCTGCATGCCCGGGCGTGTCGACAATATTGATACAATAATCTTTCCATCTTATTGCAGTATTTTTGGAAAGGATCGTGATCCCACGCTCTTTTTCTAAATCATTAGAATCCATAACACGCTCTGTTGGGATTGAACGTTCGTCAAAAACACCAGACTGTTGCAACAGTTTATCAACTAAGGTTGTTTTGCCATGGTCGACATGCGCGATAATAGCTATGTTACGAAGTTTCTTACTCACCTAACAAATGCTCCATGAAAAAGTCAGGTATTATACAGATAGATTCAATGTGTAGTAGTTGTATCAATCTAAAAACATGTCAATTATATTAACTCATATTAATCAATGGTTTAAAATATAGTTCTAACCTAAGATATTGATTATAATGATGGAATGCGTCCAACAAGAAATTTTTTCTTTGCTTTTATTAGCTTTATATTTTTTTTTCAACACGCCTCAGCCGGGGAAGATACGCACACGTCCAACGTAACAATAAACAGCGACACAACAGACCAGCAAACAGTTGGCGATGGAGGTGATAACGTTACCTTAATTAATAATGCCACTATTAATAACGGCGATGATAATGCTTCTGTTCAATCTTTCGGAACAAATACCAGTAATGGATTAACTGGGGTTACTATTATTAATAATTCTGGTGCAACAATTAAACAAGACGGAGGTTTCGACGGCACAATCAAGGCGCAGTTCAATACTAATTTTACACTTACTAACTCGGGAACTATTCAATCAAATGATGGACAAGCGATTGATATTAAGCAAACGACGAATGCGATAATTAATAATAATTCTGGCGGCTTAATTACTGCCAAGAGAAATACAATAAGATGCACCGCATCCTGTACAAACCCTGTCGTTAATAATTCTGGTTCAATAACAGGAAGTCAGGAAGCAGCAATTCGTTTGGATAAGTCGACGGGTATGATAGTTAATAATAAACATGGTGGACTTATTGCTGCTGAAGCAGCAGCTACGCAATCATTACATGCTATAGATATTGGCACTAACGGTAGTGTAAATAATAGCGGAATAATTAGGCGAACAGTAAATGGAGAGCCTGGTCATCACACCAAAACGGCTGCAATTAAATTTGAGCAAAATCGCGGCACATTAACA
The DNA here is from genome assembly GCA_002692205.1 of Legionellales bacterium. Taxonomy (GTDB): domain Bacteria; phylum Pseudomonadota; class Gammaproteobacteria; order Eutrophobiales; family Eutrophobiaceae; genus UBA11869. The sequence continues at coordinate 2,495 of NZJM01000043.1, read as the reverse complement.
TTAAAAGATGACAGTATCTTAATTGGTTTGATTAGTGTTAAAGATGGTAAAGAGGGAAACAATCTTCGAATTCAACATGGTTATGGTCGTTCTTATATGTATAAAACAGAGGGAACACTTGGGTTGACTGATCTAGACGGCAACCGAATTGTTGCAGGTTCAGCAACATCGGTTGGTATGGGTGCGCAAGAAACAGTCGATGAATTACTAGGATATCGTGCATATAATCTTCGTGCATCACTAAAATCTTATAGCAACGGACCTAATTCAAAAAAGCCAAAAATAGAGCCTTTTGCTTATACATCATTTCGAGATGATGGTCGCACTACTCTTGGTTATGAAAATAATGCCTATGGTACAAACTTTATTTATCCAATGGTGCCTGATAAGCTAAATTTAATCTTAACTGTTGAACGCAATAAACTAAAACTTGATGAAAACCATGATATTACAAAAAAAAGTTTTCTCGCAGGTATTAGTACTAATGGCTTTCGGAGATTAAACAATTGGAAAGCAAGCAGTTATGCAGTTGCTGGCTGGAGTTGGCACAACAGTAGTAGAGATGTACTAACTAATATAGTAAATACCGGTATAGCTGATGTAAGTGCTAATTATGAAAGTGCAGAGGTAATTACTGGCATAAATTTTACACGTACATCAGATCAAAAAATCACTGAATCAATGACTAATATACAGGAAACTGAGCTCGGAATAACAGGTAGTTTTTCACATACTCCTAGTTACAGCGAGAGTATGTTCTTTTCATGGGAGGAACGTAATCTTGCTCAAGCAAGTATTCATTTCAATAAACAACTAACCTTAATGATAGACGATAAAGTACAATTAATCACAAGTGCCGAATTCGAACATCGCTCAGTTTTTTATGGTAAAAATCAAGATCATTCATTAAACGCGGTAACTGTTGATTTTAATAGCGGTAGCTATAGTGAAAACTCTGTAAGTATGAATACTAGTTTTGACTATGACTTAGGAGAATATGGCAAAATCTATATGCAGTTTAATGGACGCTTGTCTGACCAAACTACCATCCACCTAGGGGGGAGTGCTGGAGTAAGTATTGCGTTCTGACGTGTAAGCAAAATAAAATTTATTTTAAATAATTATTAAGTAATAAATTAACTGTATAGCGAACACCAAAACCCGTTGTATTTGTTGGTACATGGGCTAAACCACCCTTCTTATTACTGCTTGATAAATCCATATGTAGCCACGGTATATTGTTTTTAACAAAACGCTGCAAAAATCTTGACGCTAAAATATGGTCAACGCCACTTTCTTGAGAGCACTGTTTGATGTCAGCAATATCACTTTTAATCATTTGATCAAAATCTTTATCTAGCGGGAAAGGCCAGACACGTTCCCCAGAATCTTGGCCAGCCTTAATTAAATCTAAGTGCCATTTATCTTTAGTAGTAAAAATTCCACTATATGATGTGCCAATCGAGTACATGCATGCACCAGTTAATGTTGCATAGTCAATTATTAGTGAAGGTTTTTCTTTTGATGCCAATGCCAATGTGTCTGCTAATACCATTCGACCTTCTGCATCGGTATGCACAACTTCAATGGTTGTTCCGTCTGAAGCAGTAACAATATCATTTGGTTTATAGGCTTTTGGACCTATATGATTCATGGCTAGTGCCATCCAACATTCAACAGGGCGATTATAGTTAAGTTTTGTTAGGGACAGTAATGTACCTATTGCAACAGCGCTTCCCTGCATATCTTCATGCATACCAAACATGTAGTTAGCAGGCTTTAAATTTGTTCCGCCTGTGTCATAGCAGATACCTTTTCCTACCAGAAAAATTTTCTTTTTCATTGATGCGCGTCTCGGATTATATCTTAAACGTACAATACCGGCATCTGCCGTTGGACTTCCTTGGGATACAGCTAAAAAAGCCCCAGCTTTTTTTTGTTTTAAAGTTGCTTCATTATAAAACTCTAATTTCCATTTATTTTCCTTTGCAATCTCTTTAATTTTTTTGAGGTAATGAGTAGGTGTAAGTTTATTTGATGGCATCATACTTAAACTGCGAGCCAGCGCATTACCCTCTGAAATAGCAAAACTTTGTCTAAATCTATGGTTTGCCTTGAAACCAAAAAGAATAATTTTAGACAATGACGTCGTAATTTGCTTTTTACTTTTGAAATCAGGCATTTTCGCTGATGCTGCTAGAATAGCTGAGATCAGTGCCTCTATAACTCGCTCAGATTCTTTTTTGCTGAAACCAACTACGAGTAATCCTATCTCTTTTGGATTTGATTGAGAATGTAGCGAAACTAATTTTCTTGAAAGTGAAAGTAGATCAAAACTACTATTACTAGAACTGAGCATAGTAAAACTTACATGACTTGACGTCTTATTAGGTAAATCAATAGAAGCTGGAATGCCACATTCACCATCATGTGAAATCTGATTATAACGACCAATTATATTTTCTTTATAACTAAAATTTTTTTTAATTGTGCTT